>JAEEOB010000059.1 GCA_016284045.1 Bacteroidaceae bacterium
GCGCTTCACCTTAACAGGCCAGTCTTTCTGACCGTTGTTTGAACAGCCCTGATGGAGTAGAATACCCTTGATGACACCATATTTCTGGGCTTCTTTTGCCATCTCAATCAGCCTGCGGTAAGGATTGTTGCCGTATTCTTTGCAGTAGTTCTTAAACCAGTCCTCAGAACCGGAAATTACACTTGCACACTTGTCCTCATCAAACAGTTCGATGGAACAGCCACCGACTGCCACATTGATTACACCTACTGTGATCGAGTCGGGAAGGTTCTTAACCATAGTCCTTCCAAAATAGTCCGCGGGAGTCAAGCCCGTGTTGTTACGGCAGAGAGGAGGGTAGGCGGTGTACCATTTGCCTTTCTTACGGTTCGACGAAGGCATGTCAACGGCTGGCATCATCTTGAAACGGGGATCAACATATTCGCGGTCCTGTGCCTCGATGGCGGCATTTCCTTCCATGTTCGACTGACCGAAACACAGGAAGATATAGAAGTTCGGGTCGAACGTGTCGGGATGCTCTTCCTCATCATTCTTCACCACTTTCTCAACATCTTTCATCATGGTCTCGAAATAACCGATATAGGTGTTCAGCTGGGTGATGGCACGGCTCTTCAATGCGTCGGTCGTCACTTTCTCGGGGGCATAACGGTCAACGGCATTGCTCATCATCGTGTAAACGGATTTGGCGGTGGCTTCTGGGGTGTCTTTCCATTCCTCAAGAAGACCCACTGCCTTGTTATATACTTCCAGATACTGTTCCTCAAGACTCTGGAAACTGAAGCGCTTCACAAAATTCCATATCTCACGGGCATTACCGTCCATCGGCCAGTGACCACCGTTGTTGTAAGAGAACAACTCAACCTCACTACCGTCGGTACCGCCACTCCATACTTCCTTGTCTCCATCATACCAGATGTTGGGAATAGTATGGTAACCGCTCGTCTTCTTGTATTTCGTGTATTTATTCATCTTGGCCATGTTCTCAACATAGCCGTGGATGTTATAGTCATTGTAGTTGAAAGTGCCATCACCGTAGGCATGGCAGTGGATAAGGTTTACAGGCTTTTTACAGTTATTCCATGGCTGTTCACTGAACTGAATACCGCTCGTTGGAGCAAATGCTGTAATCCTGTTCTGGACGTTCGGCATGCTGTGGTACATCAGCATCGAACCCATTGAAAATCCCGACCAATATACGCGGTTTGTGTCAATACCATAACGGGTTTGCATCTCGTCAATGGTCTTCAACACGAAGTTCTGGTCTTTTGTCCCGCCGATGTCCCAGGTGCTGCCGTCGCTCCGCAGATAGGTCACAACGAACTTGGCTGTGTCGATAAGATTGTAAAATTTGTCGGAACCAAACTGATACTCCGGATCCTGGTTCATGCCATGAGTGACAATCATCAGAGGCATCTTTGAAGACATAGTGTTGGGAGTGAACACAACCATATTGCGCTTCTGATTGTTCACTGTGATGTCAACACTCTCTTTCTTGTAGGCATGAGCGGAAAATACTGTCAGCAGACAAGCTGTCAAAATAGATAGTCTGAACGTTTTCATTTATTTATTTGTTTAAATTGATTGTTATGTGTTTCTGTCGTTAAATTTGCATTTTCATTCTGTATGCAATTATAATGCAAAGCTAACACATTTTATAAAAAATGAATTTCATATTTGATACATCTTCTTTCGTTTTTGTGTCTTTTGAATGTTTTGTTTTTAATTAAATATGCTTTTTCTCATGCTTGTTTTGACTTTCTCTTTTCTTTTATTATCTTTGCAAAAACATATTTGAATCTTTTTTTACTTTCTGTTTTAAAATGAAAAAAATGGCAATGCTATGCACTGCAGCTCTTCTTGCCGCGTGTGGGTCGAAGGATATGGAGCAACAGATTGATGACCTTTATAGCCGGATGTCACAGCAGGAGAGGATAGCACAGCTTAGAAGCACCTATATGGATGACTTCTTTAACGAAAAGGGAGAGTTAGACACAGAGAAATGTAAAAAGGAAATTCCTTTCGGAATCGGACACTTCTCACAGTATGCCAGTCAGAAGCCTAGAGAACCGGAGGATTTACGAAACCGGGTGGCGGCTATGCAGGAATGGCTCATCAACAACACGCCCAATGGCATTCCAGCGCTTTTCCATGAGGAGGTGCTTTCGGGAGTCAACACAAGGGGGGCTACAATCTATCCGCAGCAAATCGGACAGGCCTGCTCATTCAACACCGAGCTGGCTATGCTAAAAACGAAACAGACGGCAACGGCTATGAGGAAGATGGGGGGCGTGCTCTCTCTCTCCCCTATGGTCGATGTCTGTCGTACACCAAGCTTCAACCGTCTTGAGGAATCATACGGTGAGGATGCTTATCTCTCTGCAGCTATGGGCACAGCGTTTGTGAAAGGACTGCAGATGGATGATCTCAAAAAGGGGGTTGGGGCTTGCTCAAAGCATTATCTTGGATATGGTGGAGGCGGCGATGCCGATGAGAAAGAACTTATGGAAGAAATTCTGATGCCTCACGAGGCGATGATTCGCCTCGCAGGAAGCAAGGTGGTCATGCCTGGTTACCATGCCGTTCATGGCATCAATTGTGTGGCTAATGCCGAAATCCTCCAGGATATCCTCCGAGGATATGTCGGATTCGACGGCATGGTGGTAAGCGACTATACTGCTATCGACCAGCTGCCGGATATGCCCGATGAAATCCACAAAGCAGCGTCGGCAATTAATGCCGGTAACGACGTGGACTTTCCTCGTGGAGCTAATTATAAATTCCTGCAGCAAGCTATTGACCGGGGACTTGTCAAGCCGGAGACGCTTGAAAGGGCTGTGAAGAATGTGCTGAGGCAGAAATTCAGAGCCGGACTTTTCGACAGCAACCCTTATCTCTACAGCAAAGAACCGATTACGCTCGACACACCTGAGGAACGGCAGACATCCTACGACATTGCTACACAGTCCGTGGTGCTGCTCGAAAACAACGGAATACTGCCGCTGAAAGATGTGAAAAACGTGTTCCTTACAGGACCAAATGCCAACTCCATGTGGGCAATGTGCGGAGACTATTCGTTTCCTGCCATGACGTACTTCTGGAAAAAAATCATGGAGGACCTCGACCATCCGCATGTAATCACTTTGTTGGAGGGCATGAATGGACATAAACCGGAGGGAATGCAAGTGACTTATACCCGTGGATGCGACTGGACTGAGGATATTGAGACGAAATATGCTGTGGGGGGTGATGAGAGAGCGTGGGAATATGAGGTGCTACACAGAAAAGTGGATGCAGGAGAGGAAGCAAACCACGATGAGGCTCTCAGCATGGCTCGGCAGGCGGATGTCATCATCGCTGCCATGGGTGAGAATGTGATGCTTTGCGGAGAAAACCGTGACAGGAATGGTTTGCGTTTGCCAGGGAAGCAGGAGTTGTTTGTCAATGAGCTGATAGCCACAGGAAAACCAGTGATTCTCGTGATGTTTGGTGGAAGGGCACAGGTGGTCAGTGGGTTGGCTGAACGGTGTGCGGCGGTCATTCAGGCATGGTATCCGGGAGAGGAAGGAGGAAATGCTGTGGCGGACATCCTTTATGGCAAAATATCTCCTTCTGCAAAACTCGCAGTCAGCTACCCCAACACCGAAGTGTATGAGCCGCTTTGCTATAACTATGGCGACACTGCCAAAGCGAAGGTGCAATGGCCTTTTGGATATGGATTATCTTATTCAAAGTTTGATTACAAAAACCTGCAAGTCAATAAAGAAGCATCCACTGATGATGAGGCGGTTAACATCTCGTTTGAGGTCTCAAATACCGGAAATGTGGAAGCGGACGAAATCGCTCAGATTTATCTGTCGCCAACACAGGAGAGCCAGCAGATACGCCCTATACAGCTGCAGGGATTTGCCCGTGTTTCTCTGAATCCAGGACAAACCAAGACGGTCAAAACAAAAATCTACACCGAACAGTTCGGATTCTATTCCAACCAGGGGAAAAGGCAATGGAACATCCTGCCAGGAGACTTTATCATCAAGATTGGCGCATCATCTGTCGACATCAGACTACAGAATAAAATATCCTTGAAGGGCGATGCTGTTACAAAACCGCTACGACAATTTTATTTCTCAGAATCTTCAGTACAATAATAGCCTTACAACTAATTGCTTAAAAAGACACAGACGAGGTGTATCCTTACCTTGCACCTCGTCTGTGTCTTATTTTGTGCAGTTTGCTTATCTTTCCGGACTTTCAACTTTTTCTGCTTTCAAAAAATCTCGAAAAACTGAAAGCCTGTCTTTTTTGCTGCAAAACTTGCATTCTTTGTGTCTATTGTTTTTTAAGCACTGCAACGAACTCCTCAGGCAGAATGATATTCTCGATATTAATCGCTTCTGAGAACAACGGAGCTATCTCTTCTTCTGTGTGACCAGCGATACCGCAGCCCACTCGCGTCACTAAGAACACTTTATCCTGATGTTCCTTGGCGTAGGCAATAAAACGTGCCACACATTCACCTATCGATTTCAGATTATCTGGTATTGTCGGAATGGCATAACTGCGGCCTTGAATGCCTTCACCCTTGCCCCAAATGGCGCCGAAATAACGGCTGGCAGCTGCAGCTGCACCAGCGCCGTGCATACCGTCACGGTTGCTGCCGAACACAAATATCTCATTCAGTCCAAGATTCTCTCTCGTTATTAAAGATGGCGTGAATTTTCGGTTGTAGCCTGAGTTTGAGGGGGGAGCGATTGATGGTGTCTCTGACTTGGTGTTTTCTTGAGGTAATAATACCTCATCCTCTACCACACTTTTGTGATAAGTCGAGAATATCTTATCCATCTGCTCTATCTGAGGACTTACTGAACGGATCGCATCGCTACGAAAGCGGTAGGTGCCGTTTAGGGTCTCGCTGATTACTAGCGATTTCATCTTACGGTCAGTGGCGGGAGCTATTATCTCCTCTGCACGCCAGAAACCGTCGCTCTGAAGAAATACGGCAATGAGGTTGCGTTTACCACGGAAAAGCTCGATATGACGGTAACCGAAACTGGGTGTGGGGGAGTAATACACGCCTGGCTCGCCCTCGTTCAGATTGCTGACTAATAGCATTGTGTATTCGTCGTTGTCATTGCCGAAGATCATGATGTGCTTTTCCTGAGGAATGTAGAACGGACCGGCACATGAGAATATCTCATGACCTTCAATTTCAACATAGCGAAGTGTGCTGCCTGTGTCGTTGTCCCACAATGGGAAATACCAAAGATGACCTGTTTGTTTGTCTAAATAAAGTGTCGTTTCCATAAGACTTTCTTGTTTTCTGAAATTTTTTTCAAATATAGCAAAATAATCTCATCCTACAAAACCTTTGCGTAAAATAAATATTTCTTTACCTTTGGTCAAAGAAAATTCATTTTTCACTCTTCTCTCTTCAAATTACTGACTGCATCAACCAATTCCTGATGTATTGTCCCGTTTGAGGCGATAATATCACCGTGATTGATATAGTCAGAACTGCCGTCAAACCGGGTGATGGTTCCACCTGCCTCTATTAACACAAGTGAGGCGGCGGCATGATCCCATTGGCCGATTCCTCGTTCCAGCCATCCGTCATAACGCCCCGAGGCCACATTGCAGATGGCAAGAGCGGCAGAACCGTTCATGCGGATGCCACCACATAAACCGTAGAAATGATTAATCAGATGAAGGCCTGTGGGGCGGTAGTCGTTTGCGTCGTAAGGCAACTCAATGCCTAAGAGTGCCTGACTGATGTCATGGTCACTGTTAACATGAAGTCGCTTGCCGTTAAGCCATGAACCGCCCCCTTTCCATGCGTAGAAACATTCATCAAGGCAAACGTCATAAACCACACCTGAAAGAATCTCATGTTCATTGCGTAATGCAATGCTTACTGCGTAGTTGTGATAACCGTGAATGTAGTTTGTAGTACCGTCCAATGGATCAATCACCCACCAGTATGGTTCATCTTTGTGAACGGCAGTTCCTTCCTCTGTCAGAAAACCAGAATCAGGAAGAATCGCTTTCAGACGGCTCACCACCAACCGTTCACTCGACTGATCCACGTATGACACATAGTCATGATTGTGTTTCTCAACGACTTGATCCTCATGAAGTATCTTCTGCTCACTCTTCAGATATGCGCCGGCTTCATGGGCCACTTTGCACACATCTTCTGTTATTTTTTGAAAATCCATCGTTATTATTTCCTTCTCCGTAAACGGCGGTGCTGCCGCCTATTTCTAAATTATTAAAAAACCGTGGCTTTCGTTTTTTGCGCAAAGTTAGTGATAATAATTTAAATTCAACAAAAAGTGATCCACGAAATAGTAAATACTTTCAACAAATAACGAATAACAATCTTGTTCTATTCAACTTTTTTGCTTAACTTTGTCTTAGTAATAGTGAAAAAATAAGTTAGGAAAATTTATCTTTGATTTTTGAGCTGTTTTTCAGTTGGTCAGAGGGAGTGATGCGGGCATCATGACCGATGAACAGCTGGAAAAGAGCCAAAAAGATAAGTTTAAATCTTGAATGATTGCCTGACATTAATTTTATTAAGTTATTTTTTTACTGTTGCTTAATCTGTTTAAGCAAAAAACGATTTGTTAAAAAACTTACAACTAAACCAATGCTTACTGATAACCAAATGCAGGATAATAGAAATGCTGTCATTTCACTGCTCGAATCAACTGGTCGCAAAGGCATAGAATCTGTCATAAATCATCTGGTGGATGGAGGGTTCTTCAATGTGCCTGCGTCCATACATCATCATAATAACTTTGAAGGCGGATTAGCCAAACATTCACTTGAAGTCTATCATGAAGCTATGAACCTATACGAATCTTTCACAACAAAAATTCCATTTCTTGGAACTGTGATTGATAGCAACAGCATCATTCTTTGTGCTTTGCTCCATGATGTCTGCAAAATGGATGTGTTCTATATGCGAAATGGTAAGCCTCAAGGTACTGGTGTTCCTAATAATCCTCATGGGAAAAAATCTGTGAGGCTATTGCTTGAATGGGGACTTGAGTTATTTGAAGACGAGCAACTCGCTATTGCATGGCACATGGGCAGATGGACCAAAGATGGAGACTGCAAGATTGAGGAGGTGGAGAGCCGCTTTCTCGAAGTCCAAAAAACTACACCCCTCGCTTCGTTTATCCGCCGTGCTGATAGTCTTGCGTCAAGCAAAGCCATAGAGGAACAAATCAACGACGAGTAGAGACACGCTGAAGGAACTAGTTATGATAAAATCTTTTTGTTTTTGAGACTCCCTAGGGAGTCTCAAAATAAATGTTCTGTCGTTATGTTTATTTAGTTATTCAGGAATTAGTGTGGTAAATGCTGTTATAGTCCTTTATTCCTCTCAGTCGCATTAGCTGGTATTCCTATCATTTGCTTATTAATCTATATAAATAATCCTTTATTCCTTAGAGATTAATTAAAAAAACAGGAGGTTACGCTCACACAATTTCCTGAACTACTATTAATTTACTGGTACTAATTTGATATAGAACAGATTCACACTTTTGTCCTTCGTCAGCTCATAATCGCCGGCTTCAAGCGTCTCTGTATAAGTGTTGCCCGAACCGGTGATCTTGCTGCCGTTGATTTTGATACTTGCTGTTTCGCTCGGACCGAAATACAAAGTCAGAACGTATGCCGATGGTATAGAGAACTTCAGCGATGTACTGGTCTCAATCTTCAGGCAAGTCGTGTATTCCACGCCATCCACCGTCACCTTGCCTTTGCTGTCCGATCCGTTACCTTTTACTGTGAAGAAGGTATTCGACGGAGTACCGCTCTTTGCAAACGAACTGCTGATGACTCCCTCTGGCACATCTGGATTGTCTGGATTGTCGGGGTTTTCCGGGTTCTCAGGATTCTCAGGATTCTCAGGATTCTCTGGGTTCTCAGGATTCTCCAGTCCTTTTTCTCCAAACCATCCTACTAACAACGATTTGTAATTGTCGATTTTCGATGCCAATTCATTATCTATGGCTTTGTCGATGTCCTCGGTGCCGGTGTTGTCAGCGAATGTGTGTTCAATATCACCGTGGTTCAGACGCCCGGCACCATACCATCCCTTCACAATATCAGGAACATTCTCTGCTGCGTCTGGCGTATATGCATACATCAGACTGGCGTCTGTGTCGAAGTTGTTGTAGATGGTGCCTCCTTTGAGTGTCTTCTCTGTTGACGGAACCAACTCTTCGCGAGTCTCTGTTTCGTATGCGTCATAGCCGAGCGTGGGGTGGGGATTGTTCTGGGTGTAGTATCTGAAGTTCTTGCAGGTGGTGTCGATATAATTACCGTATGCTTTAATCATCCCGCCGTCTTCTCCTGAAAATGTGCCATCGCCTGTCGCATCTGTGCCTTGGCGAGAACTTAATATCGGCTTCTTGGTCTTTAAGAAATAGTTGTTCTCCACAAACACGCTGGAGCCAGTTGTGGCACCGACACCATATAAGGCGTTGTTGTCGAAGTAATTATTCCATACATGTACACTCATCGTCCGAACGCGGGGATGACGCGAGTCGGAATGGTCAAACCAGTTGTGGTCGTAGCTGATATAGTTTGGACCGCTCTCGCTTTTCATGCCGAACATGTTGCTTTTACCTGTGTCCCATTCATGACAGTAACTCATCGTCACGTATTTTGAGTTGCTCTTGATGTCTATCGCACCGTCGCCTTTTATGTGGTCGCCGCTACCGCCTTTGCCGTAGAACACATCGAGATGATGAATCCAGATGTTCGAGTTGTCGGTGTCGAGTGACAGTCCGTCGTCCATGCAGCGGAGGATGGCAAAATTACGGAATTCAACACTCTTACCGTTGCGGACCAGGAAGCCGAAGCCTTTCACTGTGGCATCATCACCAATTCCTTCTATCGTGATATCTAACTGGGTGTCGGCTTTTCTTCCTTTTATCTGCAGACCTTCTTCTTTGCTTCCAAGCGAGTCGAGATCGGCAAGGCTTACTGTACCGATAATACGGATGGCAAGTGGTGTTTGATTCTCGCCTTTTTCTAAAGCAGATAGAATGTGCTGGATGCCCTTGGCTTTCAGGCTGTAGCTCTTGCCGTCTCTGAAATAGCTGATGGTCGCTTCCATGGTCTTGGCGGTGGCGCTTGTCAGATAAAGCACTTTTGCTCCGGACTTCAGTGTGCCGTCATCGTTGTAGGAGCCGACACCGCTATAATTGAGATGGGCGAAGCCGGCTCGGCTGTAGTTCTTCACACTCATCACTTCCGACTCACATGATGCTGCTTCCAACTCTGTGTCTGTGGAATCAACAGGTACAATCTTGATGTAATAATCATCACCAGCTTTCAAACCCGGCACGTCGGCACGACCGTAACTGCCGTAATTTCTTACTAATGGATCATCAACTTTCGTGTAGTCTGCATACTGACCGCCTTTGATGTAAGCGTTATAGCTTTTCATTCCTTCAAGCAACGAGAACTTCACGTAGGCATACTCAAGCCAACCTTTGGACTCGGTTATTATCACTTTTTCATCAGATGGCTCGGGATTGTCTGGCTTGTGAGGGGCGCCATTGGCAATCACATTGATGATAGCTACAACATCCGAAATGTCAGTCTTGCCGTCATGGTTCACATCACCGCTGCCTTCTGTTTCTCCGGCAGCCATCTTGTTGATTGTTGTTACAATATCTGAGATATTAACCATGCCGTCAGCGTTCACGTCAGCATCTTCATAATAAATAGTTGGGGTGCTGGTGACGTCATCGGCAATACAAGTGCTATACACCATGCCAAGCACCAATAAGAACATGAAAATCCGTTTCATAATGTTTCGTATCGTTAGTTTTTAATTATGTTATTCAACTTTCGCAAGTATTTGAAAATGCTGATAATTATTAAGTTCTGTTTGTTTTTGAGTGACTCTAATATCGATTTATCATTGGCAAAACTATCGTCCACGAGCCTCAAGCTCGTTAACTCCCTTTTATAACTCCCATTTTTACTTCCCTTTTTACTTCAGAAACTTGAATTATGTTAGTTTGTTTTTTGTTTCTGCAAAGTTACGAAAAAATAATGACAATCAGACAATATTATTATTTGTTTTTCATAACTCTGACATACAATGATTTTTGTGGTTTGGAGATATTTATTCTCGTCGCTCTGGTTTCCATAGAAATAATCCTTCGGAGTGTGCCAGTTCTTTCAGTAGATGAATTATCCTTTGGCGGGTGATTCGTCTAAATAGTTCTTTAGCCATTTCAAACCTTTCTTATGTTTCGCATTAGCTCCTTTTGATTGACTGTTTTCGTCATTCTGTGAGAATAAGGTGGTTGGGCAAAGCACAAGTAACAGGACCACAAATGTGATGGTACGTGTTGTCATGCACAATAAGTTTATAATTAATTGTTTCAAATTGCGAGATTTTTCTTTCTCTTTATTATGCAAAGTTAATACTTTTTATTTTACCACCCAATATCTGCTGAATTATAAAATATAAAAATGACAAAATAAGGTGAAAGATATATGCTAAATAACATTCTTTACACTATTAATTTTTAAATATCACGAAAAAGTCGTAACTTTGCATTCTTAAAGTAAAATTATTTTTCTTTATTACTCAATAAGCTATTTTTTTAAAATGAAAAGAGACAGTGAAATCTTCTCTCTCATTGAGAAGGAACACGAGAGACAAGTGAAGGGCATGGAGCTCATCGCCAGTGAGAATTATGTAAGCGACCAGGTGATGGAAGCGCAGGGATCATGTCTTACAAATAAATACGCCGAAGGCTATCCGGGGAAACGGTATTATGGAGGATGTGAGGTCGTTGACCAGACCGAAACTCTTGCCATAGAACGAGTGAAGAAGCTTTTCGGGGCTGAATATGCCAACGTACAGCCGCATTCAGGAGCACAGGCCAATGCTGCTGTTCTCCTTTCCGTGCTAAAACCGGGAGATACGTTCATGGGACTCAACCTCGACCACGGCGGTCACCTCTCTCATGGAAGTCATGTGAACACATCGGGTATTCTTTACAACCCTGTTGGATACAACCTTAACAAGGACACTTGCCGGGTGGATTACGATGAGATGGAGCGACTGGCTCTTGAACATAAACCTAAGTTGATTATCGGCGGAGGTTCTGCTTACAGCCGTGAGTGGGACTACGAGCGTATGCGTAAAATCGCTGACGAGGTAGGAGCAATACTTATGATTGATATGGCACATCCAGCAGGACTTATCGCTGCAGGACTCCTCAACAACCCCCTCAAGTATGCACATATCGTCACTTCAACAACTCATAAGACACTACGTGGACCGCGTGGAGGTATCATCTTACTAGGGAAGGATTTCGACAACCCATGGGGACTCACCACTCCGAAGGGCGAAATCAAGAAAATGTCGCAGATTCTTAACTCTGCTGTTTTCCCAGGACAGCAAGGAGGACCGCTTGAACATGTCATCGCAGCTAAGGCTGTGGCATTCGGAGAGGCGTTGCAGCCGGAATTTGTTGATTATCAGAAACAAGTAAAGAAGAATGCTGCCGTACTGGCTCAGGCTCTTATCGAAAGAGGATTCTTCATTTGCTCAGGCGGTACAGACAACCACTCAATGCTTGTTGACCTCCGTCCCAAATATCCGGATCTCACTGGTAAGGTGGCGGAGAAGGCACTCGTGGCTGCCGATATCACGGCAAATAAAAATATGGTGCCTTTCGATTCACGTTCTGCATTCCAGACATCCGGCATCCGTCTTGGTACGCCGGCTATCACTACACGTGGTGCCAAAGAGGACCTGATGCTTTTGATTGCAGAGATGATAGAAACCGTGCTCAACGCACCTGAAGACGAACGCGTTATCGCAAGTGTACGTGAGAAAGTCAACAGCATCATGAAAGATTATCCTATTTTCGCATGGTAAACGAGACAAAGTCATGTCTTATAGGCATGACTACACAGGAATTGCAGCAGGTGGCGACCACGCTTTCTATGCCAAAATTCACAGGCAGGCAGATGCAGGAGTGGATTTATGGCAAGGTCGTGGACGACATCGACTGCATGACCAATATCTCGAAACAAAACCGCGAAAAACTCAAACTGCACTATGCACTTGGTGCGGCAAAACCTCTCGAGACGATTGTCAGTAAGGATGGAACAGAGAAATATCTCTTCCCGACAGCCAACGGCAAGTTTGTGGAGACGGTATATATTCCTGACAGAGATAGAGGCACGCTTTGTGTCTCTTCTCAGGTGGGATGTAAGATGAACTGCCTTTTCTGTCAGACAGGTAAGCAGGGATTCCAGGGCAATCTTACTGTAACTGACATTCTGGCACAAATCCATTGGGCTATCAGGGAAAAAAGCATCACTAATATCGTCTTCATGGGGCAGGGGGAACCGTTCGACAATCTTGATGCCGTTATGGCGGCTCTTGAAAGGTTGACTAGCGAGACTGGATATGGATGGAGTCCTAGGAGGATTACTGTTTCTACCGTAGGACTGAAGAAGAATTTTCAACGGTTCCTTGATGATAGCCAGTGCCATCTTGCCATAAGTCTCCATGCACCGCTTCATGAACTCCGTTTAAAGCTTATGCCTGCGGAAAAACAGTTTAAGGCGGAGGAAATCGTGGAAATCCTACGGAATTATGACTTCACGCATCAGCGTCGCCTTTCGTTCGAATATATTGTGTTCAAAGGCGAGAACGATTCTAAAGCACATGCAGATGCGCTGATTAAGTTGCTCCGAGGCATCGACTGTAGAATCAACCTCATCCGATTCCATCAGATTCCGGATGTACCGCTTTCGGGAGCTGACGAAGTGGCTATGTCCCGCTTCAGAGATTATCTCACAAAACATGGTCTTTTCACAACTATCAGGGCTTCACGTGGTGAGGACATATTTGCGGCTTGCGGACTTCTCTCAACCGAAAGAATGAATAATTAAAATCATTGTTATTTGTCAGGTAGTGCTGGTGGTTCACAGGCTTCAAAAGTCTTCTCGTTTTCTCATCTTTATTTATCATTTATACTCTTTTCATTTGTATTAATCATGAAAGCTCTAATCCGATTTACACTGCTGCTCATTGCCATACAGTTGCTTTCTTGTAATCCAAAGCGCGACCCGCATAAGCCTATGCTCGTTCCTTCCTCTTCTGGAAATCCATACGAGGTGTTGGTTGTGGCTGATGATTCTATCTGGGGAACTGAGGCTGGTAAGGCGTTAAGAAAAGTGCTCAACTCACCTGTGCCAATGCTTCCGCAGGATGAGCCTTCGTTCCATGTTACCAGAATCAAGCTTGAGGATTATGACCGGATTTTCAACCTCTTCAGAAATATCATTTTTCTCAAAATTGATGATGATTACAGAGGGGGTAAAATTCTGTTTGACCGCAATGTCAACGCCTATCCTCAAGTGATTATCAATATCCATGCGGAAAATAACAGGCAAATGGCTGAATATATTGCTGAGAACAAATCGTCTCTCATTAATTTCCTTTATAATGAGGAGTTGGTGCGTCAATGCGATTATCTGAGCTACAACCACAATTATGCCATCTCCGATACTGTTAAGAAAGTGCTGGGATGCGACATCTTTGTACCATCTGACTTGCTCAAGGTTAAAACAGCAAAGGACTTTGTCTGGATTTCAAACGACGGCCTATCTACTGTTCAGAACATAGTCGTCTATTCTTATCCGTATGCCACGCAGAAGGTATTCGACAAACAGGGATTCATAGCACTCCGGGACACTTTCCTTGGAAGAAACATTCCTGGGTACAACCCTGGCAGCAAGATGCAGACAAATAAAGAAGTGGTACAGGTTAATAACTTCAACAAAAACGGACAGTTCATTCAGGAGGGCAGGGGACTGTGGGAAATGAGCGGAGACGCTATGGGAGGTCCTTTCATCTCACTCTCAAGAATCGACTCGGTCAATAACCGTGTTATCGTTGCCGAGACTTTCGTCTATGCACCTAGCAAGATGAAACGAAGCATCCTGCGAAGACTTGAGGCTTCACTTTATACTCTTAACATGTATCCTGAATTAGACGACAAAAAAGAAGAATAAACCAGGAGTACTCTCGGCTCACTGCCATCGTTATCCTCAGGAGGCGGTTATGCTGCCTCAATCTCTTTTCACTAAAATAAAAAAAATAACTCTATTCTTGATAATTATCAATTCCAATTAATATATTACCATGCAAAAAATAAAAGTGGGTATATCCCATGGTGATGTCAATGGTATCGGATATGAGGTCATCCTTAAGACTTTTGCTAACGAAGATATGCTACAGATGTGTGTGCCCGTGATTTTCAGCACACCAAAAGTGGCGGCTTATTATAAGAAATCAATTGAGGGTGCTCCTAATTTCAATGTCATCGACAGGCCGGAAAAAGCTCGTGAAAATCAACTTAATATTGTCGATTGTTTCGGTGACAAGGAAATCAAGATTGAGCCGGGTAAACCGTCAGAGGAAACCGGTAATGCTGCCTTCGTCTCCCTTCAAGCTGCCGTGGAAGCACTTAAAAACCAACAGGTGGATGTGCTAGTTACTGCACCTATTAATAAGCACACCATACAACGTGATGACTTTAAATTCCCAGGACACACAGAATACATCGAGAAACAAGCAGGAGAAGGTAACCACTCACTCATGATTCTCATGAATGACAGAATTAGGGTGGCACTGGTTACTACTCATGTGCCTGTAGCTCAGATTGCACAGAAAATTAACAAACATCTCATTGAGGCGAAACTGAAAATTCTTAATGAGGCACTGAAGATGGATCTCGCTATAGATAATCCAAGAATAGCTGTCCTTTCACTGAATCCCCATTGTGGTGATAACGGAACTATAGGTAATGAGGAGCAGGAAATGATTATTCCAGCAATTCAGGAATCTTTCAAGAAAGGAATCCGTTGCTTTGGACCTTATGCAGCTGACGGTTTTTTTGGCTCGGGTAATTATGCAAAATTCGATGCGATTCTTGCAATGTACCATGACCAGGGACTCACTCCTTTCAAAGCTATTTCTATGGATGACGGAGTGAATTATACGGCGGGGTTACCAGTCATCAGAACATCACCTGCACACGGTACTGCTTATGATATTGCTGGGCACAACCAGGCGGATGAAAGTTCCTTCCGTCAGGCTATTTTCTCTGCTATAGATATTTTCAGAAACCGTGAGAGATATTATGAGGCTTACGCCAATCCCCTCACAAAACAGTATTACGAGAAGAGAGACGACAGCGATAAACTCAAACTCGATCAGGTTACAGAAGACGATATCTGATGAAAAGCAGCACCAGAAACATATTCTTCTTCGTTGGGTTAGTATTCGTTGTTCTCATGATTCTTACTTTTAAAGTGAGTTTCAGAGAACTCTGGCAGCAGATTTGCCATGCCGGCTATTGGCTTGTGGCTATTATCGGTATGTGGGTGCCGCTATACATCATGAACACTTTCACGTGGAGAACTATACTCCTGGGAAGCGGAGATTGCAATATTCCTTTTTGGAAATTGATGAAGGTCACTATCAGTGGTTTTGCTCTCAATTATGCCACTCCTGTGGGATTGATGGGAGGTGAACCGTATAAAATCATGGAAATCAAACCCTATGTTGGGGTGCAGAGGGCTTCATCATCAACGGTGCTTTTTGCCATGATGCATATCTTTTCTCATTTCTGGTATTGGGTTACTGCCCTCATCCTCTATCTGCTTTTCCTGCCAGTCAATTTCCTGATGGGCATTCTTCTTTCTATCGTGGCGGTTTTCTGTATTGCCGGAATTTATCTCTTTGTCAGGGGCTATAGAAACGGAATGGTAGTCAAACTGATAAGGTTTGTGTCAAAAATTCCAGGATGCAGAAAATGGGGTAAGAGATTTGCAGAAAACAATGCGGAAGACCTACAGAAAATCGACTCTCAGATTGCATCGTTACATTCACAGAACAAAAAATACTTTTTTACTTCTTTTTTTCTTGAATATTTCGGAAGAATTTTACAGTCATTCGAGATTTTTTTCATGCTCATGCTTTTTGCCGAAAAAGAGGCGAGTGTCATGCTTTTTGTCTATTCCCTTATCATTTTGGCTTTCACTTCACTGTTTGCTAACCTGCTTTTCTTTATCCCTCTGCAGATTGGAGGTAGGGAAGGTGGTTTTATGATGGTGGTTTCAAATCTCGGAATGACAATTCAGGTCAGCATGTCTATTTCTATTATATGCCGTGTCAGGGAAATCTTCTGGACTTCAATCGGACTCCTTCTTATGAAATTCGGAACAAAAGTACCCGATATTGCCCAACAGCCAAAAGTCTCTGATGACATTAATGCTGTTGATTCTGACTGACATCTACTGGCTAAATCTGTATGTCCTCTTCCATGTTGAGTGGCGACTGTTTTCTGGATAAATATTTTTTTCTCTTTTATATAATAGTATTCTTCATTTTTCATTTTTATATGGTTTTCGCAATTATTGCTGCTGGTGAAGGCTCAAGGCTTGCGCATGAAGGTATCGGCACACCCAAGCCGTTGATTTTAATCAATGGCTTACCGATGATTGACCGCCTCGTCAATATCTTTTTGAAACAGGGGGCGGAAAAAATTGTCATCATCGTCAATCAGATTCATCCGCAGACTCAGCAACATGTTCAACAATTGATAAATAATGGACTGCCCATTCAGATGATTGTGAAAACAACCCCCAGCTCTATGCACAGCTTTTATGAGATGCATAAGCTCATCGGGAATGGGAAATTCTGTCTCACTACTGTCGATACGATTTTCAAAGAGCAGGAATTTTCCGATTTCATCGACTGTTTCAAGCACTCTACTGATGATGGGATGATGGCGGTAACCGATTTCATCGACGATGAAAAACCTCTTTATATCTCTTATAATTCTCATGGATATATTACCGGTTTCCATGATGACATCGCTCAGTTTGAGCTGAATCCGAATGTCAACGACGGTAACTCTCGATGCGATGTTATCAGTGGGGGGATTTATTGCCTCGACAGCCGATCTTTCCCAACACTGAAGTGGTGTATGGAAAATGGAGTGGAGAGGATGAGAAATTTCCAACGACAGCTTATTTGTGACAATTTGAAGCTGAAAATTTTTAAATTCTCAAAAATACTTGATATCGACCACGTTGAAGATATCACTAAAGCAGAGATGTTTCTGGCATGAAAGTTGTAGGCATCACAAGAGGAAAACAGTTTTCACCGAACATGTCTGCCAACGACTTGGCAATCATGCAGGAGGTGGAACAAAGGCTGAAAGCATTCGGGAATGAGGTCTCTCTCATTTCTGAAGACAATATATCTGATTTGCAGAATATCAGTCAGGAACCTCCAGATGCCGTTTTCACTATGCTCAGAGGTGATGAGGGGATTTCTTGCTTGCGGCATCTCGAATATCATGGCATACCGGTCTTGAATGGGGCAAATGCGATTACTAATGCGCATAGAAGTAATATCACAAGACTTTTGTCCGAAAATGAATTCCCGATTCCCAATACGCTGATTATTGATAATCTGACCATTCAAGAAGATATTGAACGACTTGAGCAACTGATAAACCAAATAACATTTCCCTGTTGGATAAAAAATGGACAGGGATGGGCACAATTCAACGATGATGTGGCATTTGTACAGACCCAAGAGGATGCTCTGAAGAGGATACGGTTGATTCATAAACGATATCCACTGGGGGATATTATTATCAGTGAGCATCTCAAAGGGGATCTGGTTAAGTTTTATGGCATTGAAGACACGAATTTCTTCTATTGGAGCTATCCGGATTTGAAACACTCCAAATTTGGATTGGAGGCAATAAATGGCAAGCCGGTTCGTTTTAAGTTTGATGCAACAAAATTGAAAATAGTATGCGACCGGATTGCTGCTTTGTCCGGTATCTTTGTCTATGGAGGCGACTGCGTGGTTAATGCGGAAGGTGACTTCAAAATAATTGATTTCAACGACTGGCCAAGCTTCTCATCCTGCAGAAATTCTGCTGCAGATGCTATCACTCTCCGCCTTCTGAAATTATCACAATCATTTAGTAATTTTTGTTCATGGAAATAACTAAGTAATAGTGAAAAAAAAGTTAGGAAAATTTGTCTTAGATTTTTGAGCTGTTTTTCAGTTGGTCAGAGGGAGTGATTCGGGCATCATGACCGATGAACAGCTGGAAAACAGCCAAAAAGATAAGTTTAAATCATGAATGATTGCCTGACATTAAATTTAGTTTTTTTACTGTTGCTAAAATTCCTAATAATAGAATAAATGGTTAATAGTAAATCTGTAAATCGTAAATATAACCAATGTCAAAACAAACGCATATAAAAGACACATATAAGTCGAAAGACACTGAGGAGTGGTTCGACACCGTGTTCAACCGCCCCATCGGATTTTTGTGGGCTAAATTTTTCGATTTCTTCGGAGTACATCCTAACGTGGTCACGGTTTTGTCGATGATTCTAGGAGCGTTGTCTGGATTTATGTTCCATTATCATGCCAATAATGAGCCTGCATTGTTCGGCATGACGGGCATGACTTGCAATATTATTGCCGTCATCCTGCTTGTTTGGGCCAATCATTATGACAGTGCGGATGGTCAGTTGGCACGTATGTCAGGCAAGAAAACACAGCTCGGACGTATCCTCGATGGTGTGGCTGCTGATGTCTGGTATATATCTATTTATGTGTGTCTGGCATATCGTATGTATGATGACCCTCTACCTTTCTCTAACAGTATGCTGACTTTTGGATGGGGAGGTCTTATTCTGTGTGTACTTAGTGGTTTTGTCGGTCATATATATCCTTGCCGCCTTGCTGATTACTATCGCAATATACATCTTTTTTTCATAAAAGGTAAAGAGGGAAGTGAGTTTGATAACTCTGAACAACTTAACCAGAAATTTGAAAATATGCCATGGAAAGGAAATAGGATTAATAAGACTTTCCTCTGGTTTTATAAGAATTATACGTTCAATCAGGAGAAAGAGACACCTGCATTCCAGGCTTACTGGAGCAAGCTGAAAGAAAAATATGGAACCGACATTCCCCAAGACGTTCGTGATGAATTCAGACAGTGTAGTCTGCCTCTCATGAAATACACCAATTTCCTTACTTTCAACGCCCGTGGACTTGCGCTCTATATCGCTGCACTAATCGACATGCCTTGGATCTACCTCCTTTTTGAAATCATCGTCCTTGGTGGTGTATATAAATACATGAACTATCGGCATGAGCAATTCTGCCGGCAACTCATCAAAAAAATATAGCGTTTTTGTGCGGAATTTTATGTGGCTGGCCTGCATTTTGTGCAAATAACTATTGTCTTGTCTTCTCATCTTCTCATCCCCTCATTCTATAGACTCCTTTTTACCACTTTTTTAAGATAACTATTAATATGCTCAAAGGAATCATCTTCGATTATGGAGGAACTATCGACACCAACGCATTGCATTGGTCTGAGGTTATATGGAACGGCTATCAGAATCTTGGGGTGAAAATCTCGAAAGAAGTATATCGGCTTGCTTACGTTCATGGTGAACGGTCTCTTGCTAAGTTTCCATTAATCAAACCAGATCATAATTTTCTTGATTTGCTAAAAATAAAACTCAATATTCAGACATCATTCCTCGTTGATGCGAAAATGTGGATTGGTATGGAAAAGAACGAAGAGAAAAGAAGCAGAATTTCCGATGAAATCGCTGTTTTTTGTTATCATTTCGTCTTGAATAATTTAAAAATAAGCCGTAAAATATTGAAGTTGCTCAGCAGACAATTTCCCCTTGTACTCGTATCCAATTTTTATGGTAACATCCAGACGATTCTCAATGATTTCAACCTCAATTTCTTTAAATCTGTCATAGAGTCTTCGGTTGTTGGCGTCAGAAAACCAGACCCTCGTATTTTCCAGCTTGGAGTCGAAGCGCTTAATCTCAATCCTGAAGAAGTAGTTGTCGTTGGCGACGCTTATGATAAAGATATTATACCTGCGGCATCCCTCGGATGTAAGACTGTCTGGATGAAGGGCATTGGATGGAATGGAATACAGCATTATGACGAGACAATACCAACGGCTGTCATTGACTCTATTATTAAACTCCCCAGTGTCATCGATCATCTCTAATTGCCATATATTTTCAAATAAAAAAAATACATTTCCGATACTAGAGTTAATATAAAAGCTATAAATATCTATAATTCTCTATAAATATATAAAGGTGTGCAGCATAGAAGTCGCACACCTTTATATTTAATATGATGTTGTCTGAGGCTATCAGCCTTTTCTGAGCATCTCGTCCATATACTGAGCGGCACGACGTCCGTCACCCATGGCGAGAATCACCGTAGCCCCACCACGAACAATGTCGCCGCCGGCGAATATCGTTGGGATGTTCGACTGCATCTGTTCGTTTACGGCAATGGTGTTCTTGCGACCCAGTTCCAGACCCTCTACCGATTTCGGTACGAGTGGGTTGGGGGAGACACCTACAGCAACTATTGCCATGTCGATATCACGAGTTTCGATAGCACCTTCGATTGGCACAGGGGAGCGGCGGCCACTGGCATCTGGCTCGCCCAGTTCCATCTTCTGAAGACGTACCTGCTTCACGGCACCCTTCTCGTCAGCTATGTACTCTATTGGGTTGTGGAGGGTCAGGAATTCAATTCCTTCCTCTTTCGCATGCTTCACTTCTTCTAATCGAGCGGGCATCTCTGCTTCGCTGCGGCGATAAGCGATAAACACATGCTCTGCACCAAGACGCTTAGCTGTGCGGCAGGAGTCCATGGCGGTATTACCGCCGCCTACAACCATTACACTGTGCGCCTTGTTGATTGGTGTGTCGGATGCGGGATTCGATGCGTCCATCAGATTAACGCGAGTCAGATATTCGTTGCTCGACATAATATTGATGCTGTTCTCGCCAGGGATATTCATAAAGTTAGGCAGACCCGCACCTGATGCCACGAATATGGCTTTGTAACCTTCATTCTCTAAATCCTGAACGGTGATGGTCTTACCTACGATACAGTCTTTCACGAAGTTTACGCCAATTTTGCGGAGATTGTTAATTTCAACATCAACAATGGCGTTCGGAAGACGGAATTCTGGAATACCGTATTTCAATACACCACCGATTTCATGAAGTGCTTCAAACACTGTCACATCGTAGCCCAGTTTTGCCATGTCACCAGCACAGGAAAGACCAGCAGGGCCGGAACCAACGATTGCGATTTTCATGCCGTTGCTCTCTGCTACTTCCGGAAGTGCCATCTTCCCGCTCTCACGCTCGAAATCAGCTGCGAAACGCTCTAGATAACCAATAGCCACAGGCTGTTTGCCCATCTTCACTTGGATGCACTTACTCTCGCATTGCTTCTCCTGAGGACAAACGCGACCGCATACTGCTGGCAGGGCAGATGTGGATTTCAATACTTTGGCTGCCTCCAAGAACTCACCGCGCTCAATATTTTTGATAAAAGAAGGAATGTTGATATTTACAGGGCAGCCCTCCATACATGTGGGTTTCGGACAGTCGAGACAACGTTTGGCTTCAACTAGAGCCTGCTCCTCGGTCAGGCCGATGTTTACTTCCTCTGTGCGTGTTGTAGCGCGATAAACCGGATCCAGCTCTGCCATCTTGCAACGCTCAATTAAGCCACGGTCCTTCGGCTTCAGAGTCTGCTTCAGCTCTTGACGCCATGTTGCTTTCGCGTCGGTCAGTTCGGATAGCGGAGCTTTGCTTGACATCTTTTCTGCTTTGGCTGCTTTGTCAGCATCAATTTTTATGCTACTGTCAACGATAACGCTCTCAACGTGGTTCTCCAGTTTCTTCATCTCTTCAAGCTCTGCTGCCTTGAATGCGCCCATGCGCTTGAACATCTCGTCGAAATCCACCTCATGACCGTCGAATTCTGGACCGTCAACGCATACAAAACGTGTCTTACCCCCGACTGTGATACGGCAGGCGCCACACATACCCGTGCCATCAACCATGATTGTGTTCAGCGACACATCGGTAGGCACGTTATATTTCTTAGTAAGCAGGCAGCAGAACTTCATCATAATGGCAGGACCGATGGCGAAGCATTTATCCACATGCTCGCGCTGGATCACCTGCTCAATGCCAACGGTCACTACGCCTTTCTGACCATAACTTCCGTCATCTGTCATGATTATCACCTCGTCGGAGTGCTTGCGAACTTCATCCTCAAGAATAATCAACTCTTTTGTGCGACCAGCAAGCACTGAAATCACTTTGTTGCCAGCTGCTTTCAATGCCTTGATGATCGGAAGCATTGGAGCCACACCCACGCCGCCGCCTGCGCATACCACGGTGCCAAAGTTCTCGATGTGAGTAGCCTGACCTAGCGGACCAACTACGTCGGTGATGTAGTCACCTTCATTCAGATTACATAGTTTCGTGGATGAATAACCCACTTTCTGAACCACCAGCGTGATGGTGCCATTCTCAATGTCCGATTCTGCAATGGTCAGCGGCATGCGCTCACCATTCTCGCCCACGCGGACGATTACGAAATGACCCGCCTTGCGGGATTTTGCAATCAACGGAGCCTCAACAACCAGTTTGAACACTTTCTCCGAAAATTGCTCCTTCTTAACAATCTTGTTCATGTATTTTAGAATTTACGTTGGTCTTACCTTAAAAATTCTTGTCATCAAGTAATTCGAAACCGCAATATGGAATCAGCGCTTGCGGAACGCGGATGCCTTCCGGTGTCTGATTGTTCTCCATTAGCGATGCCACTATACGAGGGAGGGCTAGGGCCGAACCGTTCAATGTGTGGCACAATTCTATCTTCTTGTCTGATGAACGGCGGTAGCGGCATTTCAGACGGTTAGCCTGATAGCTCTCGAAATTAGATGTGGAGCTTACTTCCAGCCAACGCTGTTGAGCTGCAGACCACACTTCAAAGTCGTAGCAGATGGCACTTGTGAACGACATGTCACCACCACACAGACGCAGGATGCGGTAGGGAAGCTCAAGTTTTTGAAGCAGACCTTCCACATGGGCAAGCATCTCGTTCAGAGAATCGTAGGAGTGCTCGGGTGTGTCGATGCGTACAATCTCAACCTTGTCGAATTCATGCAGACGGTTCAGGCCGCGAACGTCCTTACCGTAGGCACCTGCCTCACGGCGGAAACAAGCGGAATAAGCGCAACGCTTTACTGGAAGGTCTTTCTCGTCAAGAATCACGTCGCGGAAGATATTGGTCACTGGTACCTCTGCGGTCGGAATCAGATACAAATCATCAACCTCAGCATGATACATCTGGCCTTCTTTGTCAGGAAGCTGACCTGTTCCATAGCCTGAAGCTTGGTTCACAACCAACGGGGGTTGAACCTCCAGATAGCCGTTCTTGCGTGCCTCCTCAAGGAAAAATGCCTCAAGTGCTCGCTGAAAACGTGCCATCTTACCAATATAGAATGGAAATCCGGCACCTGTCACTTTTGCGCCAAGTTCAAAGTCTATCAGGTTGTATTTCTTCGCAAGTTCCCAATGGGGTAGGGCATCTTTGCCTAATTCAGGCTTCACACCTCCTTCTTTCACTACAACGTTATCCTCTGCACCGGCACCTTCAGGAACATCTTCGTTAGGAATGTTTGGAATAGTGCACAGGTGTTTCACTAAGTCCTCCTCATATTGTTTAAGAGCTGCTTGGAGGCTTGCAATCTCTTCTTTCTTTTTGGCAACCTCCGATTTCGCTGCCTCAGCTTCGTCTTTGAGCCCCTGCTTCATCAGTTTTCCAATCTGAGCTGCAAATTGCTTACTCTCGGAAAGTAAATTGTCTAGCCTGCCCTGGGTCTCACGGCGCTTACGGTCAATTTCCAGTGCAAGCTCAACTGCTTCTTTTGCACCGGCAAAATGTTTTTTCTCAAGACCTCTGACCACGCGGTCGGTCTCTTCTTTGATTAATCTTAATGTAAGCATGGTTTATGTTTTCTTTATGTGTATTCTAAATTGTACGCTAGAGATGTTCTGTAGTGCTTCTTTTTTATTTTAGTGCTACTACCGCTTCTTCTGACTCTGACGCTTTTTCACACGCTGACGGATTTCTGCTTTATGTCTGGCAGATGCAGACCCATGTGCGCCGGTATGATAACCTTTTTTCCGCGCTTTGGTCCTGACTTTTTCCTTGTCGTCGTTTTCTTTCTTGGCACTGCCGAAACTGATGCCGTTCATTATCGCATAGCGTATCTCTTTTGTGTCTGCCATAAAATAAAGACTAATTAGATTTAATGGTGGAAAAGTCTCACACCGGTAAATGCCATGGCTATGCCATACTTGTCGCATGTCTCAATCACATTGTCATCGCGGACAGAACCACCTGCTTGAGCGATATAAGCCACTCCTGACTTGTGGGCACGCTCTATGTTGTCACCGAACGGGAAGAATGCGTCACTGCCAAGACATACGCCTGTGTTTTGGGCTATCCAGGTTTTCTTCTCAGATGCGGTTAGTGGTTCGGGCTTCTCAGTGAAGAACTGCTGCCAAACGCCTTCGCGAAGCACATCTTCGTATTCGTCACCGATATATACATCAATCGTGTTGTCACGGTCTGCACGGCGGATACCCTCCTTGAATGGCAAATCCATGACTTTCGGACACTGACGCATCCACCAGATGTCAGCCTTATTGCCTGCCAGACGGGTGCAGTGTATTCGGCTCTGCTGTCCGGCGCCAATTCCTATTGCCTGACCATCCTTCACATAGCATACCGAGTTCGACTGTGTGTATTTCAATGTGATTAAGGCGATTTTCAAGTCGCGCTTCGCTGATTCAGGGAAATTTTTGTTGGATGTAGGTATGTTGTTGAATAAATTGTCAGAAGTCAAATCCACTTCGTTGCGTCCCTGTTCAAAAGTGATGCCGAACACCTGCTTGCGCTCTACTGGCTCTGGAACATACGAAGGGTCAATCTGAATCACGTTGTAGGTGCCCTTACGTTTCTCTTTCAGAATTTCAAGGGCTTTTTCGCTGTAGGAGGGAGCAATCACACCATCACTCACTTCACGTTTGATAAGCAGGGCTGTCGTCTCGTCACATTCGTCGCTTAAGGCGATAAAATCGCCATACGAAGACATGCGGTCAGCACCACGTGCACGTGCGTAGGCGGTGGCGATAGGGCTCAAGGGAGTGGCTATATCGTCAACAAAATATATTTTACGGAGTGTATCACTAAGAGGAATACCCACTGCGGCACCGGCGGGACTGACATGCTTGAATGAAGCTGCGGATGCCAGACCGGTGGCACATTTCAGTTCTTTCACCAGCTGCCATGCGTTTAAAGCGTCGAGAAAGTTGATGTAGCCGGGACGGCCGTTTAATACCTTTAGGGGAAGTTCACCGTTTTCCATATAGATACGGGCGGGCGTTTGGTTGGGGTTACAACCATACTTAAGTGATAATTCTTTCATGAGTTGATTACCTAAAATAAAGTATTTTTACCTTAATTATATCAAATAATATGCAAAATTACAAAATAATCAGCAATTTCTCTTATTATTTAAGGTAAAATGAAAAAAGATTTACTAAATTCGCAACTAAATTAATATTTTGATGTAGTTTATGACTAAATATTTTGCAATTCTTTTCTTATTCTTTTTGTGTCTCTTCTCAACGGCATGCCACGATGACAAATCTGAAGACATAACTGTTGACGAAACGAACAGACAGACAATCATCTGTTTTTTTCCCTGGTCGGGAACCGATACTGCCAACGGACTCTATGCATTTCTACAGCAAAACGTGAGGGAAATTAAGCAGGCTATCATCGAAAACAAGGGATTCCAACAGGCTAGGTTTCTTTGTTTCATGTCTGAGAAGCCTGATGATGCTGCATTATTTGAAATGAAATTTCAAAAGGGGAAATGCTACTCCGACACTTTGAAACGTTATAAAAATCCTGATTTCTCAAAGGCTGAGACTATTTTTATGATTTTCTCTGATGCTATGAGAGAGGCACCTGCAGACAATTATGCGGCAATTGTGGGCGGACATGGGTCCGGATGGCTGCCTGCGCCTTCTTCAGCCAAGAAAAAGACACGTTTTATAGGTGGATATAGTGGACAATACGCCACTGACACTCAGGTTTTTACTGATGCACTTAAGACTACTGGAAAGACGTTTCAGTTTGTGCTTTTTGACAACTGTCACATGGCAAACATCGAAATTGCTTATGACATGAAGGATGTAACGGACTTTATTATCGCATCTACTTCCGAAATCATTGAGAGGGGAATACCGTATGATCTGCTTTTAAGGTTTCTTGTCGGGAATCCCGACTATCAACAGTTTGTCAATGGTTTCTATGACTTTTATAAATCTTACAGATATCCATACGGGGCAATTGCTGCCATTGACTGTCATTATGTGGATCAGATGGCTGATGTGATGCGGCGGATTAATCAGAGATTCAAGATAAACTCAAACCAACTCCGTTTGGTACAAACGCTTGATGGCTATTCACCGCCTGTGTTCTATGATATGGGAGATTATGTCAGTCATCTCTGTGATGATCAGTCTTTAATCGAGGAGTTCCAGCATACACTGAACGACATGGTGCCTTATGCTAAGACTACTGATGTGCTGTACTCCGAATATTCAAATAAGACATTTGCTGTCAATACTTTCTCCGGTATTACCGTCTCTGACCCTTCAACCAACGATATGGCAAAAACTAAAACAGAATCAAATTGGTATAAATCAACACATTAATATTTTCCTTTTTTCTGTGTGGACATTCTTGAATTCTACGATACATCTGACTTATTTTAATGCCATATAGTATTCATGTCTTCTTTTATGTGTTCATTTTGTGCTTTTAATTTTTTTTAACTTTTTTGTATTGCTATTTATTGTATATTTGCAAAAAATAATAAATTGACATTATTTCTTCAATTTTTTGAGTAATTTTGTTCATTTCATTTCGGGAAGTAATAAGAAGTTAAAGGATAAGGCTGATACGAGATAAAACGAATTACTAACGTCCATATTTACATCCTTTTTAACTCCCTGTTTGACTTCCAATTTAACTTCTAATTCAATAATCAATGATTTTATGGGTAAATTAATGAAATTGGATAACCTCACCAGAAGCAACATTTGGACTATTTCTGAGTCCGAGCTTAATCAGATGCTCATCGACGGAAAGAAAAAAGAGGGATTTGCCGAGAACGAAGCGCATTATATGAATATCATACGATCTGTGTTTGATATTCAATATTTCGACAGGGATGATGAGAAAAAGAAAGAACAACTACAAGATGAGCAATATGACCTATTCTATGCGCCAAGTGAAGGTGAGTTTAATGCTATAGCTATCAGAAAAAGGAGAATATCAAAAATCACAGACCTTTCTCTTGAAAATGTCTCTACTCTTTCATCCGAGGATATTCTAAATCTCATTGAGAACAACATGGGGACTGGTTGGCAGGGGCTGCCGCTTGCTATACAGGATATCATTGAATCGGCTTTCTATGTTGATGTGTCGCTTATGCCTGAATATGCCATGCATCGAAAGGGTGGTATTATCGAAAGAAGAATTAACGATGGATATGCTGTGCTGGAAATTCAAAGAGGAAATTGGATTGAAGGAATTTTTATCAAAGTCAAACCAAAGGCTGAGAAAATTAAATTCTCATTCAATGGTAATTCCTACAAGGATGAGGACTCTGATGATGATATCGAAGATGAGGATGATGACAACATTGACATTGACGAAAAGGAAGATGTCACACCAAACAGGGATAACGAAGACGATGATGACGAAAACATAGATGATGGAGAGCCGGCTATTGAGGATATAGATGAAATTGATGAAACTGAAGACGAAGAAGACGAATGATAAAACATGCTTTTTTTGATATTTTTATGTGTCTCAGGATATAATATATTCTAAAAATATAGACTTATTATAAATCCCCATCGGCGGGTGGCCGGTGGGGATTTATAATTCTCTTAACAAGAATCTAGTATCATGAGGCAAACTCTGATGCGTCGTCTGAGAAATTCAGGCTTCCTTGGTCTGCAATGCTGATTCCGCTGATTCCATTATCGGTTGAGACACTTTCTACTGTAACGGAGTCCTTGGATTCTGATTCTGGATCTTCCTCCTTTTTGGCATTGAGAAAATCATATTCGAAGCTGTTACTTTTGGCTGAAGGAAACTGGCTGCGGTGATCCACGTCTTGACGATTTTTTAAATGTTCAACTATCCTGTTATAACAGTGCATTGCACTCTCTGCTATCAGACGGACACGGAATCGGGTGTCAACATATTTGCATTTGCCTGTTTCTGGGTTCTGGACAACACGTTTGAACGTCAGGCTTGCATCATACCAACCAATGTGAGGCTCGTTCAAAATCTCAAGCTGAGTACGTTTGCGCTCAGACATCAGCATGCGGCCGTCAAGACGTTGCTCCTTGCGAAGTTTCTCTAAATACTTGAACTCATTCAAGTCTTTAGCCTCTGTCTTCAAAAACAATACATAATTGCTGTAGCTCACTTTTAAACGGAATGGGTATTCACCCTCAGTCTCCACAAAACTCATAATTCGGCTGACTACGCTGTCGTCAACTTTGATTTCGTTGATGGAATTCAAAAAATTAACAACCTCATCCATGTTGGTTGCTAATGTCTCATGGTCAAAGTACCTTACGTAAAGATTCATTGTAATTTGATATTAATAAAGAAAAATAATAATCAAATTAATAATAATATTGTGCATTTTTATACGAAATCAACCAACATGATACATTTGTATTCGTCATCTGTCTGATGTTGTGTATATTTATACGTCTTTATAATCTTACGCATCTCTATACCTCAACTATATGCATCATGTATCTTTTTACGTCGTCTGCCAATATTATTACTAATTTTTTGCAAAGATAATATTTTTTATTCACGTATGAAAAAATCCATCCTTCTTTTTTCCTTTTCTTTATATTTTAAGTATCACCAGCACTCATTCCGTCTGTTCCTTTATAAAAGATAATGGTTTTATTTTGTTTCATGTATTCTGTTTCTTATTTAAGCATAGGCATAATTACTTCTCCCATAATTGAGACAATAAATAAGGTTGAATCACTCCAATCTGTCAATTATCATCGTTAAATTGTTAAAAAATGCAAAAATTCACCATGCCGGTTTGCCCGATACAGAAATTTTAGTTTAATTTGCATCTAATATCTGTAATAGATGTCTTTCTAATTCTTTTTTTAACTTCTAAAACATTATTGCCTATCGATACACATTACGCGAATCAATATTTTTAGCATAATGAAGAAATTTTCGGAACAGACCGACGAGCAATTGGTTGGTTCATATCTTAAGGGCAATAATAATGCGTTCGATGCGCTCCTGAAGAGATACGAAAGAAAAGTCTTTTCATATATTCTCTATTCCGTCAAGAACGAAGAGGTGGCACAAGACCTTTTCCAAGATTGTTTTATGAGAATCATTACGAAGCTTCATTCTGGACTCTACACAGAGAACGGGAAGTTTGCTTCTTGGATTATGCGTATCGCTCACAATCTGGTCATCGATTTCCATCGGCAGAACCAGGGAAACAATGTCATATCCAACGACGAGGCCGAATACGACTTGCTGAACGACACATCGGTTGCACTTGAGTACAGTAGAGAGAAAGAAATTGTGGATATACAGACGCTCAACGATGTGAAGGCGCTCATAAAAAAACTGCCTGCCAATCAGCGTGAAGTTGTCCTCATGCGTTTTTATGAGGAGCTTAGCTTCAAGGAGATTGCTGAGTGTACTGGTGTCAGTATCAACACGGCACTCGGACGCATGCGTTATGCACTCATCAACCTCCGCCGGCTTGCTGAGAAATACGATGTCTGCATGGCAGGATAACTGTTTTCACAGTAAGGATTTACTTTATGTATGTCCCCTATCAGATACAATAATTGTCTTTTTGCCTTCCCCAAATAATAAAATGTTCAAATAACAAAATAATTAGTAAATCGTAAATTACTAAATCGTAAATGTTATAATCCTCCCATACGTTTTTTGCGTATGGGAGGATTATTATATATGTCACGTCTTGTTTACATCCCTGTGCCTGTGCCGGCATTGCCCATCTGTTCCTGATCCGATTTCTTCTCTGTGAAGTCGTTCTCAATACGCGACTTGTGCTCCTTGGCACGTACTTTCGTGTTACCGAATGTATAGCTGACAGTGAATGCGAACTGTGCTATCGGCACATTAATCTTCTGCCTGTTTTCGAAGTCATGACCACGGGTGTAGGTATCAAGTTTCAGCTTCCCGTGATTGCCTATGCCGGTCACACCTTGGAAGCTCAAGTTCAGACGGTCCTTTAAGAAACTCTTTGTCAGACCAACTACGCCGAGATTGAAACCTGTGCTCCACCCCTGAAGCGTGTAGCTCTTGGTGTTGCCTATCCAGTTCAAGCTCAGTTTCAGATCCCAAGGAAGGGTCTGCTGAACTCCCAGCATGAGATTGCCTTCCCATCCGTGGTTACGCTGGTCAAGCCGACTGCTGCGTAAGTCAGCGTAGCTGCCTCCTGCGTTCATTGTGATACGCGTGTTCGGAAGAGCTAACCAGTTCATGAATATGTTCAGGGAGCTGTTCCGCTCTTTCACGATGTTACCGTAGGTTGAGTTGATCAGTCCGTCCTTGATGAAGCTGTATTCAGAGATACGGTTGTTGCAGATGCTCTGCTGAAGACCGATGTTCATCATGAATTTTGTGGAGAAAATGCTGTAGGATAAACCGAAGTTGTGGTTCTTCTCCACTTCTAGGTCGGAGTTTCCGTAACTGATCTGAAGAGGATTTGTACGGTCAATGTATGGATTCAGGTAGGTGATTCCTGGACGGGATATGCGCATGTTGTAGGTCAGGCCGATATTGCTCGTCATCGACGGTCTCAGATTCATGCTCAGACTCGGAACCAGGTTACCGTAGTCCGTGGAGTAATTCTGACCCGCGCCCTGTTTATATTCAATCTTTTGCCAGGTGTGCTCATAGCGTAGGCCGCCCTTGCCGCTGAATATGCCTTTGCTCAGCTCGTATTCTGCATAACCTGCGGCGATGTTGTTGCTGTGCCTGTAATCTACCTCACCCGTCAGGGCATTGGCTTCATCTGCGCCAAGATTGTAGTAATACGATTTAGAGCGGTTCTGGCGGTTGATGTATTTGGCTCCCAGATTCAGGGTCTGGCCTTCTGCCAACGGACGCACATAGTCTAACTGAATGGTGTGCTCCGACGATTTCGGACGGGTTTTGCTGAACAAGTCTTGCATACCTGAGATGTCGTCGTATTCCTGGGTGGTCTCACTGCGTTGTGGAGTTTGGCTGAAAAGATACGACAAGGTGAGGTAATGGGTCCGGTCGCCAGAGAAGAAATGCTGCCAGTCAGCGCTTGCATCTATAGAGGTGTATTTCTGTATGGCGGATGAGCGATAACCGTATGTGAATGGTTCTGTCTCTAATATGTCTCTGGCTGGGTATGTGGTGATGGTTGGATTATAACGGCTTTTGATTCGGAACATGGTCAGACCAAGGCTTCCGCCTAAGGTGTTCAGTGAGTCTAAGTCGTACGACAGGCTCAGAGTTCCCATTCCGAAATGGGTGCGCTGATTGGTCGTGAGTGACTGGTTCACATGCGTGCCGTTGTCCTCATAACGGTCACTAACAAAATCAATGTCTTTCAGACGCTGATAACCGGTCATCAGATTGCCCGATACAGAAAGCTTGCCTTCCTGGGCTGAAAAAGAGGCACCGCCACCATAACCCCGGTTGCCTATCTGTCCACGTACTGTGCCGGTCAGTCCGTTGATGGTCTGCTGACCTCCGGCACCGCCTGCTTTGGCAAGCACCAGGTTCAACACGCCAACTGCGCCCTCTGCGTCATATTTTGCACCAGGGTTGGTGATTACCTCGATTTTAGATACTGCTGCGGCGGGCATCATCTTGAAAATTTGTGATGTGTTGTTTGAGAACATCGGACTGGGCTTACCGTCAACATACACTTTAAAAGCACCGGAGCCGTTCACCTTGATGTTGTCCTGACCGTCAACGGTCACCATCGGTACTTTGCGGAGCATGTCGAGCACTGTCGCACTCTTTGAGTCGACATCGCCTTGCACGTCGTAGGTCATTTTGTCTGCCTCCATTTTCACTAACGGACGAACTGCAGAAACTGTCACTTGGTCCAGGTATTTTTCCCAGTCGATGGTGTCTCCTGGCACTCCTGTTGTCTCATTGTTCACTTGTGCGGTGCTGAATAATGTGAATAGTGCACCGAACATTGTCAATACAATCTTTTTTCCCATTTTTATATTTTTAATAACTTTTTTCTTATTAGACGCACAAAACACGCAAAAGACTACATTCGAAAATGAAAAAATCACATTTTTTTTCATTTTTTATTTTATTACTATTATTTATGCTGAATTTGCTGTAATGTGATGTTCTATATAGCTAATTCTTCTTAGTAATAGTGAAAGAATACGTTAGAAAAATTTATCTTAGATTTTTGAGCTATTTTTCAGTTGATCAGAGGCAGTGATGCGGGCATCATGACCGATGAACAGCTGGAAAAGAGCCAAAAAGATCAGTTTAAATCTTGAATGATTGCCTGACATTAAATTTACTAAGTTATTTTTTTACTGTTGCTTACTTGGACAACCACTGATGTGAGCTATGAATGGCATGAGAAGTGTAATACAACATCCCCCCAT
>JAEEOB010000060.1 GCA_016284045.1 Bacteroidaceae bacterium
GCTGGCTGAACAACTGCGTCGGTATATCGAAGTACGCGACAAAGAGGTGGCCACACACGAGGACGCATTCTTCGTCGACAACAAGGGACGGCGCATGACAGGCAACCAAGTGTATGGCATCGTCAGGAAAAACCTGACAAAGGTGACCACAATGAAAAAAAGGTCGCCACACGTGCTGAGACACTCCTTCGCAACGGCAATGCTCAACCACGACGCCGGACTGGAAAGCGTGAGACAGCTGCTGGGACATGAAAGCCTGCAGACAACCGAGATCTACACGCACACCACCTTCGAGCAATTGAAGCGAGTTTACAAAGAAGCCCACCCAAGGGGCTGAACTTTATAGTTTAATTTTAAAAAATAAAAGGAGATTAACTATGGAAATTAAAATTCAGTCGATACACTTCGACGCTACCGAAAAGTTAGAGGCGTTCATCGAAAAGAAGGTCGCCAAGTTAGAAAAGTCATACGAAGATATACAGAAAGTAGAGGTGCAGCTGAAAGTGGTGAAGCCCGCCACGGCACTGAACAAGGAGACAGGTATCACGGTGACATTGCCCGGCCAAGCCCCTGTTCACGTGGAGAAAGTGAACGACACTTTTGAGGAAGGAATTGACCTATGTGTCGACGCTTTGAGGGTTCAACTACAGAAAATCAAAGAAAAATCGAGGAATTATTAAAAAAAATCCCGAAATATTTTGGAGATTAAAAAAAAAGTCGTAACTTTGCAGCCGTTTTCCGACAGGTCGTAAATCTGAAACGAGAGCGGCTGCTTAAAAAAAGCCTCTTTAGCTCAGTTGGCCAGAGCACGTGATTTGTAATCTCGGGGTCGTTGGTTCGAATCCGACAAGAGGCTCAAGGAGACTCGGAGGAAAGGCAAAGCCAATCCTCGCAAGGCTCAAGAAGGAGAACGCCGAAGGCAGGAGCGCCTGAGGGCAGGCAAAAATTTTGGGAGGTTTCCAGAGCGGTCAAATGGGGCAGACTGTAAATCTGTTGTCTTTCGACTTCGGTGGTTCGAATCCATCACCTCCCACTCTCAAGAGTGTTTTTGCGGAATTTTTGTGCAAGTCGAGAGCAGAAGCTCGCTTATGCCGAGACGAAGCCAAATATACCGTACTTGCGGAAATAGCTCAGTTGATAGAGCACTAGCCTTCCAAGCTGGGGGTCGCGGGTTTGAGCCCCGTTTTCCGCTCTATAACAAATGCTGTAATAGCTCAGTGGTAGAGCACTTCCTTGGTAAGGAAGAGGTCCTGAGTTCAACTCTCAGTTACAGCTCTCTGAGAAATGATAGGAGGAGCAAAAACAGTTCGATTATCAACAAAATTAATAAAAACAACAAACAATGGCAAAAGAGCAATTTGTGCGCACCAAACCGCACGTCAACATTGGCACCATTGGTCACGTGGACCATGGTAAGACTACTTTGACCGCCGCCATCACGCTGGTTCTTTCGAAGCGTGTGGCCGGAAACGCTGACAAGGTGAAGTCCTTCGACGCTATCGACAACGCCCCTGAGGAGAAGGAGCGTGGTATCACCATCAACACCGCTCACGTGGAGTATGAGACCGAGAAGCGTCACTATGCACACGTGGACTGCCCGGGACACGCCGACTATGTGAAGAACATGGTTACTGGTGCTGCCCAGATGGATGGCGCTATCCTCGTGGTGGCCGCTACCGATGGTCCTATGCCTCAGACTCGTGAGCACGTCCTGCTCGCTCGCCAGGTCAACGTTCCCCGTCTGGTCGTGTTCCTGAACAAGTGCGACATGGTTGACGATGAGGAAATGCTGGAGCTCGTCGAGATGGAAGTCCAGGAGATTCTTGCTCAGTATGAGTTCGAGGACGACACGCCTATCATCCGCGGTTCTGCTCTCGGTGCCCTGAACGGCGTTCAGAAGTGGGAAGACAAGGTGATGGAGCTGATGAACACCTGCGACGAGTGGATTCAGGAGCCTCCTCGCGCTACCGACAAGCCCTTCCTGATGCCTGTTGAGGACGTGTTCTCCATCACAGGTCGTGGAACTGTGGCTACT
>JAEEOB010000061.1 GCA_016284045.1 Bacteroidaceae bacterium
CCTTAAATCATCAATTTACTTCCCTTCCCAGATATCGTTGGTCTCAAGCAGTTCGGCGAAGTTGTGGTATTTCTTCTTTGCCGACACCTCCTCGATTTGAGCTGTCACACTCTCGTCGTAGGTCGGAGCCTCAACGTCACGGATCACACCGAGTGCCACTGGCCATTCCATCATAGCCAGTTTTGCATGGAGCGTGTTGTCCTCACAATGGGCATCATGAATAAGCACGTCAGCCATCGTGTAGCCATCCTCACCGATTTTCACCACTTTCACACCGAACCCTTCCTGCACCAGTCCGTACTCGTTGTTCTCACCAAACACCATCGGCTTGCCATGCTCCAGATAGATAGCGTTCTTTTTACGCTCTGCGGGAGAATAAACGTTGTCGTGCGTGCCGTTATTGAAAATCACGCAGTTCTGAAGAATCTCACACACTGACGCACCCTTATGGGCATCAGCTGCCTTGAGAATCTCCACCGTTCCTTTTGCATCTGTGGCGACGGCACGGGCAAAGAAATGACCTCTGGCACCGAAGCAAAGCTCTGCCGGACGGAACGGATCCTCTACTGTGCCGTAAGGACTTGATTTCGATATGAATCCACGTGGTGAGGTAGGTGAATACTGCCCTTTGGTCAACCCATAGATGCGGTTGTTGAGCAGAATCATGTTCAAGTTGATGTTACGGCGGTTGGCATGGATGAAATGATTGCCGCCGATGGCGAGTCCGTCACCGTCGCCGCTCACCTGCCATACGGTAAGTTCTGGGTTTGCCACCTTGCACCCTGTAGCAATGGCAGCTGCACGGCCATGAATGGTGTTCATGCCGTATGTGGCCATATAATGGGGCAGACGGCTTGAGCATCCGATACCCGATATCACAGCGTTCTGCCAGGGTGCCTTGCCGATTTCAGCCATCGCCTTATGCAACGACGCAAGAAAGAAATGGTCACCGCAGCCTGGGCACCACCTCGGTTGACCCTTTTTAAAATCCGACTGAGTATATGTTGTTGTTTCCATTGATGCTGTTTGTTTTTTTATAGTTACTATAGGGACTTTAGATACTATAGTTACTATAGATTTTTTATAGAATTATTAATTAGAGATAACTCTCAAAGTTTTCCTTCAGTGTAGCCACCTCAAACGGCTGGCCTTTCACCTCGTTGAACTGGAGTGGCACGAAATTATCCACTTTCATGCGCAGATAGGCAGCGAGCTGGCCCATGTTCTGCTCTGCCACTACAACTTTTGGATAGCGTTTCAATACCTCTGAGGCGTTTTTAGGCAGCGGGTTGATGTATTTGAACTGCGCCAGCGCCACTTTTCTGCCTTCTGCCCGCATCTCGTCCATAGCGGCATGAAGGTGTCCGTAGGTGCCGCCGAAGCCGACAATCAGCAGGTCGGCATCATCAACGTCACCTTCCACTTCCAGGTCGGGCACTGCGATATTATCAATCTTCGCCTTGCGCAAACGGGTCATCAGGTCGTGGTTCTCTGGATTGGTGCTGATGGCACCGGTCTTGTTGTCTTTCTCCAATCCGCCGAGGATATGCTCGAATCCCTCACGACCAGGAACCGCCCAGTAGCGCACGCCAGTCTGCTCGTCACGCTGATAGGGTGTCCATGTGCCACGCAGTTCCTCAGGAACGTATGGAGGCTTAATATCAGGATAACTGTTGAGGTCGGGCAGTTTGAAAGCACCGGATCCGTTTGCCACGTAGGCGTCGGTGAGCAGCACGACAGGAGTCATGTGCTCAAGTGCCATCTTAGCGGCGTTATAGGCGGCATCGAAGCAGTCGGTAGGGCTGGTGGCTGCCATCACGGGCATCGGCGACTCACCGTTACGTCCGAAAAGCACCTGGAGCAGGTCTGTTTGTTCGCTCTTGGTCGGCAGACCGGTGGCTGGTCCGCCACGCTGCACGTCGAGTACGACGATAGGCAGCTCCATGATCACAGCAAGGTTCATTGCCTCTGACTTCAGACAGATGCCAGGTCCGGAGGTGGATGTAGCAGCCAAAGCACCGGCAAAGGCGGCACCCACTGCGCTTGCACAGCCTGCAATCTCATCCTCACACTGCACCGTCTTCACGCCGAGCGACTTGTGTTTCGACAACTCATGAAGGATGTCGGTGGCAGGAGTGATAGGATAAGATCCTAAATAGAGCTGAAGCCCTGCTTTCTCTGCGGCTGCTATCAGTCCGTAGGCAGTGGCCTTGTTGCCGGTGATGTCCATATATCTGCCCGGCACTTTATGTTTGGTCTCAATGCGATAGACATTAGCCACGCTCGAGTGGGTGTTGTGACCATAATCGTAGCCAGCCTGAATCACCTTGATATTGGCATCGGCCACTCCTGGTTTTTTAGCGAATTTGTCTCTCAGGAAATTGAACGCAACATTCAGGTCGCGGTCGAAAAGCCAGCAGACCAGTCCAAGTGCGAACATATTACGGCATTTCACGATGCTTTTCACGTCCATGCCACTGTCAGCCAGACAGTCTTTCACCATCTGGGTGATAGGGCAGGCAATCACACGGTCAGGGTCGATGCCCATCTCCTTCAACGGGTCATCGGTGGTGAATGCCGCTTTCTTCAGGTCAGCTGGTCCGAACGCGTCGGTGTCGATGATGATGGCTGCCCCAGGCTTAGCATAGCGATACTGGGTTTTCAACGCTGCAGCATTCATCGCCACAAGCACATCGCAGCGGTCACCAGGCGTATAGACGATATCTGCCCCGATATGCACCTGGAATCCACTTACGCCTGTGAGAGACCCTTGGGGGGCACGGATATCAGCCGGATAGTCGGGAAAGGTACTGATACTGTTGCCGACTGTTGCCGACACGGTGGAGAAGATGTTGCCTGCAAGCTGCATGCCGTCGCCGGAGTCACCGGAAAATCTCACGGCAACATCATTCATTTCTTTAATTACCAAATTTTCTGCCATTTTATTATCGTTTTGCAATCTTTTATTCTTGCACTTTTCACTTAAATCTCTCTTTTTGCTTTCTTTTTGCCACAAAATACTCCTTTTTACAATCTTTTTATCCGAATTTTCACAAAATTTCTGCAAAGTTACGAAAAATATACATATTTACATAATCTTTTTGCAAATAAATACAAAAAAAATGCATATCTTGCATAATATTCTGTATTTATATGCAAGATATGCATCTATATGCAATTTTATTTTTAAATTCGAAAGTTAAAACCGTAAATTCTTAAACCGTAAATTCTTAAATCGTAAATTCTTAAATCGTAAATTCTTAAATCGTAAATTCTTAAATCGTAAATTCTTAAATCGCAAATTCTTAAATCGTAAATTCTTAAATCGTAAATAAAATTGTTATTCTATCATGATAAACTTGCCGACTACCCCGTTGTTGCCTTCCTCATCGGTGCCGAGAATGTAATAGATGCCAGCTCCGGCACGCTTGCCAGACGAGAGACGGCCGTCCCAACTGTAGGTGCCGCCTATGCTCCTGCCCTGATTCACGAGCCAGCCTGCGGCATTCACGATTTTCACATCGGAGTTGAGCATCATGCCACGAACCACGATCTTACCGTCGTATTCTGGCTTCACAGGGTTCGGATATACCTTCACCAGGTCTTTGTCGAATTTTTTTACGGGATCTGTAGCCTCACCTATGTAAGAGCACAGACCGCCTGCCGTAGCGATAAAAACCTCGCCGGTCTGACCGTTTATCTTAATATCATACACGTCATCGTTGATGAGTGGACTGTTAGAGGTGGTGAAATGCTCGATAGTCTCCAATCCGTCGGCACTGATGAGATACACGCCGTAGCCGCTCGTGCCTATCCATTTCTGGTTGCCGCCATCCACAGCGATACATTTAACCGGCACCTCATTGAGCAGATAGTCCGCCAGGTCTGTACCGTCGTTACGGGGTACCTTCACCTGGGTGAGCGTCAGACGGTCGTCCTCGCTTTTGAACACATTCCCGGGATTATCCAGCTTAAACAGCCCTTTGTCGTAACCCAGCCACAATGCACCGTCAAGGTCGAAGCAGAAGCTGGTCATAAGCACGGGCTGGTAGAGCATGCCGTCCTGGTTGTAGAACTGACTGACAAACTTATGTGTGAATCCGGCGGGGTTTCCTGGGTTACCGTTCGGGTTCACCACAAGGAAGCCGGCTTTCACGTTGTTGCCTCCCGACCGCCGGCTGTTTATCCATGCCCATCCACGCTCGTCGAACAATATATGGTCGAACGTGGGGTTTCCTTTGATTTCAGGTACGTAATAAGAGGTCCAGGTCCTGTCAGCCTTGAATATGCGGATGATGGTGTCGCACTCGGTATTGGTGAACCACAGGTTACGCTGCGAGTCGAACTGCAGACTCGTCGTGCGAACATACTGACCAGCAGTCGCCAATGTAGGCAGAATCGAGGTGATGGGTGAGTTGTCGTAAGTGAAATGATCTACCAGCTGATAGTTCTTGAACTCATAGATGCCAGAGCGGGCCGTACCAACGAAATGATGCTCAGGGTCGGTAGGATCCTGAACCACGTCACAGGCGTTACGGTAGAACAGTTCGCCGTAGGTGTCATAGCCGCTCTCGTCGAATGGAGTCCATTTGCCGTTCTCGTATTTCATGACAGTGAGCCGTCGGTTCAGCTCACCGCTGTAGTTGAACACACCACCTGCCACAAGCAGGCGGTTGCCAATCAGGTTCAGCTTGTAGCTGAAGTCACGGATCGGGCCGTCGGGCATGATGGAGCCGGCTTTTTGGATGATGGTATCGTTGTCTATCGACATACTGCAAAGCCCGTCAGTGCCACAAGCACCCCAGTAGGTCTTGAAGCTGTGGCAAAGGGACTGAATGCCCAGAGAGTTGTTATAGGTCACATAGGTGGCTGGGTCGCTCACCTCAATGAGATGCCCCTGGTCGGTGATGGCATAGAGCTTGTCGTTGCAAATCCATATATCCGTGGTTGTGCGCTCCTGAAACACCGATGCGGTCTGTCCTTTATCCAGGTCCTTGAAATAGGTGAGTCCTCCCGCCCAACGCATGTAAACCGTGTCGTCAAACACACGAATTTTGTGATAAAAGGTTGCCTTAGGAGCTATCAGCTCCCAGTTTGCCGGTTCTAACAGGTTGTCAGCCAGATGACCGCGGTAGAGACCCTGAGGCGTGAGCGCAAGAAGGTCGCCGTCATAGATATCTGCGCTGCGGATTTCTGTGGTGAAGGTGTAATAATCACCGAATGCACGTTTTTTCACATCAACACAGATGATACCGGAGTTTAGGGAGATATAGAGCATGCC
>JAEEOB010000062.1 GCA_016284045.1 Bacteroidaceae bacterium
GTTCCGAACTGCCCGTGACATTTCTGAAACTGCTGAAAGCAGCCCAGATTTGAGGTAATCAAGGAAGACTGGATTATCTGGGATTACTAGAATATCTAGAATAATCCAGCCTTTCCACTTAATCCGACACTCACTTCATTGAGAGTTGAGAGTTTAGAGAGCCTTTCTTTCGTTTAAAGTTTAACCCCCAATCTTTGACATGAGAAAAATTATGTTCATGCTGGCAGTTTTTGCCAGTACAGCCCTCACTATATCCTTACGGGCACAGGAAGTTGTTGTCAGAACGAACCGGACTAAATCGTTACAGGCGCAGGTATCTACTAATAATGAGCGGAAAATATCCCTCTGGGGTCACGTAAGAGATAACATTACCCGCGTCGGTATCAACGATGCCTTCATAACCCTCATGACAGCTGACAGCACCGTGGTAGATACCATGCATGTGTTCGGCATGGGGCAGTGGGACGGCGGCAACAAATATGATGTGGCATATAAGTTCAGGGTGCCGGCACGTCCTGAGAGATATATCATCCGTGCGGAACATCCGGAATATGAGACACTCGACATTGATTTCACGATAAAACGTGTGGCCCGAAACACCTATTTCGACGCCCCCATCCACCTGATGAAGAAAAAACCTACGCAGGAGGAAATGTACCGTATGCTCGATGAAGTGACCGTACGTGCCACGAAGGTGAAGATGGTGATAAAGGGCGACACCATCGTCTATAACGCCGACGCGTTCAACCTCCCCGAAGGCTCGATGCTCGACGCGCTCATCCGCCAGCTCGACGGAGTGGAGCTGAAGGATGACGGACGGATAATGGTGAACGGTCAGCAGATAGACGAACTGCTGCTCAACGGCAAAGACTTTTTCAAACACGACAAGACAGTCCTGCTGGAAAATCTTCCTGCCTATACCGTTCAAAACGTGCAGGTACACCATAAGTCAACCGACTACAGCGAATGGCTCGGACGTGACGATGAGAAAAAACTGTACGTGATGGACGTGGTGCTGAAGCGGGAATATGCCCAGGGATGGCTGGCGAATACAGAAGTGGCTGGCGGTACTCCTTTCGGAGACAGAGACGCAGAAGGCAACCGGTTCGACGAGCGTTTCCTGGCCCGCTTTTTCGCACTGCGCTATACCGACAACTCCAGGCTCTCTGTCTTTGCCAACACCAACAACGTGAACGAAAGCCGGCGACCCGGGTCAAACGGCGAATGGAGTCCGTCGAATCAGCCGCAAGGACAGCGCACCACACGCACTGCCGGTATCGACCTGCTCATCGATGAGAAAGACAAGCGCTGGAAGGAGAATGCCACCGTCGATCTCTCGTGGAACAAAACCCGTAATGTGACCCTCACCAGCACAGAGCAGTTCTTCGCCACGTCAAGCAGTGCCTACTCAAGGATGATGGACAATTCGCTTATGCACGACATGCGTCTCGGACTGCGGAACCAGTTCCAGCTCAAGAAACCGTTCTGGATGGAAAGCGAACTCAGCTTTAATTATTCCGACAACGACGGCCGCGGTGGTATGAGGTATGTCAATATGCTGACGAATCCAGAGCATTACGGCTCTGCAAAAAAAATGCTCGACGAAGTGTTTTCTGCAACACTCAACACCGAGCTGCAGGAGGCGATGGTGAACAGGAGCAGACAGAATAATCTCCGAGACGGGAACGGAACGACCTCTTCTGTGTCAGTAAATACCTCCCACAAACTTGCCACAGGCGACCAGATAGGTCTGAATCTGAGAGGAAGCCTAAACAACAACCGCTCATACGGCTACTCTAATCAAATAGTTGACTATTACCGCACCACGCAACCGAGAACGCTTAGCAACCGATACACACATTCTCCAAGTAATTCCTCTGCTTTCCAGATCGGATCATTCTACGACATCACCTGGCTCAACGGATGGTCGCTGCGGGCAAGTTATGACTATAATCGTGATTACAGCCACCAGACCAATGACGAATACCGTCTCGACCAGCTACCCTATTGGGAGGATGACACATACCATCAGTTCGGTTCGCTGCCTTCCACCCGCGACTCCCTCCTTCTTGCATTCGACGCCAACAACTCATACGACAGGAGAAGGACCAATCAACGGCATGTGATTGCATTTCGACCGAAATACACGAAGGACACGGAGAAACAATACCGGTATATCAGCATGAATATCCCGTTCAACTTCATCAATGAGCGGCTGGATTATCGAAGCAACGTGGTGAACACCGACATCCAGCAGAAGAAGTTCACGTTCACGCCTTCCGTGAATGGATACCTCTATTGGGACAGTTACAAGAAGAGTGTCAGTTTTGAGTATTCGCTCTCGATGAGTTTACCGGACCTCTACAATATGGTGGATGTGAAAAACGATGCCAACCCGCTTACCGTGCGCCTCGGTAATCCCAACCTGAAAATGCGCACAGACCACCGTATGCAGGTGGGGTTCACAAGAAACTGGACTGAGCACAACGCATCATTCAATTTCGGTGGCGGGCTGCGTTTCTTCCTCAATCAGGTGTCGCAGGGCTATACCTACAATACTCAGACCGGTGTCTATACCTATATGCCTCAAAATGTGGACGGCAACTGGCAGACATATTTCTGGAGTTATTTCGGTATGCAGCCTGATAAGGAAAAGCGACTTACAATAAACAACTACATCCACGGCGACTATACCCGTAATGTGGATTACGCCATGGCAACAAACGCCATGATATCTGAAATGCCGGAAGTTTCCACTTCACTCTCACATGTGAACAACTGGTATCTGGAGGACCGGGTGTCCCTCAACTACCGCTATAACGACCTCTATATGGGAGCGCAGTTATATGCTCAATACCGACATGCCAACAACAGGGAGCACACCATCGAGACCATCAACGCGGTGGATTTCTCCTACGGACTGAATGCCGGCTATGTGTTCAACAAAGAATCGTATCCCAAATGGCTGCAGAAACTGAACGTCAACACCGACATCAAGATGTTCTCACGACGGGGATATGGAGAGCCGTCGCTCAACACCGACGACCTCGTTTGGAACGCATCTGTATCACGTTCATTTAGCAAAGGCAAGTTGATTGCCAATCTTGAGGCTTTCGACATACTCCATCAGTTGTCGAACACTCAGATTGTCATCAACGGTCAAGGTCGGACAGAAACTATGCGCAACACGCTTCCACGCTACCTCATGCTCCACCTTACCTATAAGTTCGCCAAACTCCCGAAAAACCGGAAGAAATAGACAGGGATTTTTAAGTGAATAGTGAATAATGAATAGTGAAAAGTGTATTTACTCTGCGAGATGGATATTGACTGGAGTATTTTTTTACAGGAATTTATGGAACATATTCTGAAAGTTGAATCTGCCTGTCATCAGAACCTCTTCAAAAACCCACCCACGCATGAAATAACCGCAGTGCTTGTAGAGACTCCCCGTGGGGTGTCTAAAGAAAACCGTAGAAAGCCCGTCTCCAAAATGAATCCCTATTGAAGAGATTTTAGGATGAATTTGGTCTTCACACAGCAATCACCCTTCTGAATCGCACAATGGCAACACCCATAATAAGCAAACAAGAGATTATGAGATAAAGAAAAGTAGAATCGATTTAAGTCAGTAAAAAGCTCCATGGAAATGTACAACATTAATAAAAATAAAAAAGTAAAATAAGTAGTTAATTATAGTTGAAATCATGGAGCAACTCCCGCGCTGTCAGGGATGATCGTGCGGGAGCTTTTCAACTTTTACACGTTAAATAAATAAATGGAAAAATCCTAATCACCCCCTAAAATATAAACATAAATGATGAGATTAACAATAATGACGATGATGGCTTTCGTGTTTGCAACGGCCTCATACAGTCAGAAGACCGACAGTACTGATTCAAGCAAACACGTTCAGACAGAGCCACCCGACACAGCCCAACTCGTTGCCGTGTATG
>JAEEOB010000063.1 GCA_016284045.1 Bacteroidaceae bacterium
GCCTGAACTCCATGCCCAGAAAGTATATAGCTCCCAATTCGGGAATTAAGTTTTTAGTTGTTAGTTTATAGTTTATAGTGGTCATGCAGATTGCTAAGACCGTGCTTCGCCGGTCGGATGTGTGGTTGGGAAACCGTTGCAAGCCCATCAGCCAGCGTCCTTTCTGTTACCTTCATCCTTCTGTGTCGCGCTGTAGAGACTCCCCGTGGGGTGTCTCCCCTGAAAACGTAACATGCACGTCAGCAATGTGGGAGGGAATCAGAAACAGGTTCTGTGCGGTTTTATTTTAGACGCACCACGGCGCGTCTCTACAAGTGCTACGGTTATTTCATACGTAGGAGAGGATTTGAAAAAGTTCCGGTGTTGGGGGGATTACTTCCTATCCCGCAGGGATATAACTCCATCCGCAGGATTAACTCCATATTCCCCAAAATAAATGGTAAATCGTAAATAGTTAAATCGTAAATAATAATAGCTCCATCCAAAATCCAAAAATAAATAGTAAATCGTAAATAGTTAAATCGTAAATAATAATAGCTCCATCCAAAATCCAAAAATAAATGGTAAATCGTAAATAGTTAAATCGTAAATAATAATAACTCCCTATTTCTTCAGAAAACTAAAAAAATCCCTTTTTATTTGGAAATTCGGTTTTTATGTTGTAAATTTGCAAGATATTATGTATTTATAAGAATTTGGTTCTTGATATAAGGTAAAAAGCTTTCATTCTATGCAAGAACCACAGTTGTTTTACTTAGGCGGGAACGCCCCGCCGATTTAGATGTTTTTTTATTTTTAAGATGAATGTAATTACAAAGACAGTCTCTTTGCCTGACGGACGTGAAATCAGCATCGAGACAGGTAAGCTTGCCAAACAAGCCGATGGTTCCGTTGTTCTCCGCATGGGGAAGACCGTGCTCCTGGCCACTGTTTGTGCAGCTGAAGACGCAGTGCCAGGAACTGACTTCATGCCGCTGCAGGTGGAGTACCGCGAGAAGTATGCGGCTAACGGACGTTTCCCTGGTGGATTCACAAAACGTGAGGGCAAAGCATCCGACGAGGAGGTGCTTACATGCCGTTTGGTTGACAGGGCATTGCGTCCGCTCTTCCCGAGCGATTTCCATGCAGAAGTTTATGTGAACGTGATTCTTTTCTCTGCTGACGGCGTGGACATGCCCGACGCACTCGCTGGTTTCGCAGCATCAGCTGCTCTCGCAGTGTCCGACATCCCCTTCGAGGGACCAATCTCCGAGGTACGTGTGGCGAGAATCAATGGTGAGTTTGTTATCAACCCTACCTTCCAGCAGCTCGAAGAGGCTGACATGGACCTGATGGTGGGTGCAACCGAGGAGAACATCATGATGGTGGAAGGCGAGATGAAAGAGGTGTCGGAGCAGGATTTGCTCGAGGCTCTGAAAGCAGCACACGCCGCCATCAAGCCGCAGTGCCAGCTGCAGAAAGAGCTCATGAAGGAGCTCGGCACCGACGTGAAACGCGAATACTGCCACGAGGTGAACGACGAGGATCTGGAGAAGGCTGTGAAAGAGGCTTGCTACCAGAAGGCTTACGACGTGACCAAGCAGGGGCTGGAGAAGCATGCGCGTTCAGATGCGTTCGCAGCTATCCGAGACGAGTTCAAGGAGACTTACGCTGCCGCACACACCGATATGACCGAGGAGGAGCTTGAGGAGAAGAACACGCTTATCGATAAATATTATCACGACGTGGAGAAAGAGGCGATGCGCCGCTGCATCCTCGATGAGGGCATCCGGCTCGACGGACGTGCAACCACCGACATCCGCCCGATCTGGTGCGAGGTGGAACCCCTCCCAGGACCGCATGGGTCAGCCATCTTCACACGTGGTGAGACCCAGGCACTTGCAACCTGTACGCTCGGAACGAAGCTCGACGAGAAGCTAATCGACGGAGCGCTCGTGCGTGAATATCAGCGTTTTCTCCTTCACTATAACTTCCCTCCGTTCTCAACGGGTGAGGCGAAGGCACAGCGCGGCGTAGGACGTCGTGAGATTGGTCACGGACATCTTGCTTGGCGTGGAATCAAAGGCCAGTTGCCCGATGATTATCCTTACACCATCCGCGTGGTGAGCGACATCCTTGAGTCTAACGGCTCATCATCGATGGCTACCACCTGTGCTGGAACACTCGCTCTCATGGACGCAGGTGTGCCAATCAAGAATCCTGTAGCTGGTATTGCTATGGGTCTTATCAAGAACCCGGGTGAGGACAAGTATGCCATTCTCTCCGACATCCTCGGTGATGAGGACCACCTTGGAGATATGGACTTCAAAACCACCGGTACGAAGAACGGTCTGACAGCAACCCAAATGGACATCAAATGCGACGGTTTGTCGTATGAGATTCTCGAGAAGGCATTGATGCAGGCAAAAGCCGGACGTGAGCATATCATGGGCGAGATGATGAAGACCATCAGCGAGCCACGTCCTGAGCTCAAGCCGCATGTGCCACGCATTGAGCAGCTGATTATCCCGAAAGAGTTCATCGGAGCGGTGATTGGCCCTGGCGGTAAGATTATCCAGCAGATGCAGGAGGACACTGGCACAACCATCACTATCGACGAGGAAGACGGAGTGGGCAAAGTGCAGGTGAGCGCACCCGATAAGAGCGCCATCGATGCTGCCATCGCTAAAATCCGCGCCATCGTGGCTATCCCGGAAATCGGTGAGGTATATCAAGGTGTTGTACGCTCTATCATGCCTTACGGATGCTTCGTGGAGTTCATGCCAGGCAAGGATGGACTGCTTCATATCAGCGAAATCGACTGGAAACGGTTGGAGACTGTGGAGGAAGCCGGAATTAAGGAAGGCGACACCATCGAGGTTAAGCTTATGGACATCGACCAGAAGACTGGTAAGTTCAAGCTCTCTCACCGTGTGCTCATCGAGAAGCCTGCCGACTATACCGAACGTCCGCAGCGTGAGCGCAGGCCAAGAGGCGAACGTGGAGGCGAACGTGCAGACAGAGGTGACCGCGGTGGAAGAGGCGAGCGCCGTAACGACCGTCATGGCGACCGTCACAACCGTCCAAGCCACAACGACGACACAAACAACAGCGGAGTGAAGTCTGCTCTCGACGACCTGCTTTAAACGGCCCAATATGACAAAATAAGATGCACCGTGACACGGATTTCCCTGTCACGGTGTTTTTTTTACCTTTTTTTACCGATTTCTTGCTACTTAGAAATAAAACATGTAAATTTGCCATGATTAAACATTTTCTCTCAATACTGAAGAATTATTACTCTCAATTATATAATTATGAAAAAAATAATCTTTCTTTTTGTCTCAATGATGACGATGTCACAGTACATAACTGCACAGACTGCCATCGAGAATATTCGTAAACGTTATAATGAGGTGAAGCAGTTGACCACAACTATGGCAGACCCTTATAAATTCCCCGCCGAGATGGATGATGACCACTCTACGGTGCCTTGCTACTATCACTTGAATATCGAAGAGAACTATCCCGGAACGGGCATGCATCATGAGGATGTGTTTATTTACCACGACGAGATGGAGGCACCCGACGGAGAAGTGTTCCCGCCCAAGCGGATTTCCTTCGTGACGGCGAAATATAATTTTGCCGCAAGTAATTTCTATGAGGAATATCTCTACGACAAGAAAGGACGGCCTGAGTTCATCTATGCGATTATGTCCAGCGATAATGAGTTCCAGGATATAAAATACCGCTTTTATAGAACCGGCGGCAAGTTAATCAAGGCGATTGTGAAAACCAGAACTTCCGATAGTGACGATTTCAAGGAAGTGCATAATGCCGCATCTGTTCCTGCGAAATATAGCCAGGACTATCAGCAGTTACTCAAAAAGTCAGAACAATACAAAAAACTCTTCCAGGCTGCCTATGCAGTCCAGCGCTTCTAATCAAGAGAGATTTTGATTATTGCCTGTTTCCCTCAAAACCTGCTTTAATCCCATATAAAAATCTTATAATCTCCTATAATAATCTTATAATTTCCTATAATCTCCTATATTCTCCTATAATCTCTTATAATTTCCTATAATCTCTTATAATTTCCTATAATTTCCTATAATCTCCTATAACAATCCTATAATCTCCCCCCCCAAAAAACAAACTATTAACTTAAAATAAGATGAAAAAAATACTGTTAACACTGCTATGCATTTGTGCATTGTCCGCTACCGCAAATACAGACAGAAAAGCCAACATCCCTCTGGTGTATGACGTCGAAAACACGGGTGCCGCTTGTCCCGAGCCCGCTTATCCCGCGCTGGGGCAGCTGCCTTATATCCAGCCGCTCACCGACCCCCTCCTGTTCAGCGACGGCAGTCGCCGTGCCATCGATTTCAAAGACTGGAGCCGGCGACGCAGCGAGATTGCCAACGAAATCCAACATTATGAGGTGGGGCGCAAACCAGCTGTCAACCGCAGCGACATTGAGGCGCAGATGGACGGCGACACGCTCATCGTGCGTGTGAAGGTGAACGGCAATGAGTTGAAGCTCAAGACCCTCATCATCTATCCCAAGACCGGTGAGGGACCTTATCCGCTGATGATTGGCATGAACAGCATTGGAGGCAGCATCCCGAGGGATGTGTATGCCGATATGCCTATTGCGCAGATGGTGTTCTGGTCAAGGCAGGTGAATGGCTATTCCCAGTTCGGAGCTACAGACGCACGCGATTTCGAACGGCTCTATCCCGACCTCAACGGCAACGGTGCCTATATCGAATGGGCATGGGGAGTGAGCCGACTGATTGACGGACTCCAGCTGCTCGGACCGGAGAAAACGAAAATAGACACCCGTCATATCGGAGTCACAGGCTGTTCCTATGCAGGCAAGATGTCGCTGTTTTGCGGAGCATTCGACGAGCGTATCGCACTCGTCGTAGCACAGGAGCCAGGCGGAGGAGGTGCTGCTGCATGGCGTGTGAGCCACTGGCTTCCAGCCAAGGTGGAATGTATCGACAACACCGACTACCACTGGTTCATGCCGAAACTGAAAGACTGTTTTGCTGGCGACAGTGTGAGCTATCTGCCCTACGACCACCACGAGCTGGTGGCGATGTGCTGCCCGAGGGCATGCCTCATCCTCGGCAATCCGGATTATGAGTGGCTTGCTGACCCATCGGCGTATGTCAGCTGTAATGCGGCAAAGAAAGTGTGGGAACAGTATGGAGTGGGCGACCGCTTCGGATACAGCATCGTGGCTGGACACGGACACTGCCAGTTGCCGCAGATCCAGTTCCCCGAGGTGAAGGCGTTCATCAGCCGTTTCCTCTTAGGAAAGGACGATGTCAAGACCGACAACGTGGCCGTCGCACCCCAGCAGTTCATCGACAACTACGACTACAACAAATGGATTAGCTGGTGGGGAACAGCTGCCAAGCCCCCGGTGAAACTCTGATTATCTCGCAGTAATAATAATTATAGTGAAGCCCGGTAGAATATCGCCTGGGGTTGTGGTCGCCCCGACCGCACAAAATACCAGCGTAGAACGGTCAAACAAATGCAAATCAGTTTTTAGATTAACATTACCCAAGCTTCTGAAGTCATTATTTATTGTTCTCCAAAACATTATCAGTTGTGTTCTGGCAATCACAACGGATGGCTTTGTGCTTAGCGAAGCGTTTTTTGTAGAACGAAGTTCTACTTTTTGTTAAGTTTGTCAGCACGTAGTGCGGTATGGGTTGTGGGCATGGTTGCTGAAAACTTGTTTTCAGGCGAGCATGCCTGCAATTCATACCATTGGGCGCAGCCCATGACAAAACGTTTTTTTATCTTTTTTGTTGATTGAACATCCGAAACTAGAATAATCCTTCTCTTACTTTGAGAAGTTCCTCGATGCGAACGGGAGTGACATCCGCAGGGCGGCACGCCAGTATTCCCAGGTGTGACCGCCGTTGCGCACGCGGAATTCTGCGTGGATGCCGGCAAGGCGTATCTTCTTGTACAGCTCGAACGTGTCGGCTACGAGCAGGTCGTCGTCGCCGCAGTCGAAAAACCATTTCACGGTACGCAGCTGCTCCTTCACTCCGTCGTCTGCGTTGTCCATGAATGTGAGGGCGGAGTGGGAGTGAACTGCCTCTGTCGTGTAGTACATACGGGTCTTTTCACCGTTCTTTCCTTCTCTGCCAGGACCGCTGGTCAGCCACGGACTCATGGCGTAGCACGACGAGAACTTGTCGGGATGACGCTGGCAATAAACCGTACTGCCGCCGCCGCCCATCGAGAGTCCCATCACAGCACGTTGCTCCTTGCTGCCCCCGCAGCGGTATTTCTTCTCCACTTCAGGCATCAGCTCGTTGAAGAAAAAATCTTCGTAAGCCCACCCCGGCATGTTGAAGTAGCCGTTTGGGATGTTGTTCACGTCGGGACCACCGGCATTCGGCATCACGATGACCATAGCTGTCGCCTCCCCGCTTTCAATCAGCTCATCGGTTATCTCGCGCATACCCCCTTTCTTGTCCCACGCCTCGTATGTGTCGGTCAGACCGTGGAGCAGGTAGGTCGCTGGATAATGAATCTGACCCCGTTCAAATCCCGAAGGCAGATAAACGTTGTATTTCACTGTGGATCCCAGCGTCGTGCTGCTGATGCTGTCTGTTACAATTCTCCCTGCCCATGTTGCCGTACAGGCCACCAATAGGCTCATCGTCAATAATATTTTTCTCATAACACAATTTTTTTATTGAGGTTCCATGACTTCCTGTCCCGCTTTTCCTTAGCTTTTGTAATACACTGATAAGATTCTACGTTTCACTCCTTTTATCGTGACTGACTGGAGTTTCTTGAGCATGGCTGAGGATTCAGTTTACTGCGCCGTCGCTGTGGCTAATGTCAGGCAGAATGCCAGAATAATTGCTGTATAGAAAGCGGATGTTTTCATAAGAAATGAATGCTTCAGATTTGCATTTGATTATGATGTGCAAATTTAACTATAATATTGGAAAAACACACTATACACGAAAAAATCATGAAAATACCCTAATCATCTCATCGGAAATCCGCTTTGGGAGAGGACCTACCAACCGCATTTGTTGTTAGCCTCTCCGGCTACTTCCGCCATACTTTCTTGTCTTTCGAAACGACGATGCCCTTGTAGCCTTGAGGAGCTGGCTGTCCGTTCAGCATATACCATTGCGTCGTTTCCTCGCTATTTGGAATTTTTGTCTGGAGGATGCTTGTGGGTGGCTGACGAAGAAGGTAGATGCGTGATATTTTCACGACGCCGGCAGCCGAGGCCTGCAGGGCTATCTGGCTGACGTTGCTCACGTCGTGGCCGTCAAAGAGACATTCAGCGCTATTCGCTTTTGCATTCACCCAGACCTTGATTTCTTCGCTTCCCTGTATGAATATCTGGGTGGCCATGGGAGTAGGCTCGGCAAATTCGAAGACAATTTTTGCATATTCCGACCAGTTAGCACTGCCAAGCCAGCAGGCTACACCGCCCCATTGCACACTATTGTAAATAAGGATGCCGTCCTCAGAAGTGACGCTTTCTGCATTGTTCCAGCAGTAAGTGAACCGGTTAGTCATATCGACGGGCTGGGTGTAATCTATCGGGGGAACCTCATTCTCGTCGATGTCGGCTTCGATGCCCATAGTGCTGAGCATGGTCTTGGCATAGCGCCTGCCCAGCTTACGGTATCCCTGTGAGTCGAAATGCAGGTTGTCGCTCTGCAGTGTGCAGCCAACCGACGAAACGACAAGAGCTGTCGGGATAATATTCGGCAAACGATCGATGGTGTTGTTGGCGCTGCAGCATATACCGTTTTGATCCTCGCTGCCCACCTCGCCGGCGATGAGTGGCACATCCTCTGCTTTGAGATTCAGTTCTGTGAGAAGGTTTTCATACACTTTCTTCACACTCTTCAGCCATGCATCGTTGTAGGCATCGCTCTCGCCCTGATGCAGCAGGATACCTTTGATGACACCGCTTTTCTGGGCTTCCTTCGCACATTCGAGCAGACGATTCAGAGGATTCCCTCCGTATGCGTTGACGGAATTTATCTGCCAGTTCTCAGTCATGGAGTTGACATACGACTGCCAGCTGTCAGGGTCATACAAGTCAATCTTGACGCCTCCGATAGCTACAACCACAACTCCCACGCGCTTCCCCTCGTCGAGGTTTGCCACCATGGTGCGTCCAAAATAATCAGCAGGGCAGAGATGCGTGTCACAACGGGCGAGAGGAGGCGTGGCATGATACCATTGACCTTTCTTGCGAGTACCGCAGTCGAGCGTTGACATCATCAGGAAACGGTCGTCGGGGCTGAGATCGCAGTCTTCGATATCCCCCTGGCCTTCCATGTTGCTTTGGCCAATACAGAGATACACATAAAAATCGGGATCCACTTCAGCCCAGGCATTTGAGCTCAGGAGAGTGGCAACGGCAAGAAGAACCGTCAGCTTTAGATTTCTTTTCATTTTTTCTGAATATTAACTATGAAATTATATTTGTTTTTACCCGTTGGCGGAATTATCCACCTTTTATGAAACATAAAATTAAATGTTAAAAAAGTTGCATATATCGAAGATTATTAGTAACTTAGAGTACTCAATCCTTAAGTTATACAATCTCGTTATGTGCAACTTATATACAAAGTTCGTTAAATTTCTGGAGATATGCAAGCATTTCTCCAAAGATTTGGTTACAGAAAGTGGAAATATTCGTCGTCCTGGTCCCGTTCCCCGCTTTTCCGATTTGGAGGTGGTTGCACTTTCCATCACAGCAGAGGCGTTCAGTATCGACAGCGAGAACT
>JAEEOB010000064.1 GCA_016284045.1 Bacteroidaceae bacterium
ATCCGCTACAAGAAAGACAATAAGATAGCCAAAGCCACCTTCAAGTTCAACATCCATATCACTGCCGACAAGACTGGTGCTGAATTGGCTGAAATTACCGAGCATACCGAGGCTGTTGGCATCAACGGCATTACGTCCGATACTACTCAGAAAGGCGATGTATATAACCTGCAAGGCATCCGCGTGAAAGCCGGAGTGGATGGAATTCACGCCACTGACGGACTTGCTCCTGGCATCTACATCGTAGGTGGTCAGAAAGTGCTGGTGAAATAAGCCGCACCACATTCTGTATGGCTTTGGTGATGCTGCATTGATCATTCATCTCCAATTGCCTCAACTGGGATAAAACAAACATTCTATAAATTGTATTTCTCATGTCCAACCAACTGATTAAATCTTTTCTGCTGACACTGCTCGTAGTGGGTATCCTGTTCGGCATGTTTTTCCTTCCCCGCCTGAACGTGGGGGGTAAAGACTGGCGCAGGGTGAACCTGCTCCGTGACATTCAACACCGCGACTCCGCCGGCAATATCCTGGCTGAGGTTCGGATGGACTCGTTGGCTGGGACATGGGAGATTGGTGTCTCCGCTTCTGACACGGCTGAAAACATGGGCATCGCATTTGACGAGATTGTGGAAGATGAGCCTTCTGAAGAGCCTTCCAGCTTCTCCGCTCTGGCCTCCGCCTCACATGAGGCTTCGGCCAAAGCCGAATCATCCGCTTCACGGTCTTCGGAACAACATCAAGGTGGAAAGCCGTCAGAGCAATCAGCAGAGAGCTCAGATGTGTCGGTAGAGAGTGACTCTTCCGTTCATGTGGATCTTCAGCCGATTGACTATTCCGACATTGAGACTGGCGGTTTGGTTCCGATAGAGGACTTTGGCGGGAGCATGAGCTATTTCCGTTCCGTCCTCCAGCAGTCGGGAAGCCGCAACGTCCGCATCGCTTTCTTCGGCGATTCCTTCATCGAGGGAGATATCTTGACCAGCGACCTGCGCGAGATGCTTCAGTCGCGCTATGGCGGCAAAGGTGTAGGATGGCTGGACATCAGTTGTGTGTCAGAGAAATTCCGGCTCACTGCCCGTACGAGCAGCAGCGGCTGGGAATCCCACCATGCCAACGACAAGCGCGGTCACCAAGCCTCACTTCAAGGTTTGAATGGAGCATATTTCCTATGCAGGGGGAACGCCACTTTCACCGCCACCGGAACGAAAGGTCGTGCCGCCAGTGCCGACAAAGCCACGGTGCTCTATGCTCCAGGCGGTCTGACGTTGAAAGGTGGAGTGAATGGTGGTGCACAGCAGGTATTGACAGAAGAGAATTACGGTTCGCTCAGCGCCGCAACGATACATGCCGACGGCATCAGCAAGTTCAGCCTGAACGCGAGCGGCAATGGTCGGGTGCTGGGTGTTGCCCTTGACGGCAAGACTGGCATCTCGCTTGACAACTACAGCATGCGCGGCAGCAACGGTTGGTACACCGCCAACACCACAGACGATATTCTCTCATCCTACGCCCGTGTGCGCCCCTATGACCTCTTCGTCTTTGAATATGGCTTGAACATTGCCAACAAGAATCAGACAAAATACACATTCTACACTGACAAGTTCAAGAAAGTGATACGAAAGATCAAGGCCCACTTCCCGAATGCCAGCATCCTGATTGTGGGCAGCGGCGACCGTGACGAGCGCAGTGACAACGGCTTTGTGACAATGCGCGGAGTGAAAGAATTGATCAGCGCCCAGCGTCAGATGGCAGCCGACGAGGGTGTTGCATTCTGGAACCTGTATGCCGCCATGGGCGGCGAAGGTGGTATCGCCCGTATGCAGCAGAAAAAGCAAGCCAACTTAGACTACACCCACATCAACGCCGCAGGTGGAAAGGTGTTGGCAAAAAGTCTTTTTGACGCCTTGACCCACTAACAGGAGTAAACACAGTTAAAAGGATTCTGTTCAGGTGTGTTCTAAAAATTCTGTTTTAGAATTATTTACAAGTCCGTAAGAATTCTTTTTGGCCAGTTTTTGTTTTTGTCCGGCGCAAAGTGTCAAGTCTCATCAGTCATGATGCCCGCATCACTCCTTCTTCAACTTACACTTTTCACTCGAGTATAATTCAAAAATCGACTCGACATCATTTTTAGAATACACCTTTAAAATTCAAGTAGAAAAAGATTATTTGAATGTTCATAATATGATTTGACCCCCGAAAGAAAACTACACTTTCGGGGGTCAAATTATCTTACAAATGAATTATTACTTTAATTCACCTTTTTCGTCAACAAGAGACTCTTCAGCCATAGACTCATAAACCAACGTCTTTTTAGCTGCATCGACTTTATAAACTTCAGTGCCATCGAACTGTGCAGGGTTGAGGGCTCCATCGAGCATACAACGGAAATCCACAAGAACTTTATCACCGTCCATTTTCACGGCAATAACGGTAGCTTCTTTATCATATGTTTGCTTGAACCATACAGTTCCTTTCTCCTCATCAACTTTCATCTCTTCACCTTCAGCAGCCTTACCGTCTTTAACAGCACTAGCCAAAGCTTCATACAATGCACCAGGGTTCTCCATTTCAGCTTCCTCCTCACCGATTACATCAACACTGAATCGCTGGCCCATAGCGATAGCCACATCCTTAACAGTTGGTTGCTCACCACTGAATTCAAGCGGAAGGCTAAGTGTTTCTGCGCTTTCGCCTTCATCCTCAGCAATAGTTTCAGCTGTAGCTTCAGCATCTTTATTTTCTACTTGAGTTTCCCCTTCCTTAGGTTCGCTCTTCTTGTCATTTTTACATTGCGTGAACAGCATCATTACTGCTGCCAACATTACAATAACTGAAATCTTTTTCATTGTTGTTTATTATAATTTAATAATGATTTTTTTAGAATTGTTTTATTTACCACTAAGGACAAGTCGGATGCCAGAGAACATTTTATTATGAATCATACCATAAGAACGATATGAAACACGGCAAAATTCAGGTGAGGAAGACCAACTGCCACCTCTTTCCACGTATTCAGTCTCTACAGTTGGCTCAGGGTCTGTCTTTAAAGGGTCTGTCTGTTCCTCACTGCTATAATCTGCATAGCAGTCCTCACAGTATTCATCCAAATTACCTGTCATGTCATATATTCCCAATTCATTAGGTTTCTTTGTGGCAACATCATGGATACCATAGTTAGGATCATTTTCATCCAGCCCTTCAAAAGAATTACTTTCATACCATGCTACCTCCTCCAATGTATTGCTACCGGAGTATTTATAACCTTTACTCTTTTTGCCCCCACGTGCCGCATATTCCCATTCCGCCTCTGTTGGTAAACGGAACTTCTCACCAGTAACTTGGTTTAGCTTTTCAATGAAATCATAGCAATCAACACGAGTAATGGCTTGAACAGGAAACTTTGGACCTTTGAATTCAGAAGGGTTGTCAGTGGTGTCCATCACAGCTTCCCATAATTCCTGAGTCACCTCTGTCTGGCTGATGAAAAAATCTGAAACTGTCACTTTATGAGCAGGTTTCTCATCATCATCCGCTTCACTTCCCTGTTCTTCAGTGGCCCCCATAATAAAAGATCCCCCTTCAACTGGCACCATAGCGAAAGAAACACCTTTAATAGTAAAGGTTTTTGTTGAATCCGCTGTTCCAGTCATATCTGTTGTTTCAGTTTTACTCTTGCATGCCAAAGCAGCACTCACTGAAATCATCAGAATGGTCAAAATGGGAAGAAATGCACCTAATAAACGTGATTTACGCTTCATAATATTATTATTTATTAATAATGAATTAGTTAATAATTAGTTTTTTTCAGTATCATTCCAATGCGAAGTCATCGTCTTTTTCGAACACTTCAATAGGGGCTTCGTCATCTGTGCCCATTTGGAGAATGAGTTTTGTAGAAGTAATGCCTACAACTTTGCAATGGCGGAAACGTTCAGCAATTTTGTTGAGGTCTTTTTCAAAATCACCTTTAGTCTGCTTGAAAGTAGCGCGAACCTGATTATTCATATTTGCTTTAAGCGCCTTGTTCTTTTTAAACTGCCTTTCCATCTCATCACTGAATGTGATATCATCAAGTGTAGATGTAGTTTCGTTTTCATTGACCATTACATTTAGTTTTTCTCCATCGAAGCTGAACAGTCCATAAGCTCTTGTTGTAATGTCAAAGCTTAAATCTTCATCAGCAAAAGAAGCTTCCTGAACCATAGCAAAAGAATTGTCTGCGTCAATAAAAGCAATATACAACCATGAAGAAGTCGTTTCATCGGCTTCTCTCATTCCCCGCCAAGTGTGATAAATGGATTGTGCCGACATATTCGACACACTCATTATGATTAAGACGAATAAAGAAAAGATTTTTTTCATAACAGTTTGCATTTAAAAAGTTTCTTTTAGTAATAATGGAAAAATAAGCAAGTTTTTTTTATCGTTACTTAATGACTCAAATTAATAAATTCTGCTGCTAGCCACATATCCAAGGAAGCTCTTCGTTCGTTTGTTATATACCTTAACCCAATTTTCGTTATCGTATCTGTATAGTACAGTAGTACCGACATTAAGTCTTCCCGAAATGGCATAATTCGTGCCGGGTCCTCTTCTTATATTGACATAAGAATCTTTAGGGTCAACGATACGGCCAGAAAGGAATTCATCATCCGTTGGAGGGTCAGACAATTTGCTTATGTCAATTCTTTTTATTCTGCTGGTATGCATATACCCAATAAACTTAGAGTTCCTATATAAATACACTTTACTCCATCCATTAGTCATAGGTGTGTAATAAAGAAGGTCGCCATCATCCATACGGTCAACAATGGATGATTTTGTTGATGCGGCAGCTCTTACATTTGTATAACCGTCAGGATCATTCACGATTCCGGTGTATTTTTTCTGAGCATAGGCAGAAACAGCACAAATAATCATAAGTGCTAATGTAAAAATTGATTTTTTCATAATTATTGATATAAATTAAATGATGAGTAATATATTCTGAAATTATTATTCCACGAAGTCAGACAATGTCTTACCAAGCCATCCTTTTGCTTTCATCTCTTTCAGGGACATTCTCACATCTGGCATTCCAAAAGCGTATGGAGCGAGTTCATCCATCTGATAAGAGAAAACAGCGCTGTCGCCTAGGAGAAATAAACCATAAACAGGCCAGTCAATCTTTCCATCTTTCTCGTTTAATAAAACAATATCGTCAACATTAAGTTCATCATCTTTGGTGAGTTCTGTGAAGAAGTCCTTTACCTTCGTCAACAGTTCATCCTTAATCTCAGAAGTTTTGGCAGCATCCAAATCTCCTAATTTCACTTTCTTCCCGTCTGGTTTCAGATAGGTGATTCCATATGAAGTATAATTAGGATGAGGACCGCTGAACATAAGCTCTTCATATACTCCCATTGTGATATATTTATCCGTTTCTTCCAAGACATTCACCTCCAAGGAGTAAGACATTGGAGTTACTGGTTCCACATCTTCACCAAAGTCTGCCTTCAACCATTCCGCTTTACTTTTTACAACATAATTCACGAGTGAACGCATATCTGTTGTATCTATTGTCAAAGAGTCGGGATAACCGTCGAAATCATCACCCTGGCCTATCTGTTTCACCAATTCCATCAAGTCTTTCTTTATTGATTCAGCATTAGTTGGATAAGTAATCTTTGCATCAACATTCAATGTACTTTCGCCGACCTTAACTCTTATAGAATCGGTAATAGAATCAAGTTCGAGGTTTGCTCCTTCTGTCTTTTTATCACCATTTCCATTACAAGCCGCAAACAAGATAGCAGCTATAAGAAACCATAAGATCTTTTTCATTTTGTAAAAATAGTGTTTAATATGATTAATACATTGTTACTAAAAACTCCTTATTGCTTTTCAATTAAAAAAGAATAACTGAAATTTGTCCAAATTTACTAAAAGAAAAGAGGATATGTCTGTCCGTGCATATCCTCCGTGTTACAAAACGTGCATATTGTTACAAAAAGCTGTGCTAATAATCGGTTGGCGAATGTCCTGTGATAGACTTAAACACTCGGTAGAAACTGATGCGATTGGCAAACCCCACTGTCTGTGAAAGCGCCTCAATAGTTTGGTTTTTGAGATACCCATTTTTAATAAGCCGAATAGATTCTTCTATGCGATAGGAATTTATCCAACTTTTAAACGTTACGCCTTTGCAACGATTGATTGCAGCCGAAACAGAACGATAAGAAACACCGGTTAATAAAGCAACCTCCTCTATAGTAATGTCTGACTTAATGTAAAGACGTTGTTCTTCCATAAGTGACGACAGTCTGTCCATAAGCAGCTTGTCGCCATCTTTAGGAGCCTGATGCCCTACAACACCTTCAGAGGCTATAATCGGCATTTCCTTCCATTCATTATCGTCAGCGGCAGAGTCCACCATCACTGTCTCGATCTGATAGAATGTGAATGCATAATTGATAAAACGGATTCCAAATACAGTATAATAAACACCCATTACTATAGTGAAGATCAGGCTGGTGGCAAGAGAGGGGAAGAGTGAATAGTAGAATGCAAGTAAACCTATTGTGAGAGCTGTAAAAAATGATTTCTTCACCCACTCAAGTCGATGATGTTCATCATCAGAGAAATAATTGCTTATGTTGCGTTCATAATCATGATATCTATTCCTGAAATTAACGATATAGCAAACAAGCTTTATGAGATAGAAAAGAGCAAGAAGTAAAAAAGCGATGAATCCATAATGATTGGAACATATGAAGAGTACCATGAATGCAGCCAAAGTCGGCAATAGGATGATAATCACCTCTCGGATGAATCGCCGCCATGTGAAGAAATATACATCAATAAGAGTTGTCAAAGCAAATGTAAATAGAAATGCCTGGAATATTCCAATCGTAATCATGATGATTTGTTGCAACACAGACGATGCGGCAAGCGAGAGACTGATTCCCTCTATCACAAGAAATAAGAAACAAATGAGGTATGAGTACCCCATCATTCGTCGCGCCATCTTATAACCATTAAGCCCCTCTTTATCAGGAATCATGACAAAAAGAAAGCAGAAGCCAATTCCAAGAATAAGACCTGGCAAAGCGTATAAAGTTAGTATATTGTGAATCAGTTCAATCATTTTGAAAACAGAAAAGGCATTTGAAGACTTGTAGTCTATAGAAGCAATTGCATGTGCGGTGAAGGCGCACATACAACAAGGGAATTCCCTTGTCGTTTCAGCTTATTCTGCATACAAAGTTACATAAAAAAAAATGATTATCACATCCAACGATTATTATTTTTGCAACTTCATTTTGTGTTTTTGAAGACTAAATGTAAAACAAACAAAAGCGAGGTGAAAGGTAAAGGTCCTTCTACGAGACATTTATTGGTTAAAACTTGTCAATAAATATTTAATGTATTGGTTTTCTTTATTTCACACATAAACCTACATATCATTCACCAATAAAGGCAAGCGGCATACAGGTGAAGATGAATAATATCGTTTGCTACCTTATTATTGTTTTCGTACTTCCATCACACATCTCGCACAGTCGAAATTCAGGGCAAGACGGGTTCCGTTCTGCATGGTGAGAAAGAGCGGCTCGGCTGAATACGCACCGTATGGATGGGCATCGTTCTTTGCATTGGGATTTTTGCTGCACCATCCGAGCGCATATCGTATGCAATGTCGGCACGTCATGAGCGGTGTGTCAGCAGCCGGTTTGATTTCAAATGCCGTCATTATGTTTTGAAATCCCTGTTGCCGATAGAATTCATCCGCCAAAGTGTTGGCCACATTGACCGCCTGCAATTCTGCAGTGTCAGACTTCATGGCATTGTTTTCAGCCGTTTCATACTTAGTTAGAGGCTTGCTATAGGCGACAGCATCCTGTTTATCTCGTATTTGCTCCAAGAAACGCTCCACAACGGTCCTTCTCCATTCTGCCAGCATGGATGAAGGAATGAAGAAATTTTCCTTGAATCCGATGTTGAGTTGTTGGAGGCGAAAAGGAGTGTTTCCCAATTTTGACAGTTGTCGGTGGATGTTATCGTGCTGTGGCGTCCGGGCAAATTCCGGGCAGAAACTGAATTTCCCATCCGCCACAATATTTTCCTCTCCGGCCATTGTTTGGAAACTCTGTATGGCGAGCTGGAACACAGAGAATTGTGGGTTGAACGTAAGGTTCATAACCACAGGAATGGTGCGTTCCGCACTCGGTACAGAAAGCAAGTCTTCGAACTGCTTGTCGAAATTGCGGAAAACAGCCGTTCCTCTTTTCATTTTTCTCGTTACTCCAGCTGCTTGCTGCAGATAAAGCCGGTTCCCCTCAGCCCGGTTCACACGAAATCCGATGAGTTGTCCCGACGCGTCGAATGCACAGAGTCCGTCTCCATTTGCAAATATCAACTTTTTGTCGGCTTCCGGCTCCACGACAATGCTGTCGGTGTAAAGCGCCTTGACCCTCCCCACCCTCTTGCCTGTGGCTTTGGGTGAGTTGAAGGCAAAGATATCGTCGTTCCGGCCATAAAGGAAATAGTGGGTAAATCCCCTGTTGAAGGACTTCTCCACATCCGGTTTGAAACTCAGTTCCACGTTGCCGAGTGATGCCCTGCGGTAGCGGTCTGGATGGTGCCTGACAAGGTCGTTGAGCGCCTTGGAATAAGCCGCCGTCACATTTTTCACATACGCCATATCCTTGAGCCGTCCCTCAATCTTGAAGGAAGAGACTCCCGCCTCCGCCATATCCTCAAGAGCGTCGATTCTACACATGTCCTTGAGTGAGAGGAGATGTTTTCCTGTGACCAGTTTCTCACCTTTTGCGTTTTCCAAGTCAAACTCCATTCTGCACACTTGCGCACATTCCCCTCTGTTGGCACTGCGGCCGAAAAGCGCCTGGCTGACATAGCAACGTCCGCTGTAGGAAACGCAGAGCGCCCCATGGACGAAGGCTTCGAGCTTCACGTCAGGACAGTGCTCATGGATGAACTTCATGTCAGAGATGGAAAGTTCGCGTGCGAGCACCACCTGCTCATATCCTTGTGCGTGAAGAAAACGTACCTGTTCAGGTGTGCGGTTATCCATCTGGGTGGAGGCATGGAGGGGAATTGGCGGAATGTCCATCTTTTTCATCGCCACATCTTGGACGATGAGTGCGTCAACCCCGATTTCGTGGAGTTGGCGTATCATCAGTTCCACCTGCTTCAGTTCCTGTTGATAGATGATGGTGTTGACGGTGACATAGACCTTGGCGCGGAAGAGGTGTGCGAAATCTACAAGACGCTTGATGTCATTGATGGAATTGGTGGCAGCCGCCCTTGCTCCGAACGCCGGCGCACCGATATAAACAGCGTCGGCACCGTGGCGGATGGCCTCGATGCCGATGTCGGCCGTTCTTGCCGGCGCCAGCAGTTCCAGTGGAATAATCTTTCCCGTCATACGATTTGGTTGATGTCGAACGGTGTTGTCTGATAGACGTAGTAGTTGAGCCAGTTGGTGAAGAGCAGGTTGGCATGCGCCCTCCACCTTACGACCGGATTCTTTTCCGGGTCGTTATCCTCATAATAGTTCTTCGGAATGTCGATTGGCAGGTGCTTAGCCATGTCGCGCTTGTACTCTCCGTCAAGCGTGAGCGGAGCATATTCGCTGTGACCTGTGAAGAAAAACTCACGCCCGTCTCTTGCCATGACGGCATGTACTCCCGCCTCCTCACTCTCTGAAATGATTTGCAGTTCCGGCACCTTCTCAATGTCCTCCTTATGCACTTCGGCATGCCGGCTGTGGGGCACGTAGAATTCACTGTCGAATCCTCTGAAAATCGGCAATTCCGGCATCAGCACCTTGTGGCGGAACACTCCGAACATTTTCTTGTCGAGCGGATATTTTGGCACTCCATAGAAATGGTAGAGTGCCGCTTGTGCCGCCCAGCAGATATAACAGGTGGACTGCACGTTATGATATGCCCAGTCGAACACCTCCCGCAGTTCATCCCAGTATTTCACCTGTTCGAAATCCATCTGTTCCAATGGTGCTCCCGTGACGATCAGTCCATCGTATTTCTCGTTGCGCATCTGCTCAAAGTCTTTATAGAACATCATCATGTGCTCTATCGGCGTGTTCTTCGAGGTGTGGCTCTTGATTTTCATAAACTCAATCTCCACCTGCAACGGCGTATTGGACAGAATTCTGATAAAATCGGTTTCTGTCGTGATCTTGATAGGCATGAGATTGAGTATGGCAATGCGGAGAGGACGGATGTCCTGCCCGCTTGCACGAGTGTTGTCCATCACGAAAATATTCTCTTTCTTGAGAATATCAATGGCTGGAAGTCTGTCGGGTAGTTTGAGTGGCATCTTTAAATATCGTTAAAACCAGCTTTTTGTCTGCCAATCAGCAGAACTGATAGATTTATTTTGCAAAGTTATAAAATAAAATCGATTTATCGGTTATCTTTTCCGATGTAAAAGTCAATTCTCAAAAGAAACGAAAAAAACAGGAAAAGTGAGGTTATCTTAAAAATAAATGCTACCTTTGCAACCGCAAATGGTTTTGTGCACAACGCACAACTAAGAGGGAACGCAGTGAGAATCTGCGACTGTCCCCGCAGCTGTAAGCTCCCCTATGCTATAGAGCCTCTAAGGAAGAATCGCCACTGTCTTTACGTTGTTATGTTTTTTCGTGAAGTTGGGAAGGTGCTTGGAGGTGGAGCAAGCCAGAAGACCTGCCATTTGATAATGTTTTACAGTGATCCCGGGGGGTGGCCCACATAAAATTGTGACAAGGATTAGAGAAGTGTGATTTGCTAATCGCGGTGA
>JAEEOB010000065.1 GCA_016284045.1 Bacteroidaceae bacterium
GTGATGGTGTTGCCCGAAACCGTCGAGTTACCTGTGTGGCTGAAGTATGTGATAGTACAGCCTGTAGCTGAGACAGTCAGCTCGTTTTCACCTGTTCCCCAACCGGCTGCGCTGAAAGTGAGTGTGCCTTGGGTAACACCCTCACCCATGCTGATGGCTCTGGTCGTGAGCACACCATTTGTCTGAGTGCCATTGTTTGGATTTCCAGCACCGAATTTAGCACATTGGTTACCTGCCTGAACGTAAGAGTTAGGATTGGATTGCACATCCCTATCCTCATCAGTGTCGAACATCACCCAAACTTCATCAGTTGTCCATGCTTTATCCCAGTTGTTGTCTGATTCGCCAGGATGCTGACCCTCCCAACCGGCATTTCTGTTGTAAGGTTTTGCCACACTGCCGGTAAATTGTGCGTCGTTTCCGCCGTTTGCCCATAGTTTGTCGAATGTCTCATTGAAGAGCAGCCCTTCATTCTTTATCTTTGATACATATATTTGGTATGTGGCGATGGTTTTCTTATAGGCAGCGTTGCCTTTGAATATTGCACTGATGGTGGCACTGCCAGAACGTTTCACTGTCACGGCTCCTGTATTTGTGTTTACTGCGATAGCAGAGGGATTTGATGAGCTGTAAACGACAGGTGACACTTTGTTCGGATTCTGAAGCGTTGGTGTGCTGAACGGTTCTCCAAGGTTTATATTGTAAGAAGTAGGTTCATTGTAATAGATACCTGCATCTGCCAATGCGGTTGCACGCTTGTAGAGCTGAATGTATGAGAAGACACCAGTGTAGCTCGAGAAGTTAGTACCATTGTAGCTTTCGGTTCCGTTGTATTTTATTTGGAATCTCGGATCAGCTGTATTGACAATGGTGGTATTGACCAGCTCTACGTTAATATCCCATTTTGATGCGTCGGTCGGTGAATTGTCAAAATAAAGATATCCGTTAGTTGACCCCCTTGTCAGATAACAGTTATCTGTCTGGTCTTTCAGATACCAATGATCATCACCAGTAGCTTCCAGTTCGATGACATGTGCCTTTGGAGCGGCGTTGTCAATTTCTATGCCGTTAATCGTGACAGTGGTTTCACCAGCATAATGGTTTGTTCCGCTTTGTCCGTTATAAGCCTTTGCTGAGGTGTTGATAGTTTTCTCTACAATAAGGTACTCACCACCATCAACAATCTCATCCTGATTGGTGACAAGTTCAAATAGCTCGATAGTAGGCTCAACAATATGAAGCGTGTAGTATGCGGTAAAATCCTGCTCGTTATAGGTGGTGCTGGCGGTAATCTTCACATCTCCTACACCAACGAATGACACTTTACCTGTGGTTGCGTCTATTGTGGCAATATTCGCTACGTCTGTGCCTGCATCCAAAGATTCAATAGAGTAAGTGATTTCAGGCGTGTCCATGTTCTTAGAGACTGCTTGCTGGGTGTATGTTTCGTTGGTCACGTAGTTGGTTGTGACTTCAGTGTAGGCAAACGACAGGGATGGCACAGGAGTGCCTTTCTTATAAAGGGCTATTGCTTTCTGACTTGTATAAGTACTGCTCTTGAAATAACGGAAACGCATTTGGTTTGATGCAGAATTAAAGCGTAAATATGCACCTCCTGAGGTTATAACTGCATTGCCATCGTCAAGACTTATTTCGTTTGTATATTCATCAGTAGGACTACTACTCAATCCATTCTCATTTTTAGTATGTCCGATATAATAACCGCTTGAGCTCTTAATTGTTCCAGCATCCTTGTTGATAGTGAACTGATAGTCGGAACTTGCCGTAATCACACCGTTTAGAATTTCAACTTCTTGATAGTTTTCCGAAGCATCTAATGTTTCAAGTGAGCCATCAAAAATTAATGATCCTTCCTCATACACAATCAGATAATCTCCGTCTTCAAGTTCGTCATAGGAGGTGACTTTGGTGTATGTCTCAAGTTTGGAGTTGATTACTTTCAGCTGATAGGTGGCTGAAGATGGTTGGTATTGGTTTTCCTCACCTGCGTATGAGGCAGTGATTGTGGTTGTTCCTGCAGCAACGAGGGTGACATTACCATTGTTATCAATGGTGGCAACATTGGTATTGCTTGAACTCCAAGTGACAGTGGCACCACTTACTGGGCTATTATTAGCTGTCACCTTTGCGGTGAGTTGTCCCGCATCAGTGCTGGTATGAACGTCAGTGGTGGTGATGCCAGTTGCATCGATAGTTGTAGTTGTTTGAATACTGTTATTTCCTTGGATTTCGAATGTTATTTCCACTTTAGATGTTTTGCCAGTTGCGTTTCCTACTTTGATTTGGAAAAAACCACCACCAACGGTTGTTGAAGAAGATGGTTGACTTGAATCACCATAATAGGTTGTAAAAGTACCATCAGTCTTGGTTATGGTAACGTCTGTTATAGTTCCTAAACTCGTGGAATTATAAATGTATCCTTTGTTGTTTTGCCATTGCATTTGACCAGTGTTCTTATATACTTGATAAGAAATCCATTTAACTTCAATAGTTTTATTAGGATCATTTGTGCAAATAGCCAAAGATGTTTTTTCATTGTTATTGGCTGCATAACTGGTTGTGTTGAAATCATTTCCATCAATGGTCAACTTATAGGTCTCAGTCTCAGCCCATCCAGCTGAGATCCCAAAGCAAAGCATCAGGCTCATAAAAAGCCATCTAAATTTTTGTTTCATATTTTTATATAGTTTAGAATTTTACAGTTTGCTGTGGAGACGCGCTTTAGTGCGTTTTGTCATGATTTTATCTTATAAATACGTCTAAAAAACAACATGCTTTATTTCATTCAATTCCATCTTGCATTTCTTCTACAAAAACACGTCCTAAAATATAAAATCAGTATTCAATCTACAAAGTTACGACTTTTATTTTATTAATAATGTTTATTTGATGTATTTTAACTCAAAACAGACAGAAAACCAGAAAAAATGATAAAAACCAGGGATGAAACAACCCTAGTTTTTATCAATTGTTTGTGGATAGACGTGATTCGGTTCTTTAACGAGATGTACGCTGATTCAGTTACACGACGCGCTACAGCGCGTCTCTACTGTCCTGCCATCAGCCCGATGACGTTGACCACATCGCTGATATCCACTGTGTTGTCGGCGTTGACATCCGCATGAGGGTATGAGGTGCTTCCTGCCATCACGTTGATGACTGCCACGACATCGCTGATGTTGATTTCGCCGTCCTCATTCACATCACCTACAATATAATCCACACCCTCAATCTTGAATTCTGTCTCCTCGCTCCAGAGCGAATTCGAATATTCGCCGATGGCCCGGATTTTGCAGAAGTAGGTGCTTCCGGGGGTCAGCCCGTGGAAGGTGTAGGCAGGCTCGGTGGTGGTGTAGGTCACAGGCTCCTTGGCTTTGCGCAATGGCAGGCGGAAAATCTGTCTGCCGGTGTCGCTGTCGGATGCCGTATCTCTTTGTTTTGCCTCTGCCAAGCCCAGCTCCTCCTCGGTGTAGGTGCCTTCGTAGATGGCCATGTAGTTGAGATACATTCGCCCGATAGGATTCAATCCAATCCGGAATTTAGTGGCACGCATCTGGAACGTGAACAACAGCTTGCCGTCTTTGCTGATGGTGAACTGCTGCGATGCAGAACCTTCGTCTGTAATGATTTTTATGCTTCCTTCCACCGGGGTGTTCTGGTCGAACAGCTCAGCTCCGATGACTACGGTCACTTCCCCGCTTTCCGGCATGTCCATTGAAGGGCTGTTGATATAGCCGTTGGCGGTGTTCGTGCCGATGCGCAGCAGCTTGGGCGAGGTGAAGAGCTTGTTTCCTGCCCATCCGGTGCCTGACTTCACGTAGTTGCTGATTTTCCCGGACACATCGCTCAGTCCGTTGCTTTTCGAGTAAAAACCGCTGAAATCTTCCTCAATAAGCAGGCATTCCTCCGGGTCGTGCTTGGCTGCCGGCTGCTCGGTCAGTTCCAGCTCATAGCTGACGGCATCCTGCACGGCATCCCATGTCAGGGTCCATGCCCGCTCTCCTGCGCTCTTGCTTTCGATGATAGCCGGAATCCCCATCTCCGGACGGCATGCGGTGAATGAAATCAGCTCACCATCCTCTGTGATGTGGTCTAGCGGTTTGCTGAGAAAAAATGTGCCGTCGGTGTTCTCATTAAACAGCTTCATGGCTGGGGTGGTGTAGTTGGTCAGTGCCGTCTTGCCTAAAGCTCCCGGGAAGGGGTCGGCTGCCAATGATGGTGAGTTATAAACAAGTGCTCCGTCGGCAGGCACCACCGCACATCTCGGATGTGCGGCATTGGAATTCACATCGTTGCTGCTCCATTTGTCCGCATCGTAGTCGATGTGGGTGACCAGAAGCCCGTGACCGTTCAACGCTGCGTCGAATCCCACCTGCTGGCGGTTCTCAAGCATATAGAACTCATCACGGTGGTTGTCGTTATAGAGGATATAGGCCTCAGCATTCGTTGCCAGGGGTTTCATACCTGTGACTTCAGTGATGGTGTTGAGTTCTACCGGGGTGAGCCATCCGCTGAACATGCGCTCGTAGGCTGTGAATCCGGCCGGCGTGCGGCCGTAGTTGTTGTAGCTGCCGTTTGCCATCACGTCCCAGTTGAGCATCGCCTGGCCGCTTCCGGCGGATGACGTGTCGTACATGTCGGGCAGTCCAAGGCAGTGGCTGAACTCATGGCAGGCAGGTCCGATGCCGTCAATCACTTTTTCTTCCGACTCCTTGCCGTAGAGCTCGCAGCTGCATGCGTAGGTAGATACTTTCTTGGTGTCGAGTGTAAGCGCCTTGCCTACCGATGTCAGATTAAACTCATGCGGCCAGATGGTGTATTCCGACGCGCCGTAGTTTTGTCCGTATCCGGCATAAACCACAAATACCTGATCCACCGTTCCGTCGTCGTCCCAGTCGTAGTTACGGTAATCCACATCCTTGTCGGCTTTCTTGCATGCCTCCACAATCAGGTCCCAAGGGGATGAGTCGTTGCCGCCGCCGCTCGGGGCACCATATCGCGACATGGCATAGTCGGCTTTATAGGGACCAGCCACATCAAACTCGATGTCCAGCTTTCCGTAGCTCTGCTCAAGGAAATAGTCGCGAACGGAGCCGGTCTGGCCATTGCCGTTATAACCGATTTTGTTGAACTGGTTTTTAAAAAAGGTTCCCGGGTCGGAGACAGAAAAAGCCTGGTCGTCGAAATACATGAGGATAACCAGTCCCCGTTTGTTCCCTTCGAATCCCGTAACACCCCGTCGGGCTGGACTTTTACGACGTGACGACTGCTGCTTCTGCTCATACTGCTGCTTGCGGGCAGTCCATTGTCTGTCAATCTCTTCGGAGGTGATACTCACGTATTTTCCCGACTGGCGGACATACTGGTTGCCGTCGTTCCCGCTCCAGAAAGAGAAATGCTCATCGCCGCGGAGCGTGACCTCGATTTGGCTTCCGTCTGATTTCCGCAGCTTTTTCTTTGCAGGATAAGCGGGAATAGCCATCAGCTCAGTCGCTGTTGTCATCAACAGCAACAGGAGTAGGGTTTTCTTCATCTTTGCAAAATGGTTTAGCATATTTCTAATAACTTGATGTAATTGACTAATGAATCCGGTTGTCCGTTTGATTATCGTATATAGAACAAACGTCTTGTCTTCTCGTCTTCTTACGTAACCATTCAGAGAGTCTAATTATTTGTCCACGAATTTAACGAATTTTCAGCTTTCGCTGAATAGTTACCATCTTACTTCAAATAGTTAACATTCCAAATAATAAAATAAATCGTAAATTATTTTTGTCTTCTTGATTATTAAGATTTAAAAGGTGTACCGGCGAACCGGTACACCCATTCATAATAATATTATTATGTGTTCAGATTATTTTCTCAGAAGGTTGATTTTCTCGAAGGCCGACATGTCTTTCCTCTCGATTTTCTTTGCATTACGCTTTGTGTAGTTCAACCAGCCAATCGGACGTATTGCACGCTTGCTTGCCTCCTCGGTCACAGCGTTTGGCAGAGCCATGTAGAATCCGTCTTTGACACCTGTGTAATAAGCGCCGTCATCATCCATGTAGATACCCTGGAATTCACTTCCTGACTGGGTGGTTAAAGTAGGCAATGTGATGATGCCTTCTTTGAGTGTGCCAAGAGATCCGGCTTCTTTCAAGGTGGCTATATCGTTCTGCTGTGTCATGTAGCCGCCGTATGAGGCGATATACATTATGCCACTTCCCCAGTTTGCACCTGTAGGCTGCAGTGGAATAAACACACCTTCAGGGTCGGTTGCGTCAACCTCGATGTTTGTCGGTGTGTAATTGTCCTCAGCTGAGTACCATGGATGCGGTTCACCGTAAGGGTTAACCACGCGGTAGAGTCCCGGTTTTTCGCTGTTCTCCAGGATTTCCACCTGATATGGTCCGGCTGCTGCAGGCTCTTCATCTTCATTCCCCCATAAAGGAGCGCAGAAGTTGTCGGAGAACAGACCGATTCCGATTGACTTCCAAGGATTAGCGTCACTACCTCCTCCATAGTATTCGAACATTGCGCTGGTCACAGTCTTCGCAGCCTCGTCGTCCACAACTACGAGCACCACCTTGAGGGCGCCTGTCTGGTCGCCGAGCGGAACGATGATGTTGTTAGGATCGGAGAGGTCGATTTCCACTGCCTCGAGCTCGCCTTCCAGGATGGCGTCAGCCACAGCATCGTCGTCAGCGTCAGCTGGTACAACCACGCCGCGTACGTCAGTCACGTCGGCTCCGAATGTACCGGAAACCATGGCATTAGCCTCTTCAGCCACATTGATGAAGATTCCCTTGTAGGTGATTTCAGCAGCAAGGTCTTTCGGAGTGAATCCAGGGAAGAGAATGGTCACAATGCCATCATCTGCTGTGTGGTTCCATCCTCCCACGCCGTCCATATAGAAATTTGGAGCAAGCTGAATCAAGCCTGGAGTTCCGTCTTCCTTATAGGCAATCACTTTGTTGTGAGCGTATGAAGCCTCGTCGTCGTACATGTAAGCAGGGTGGTAAAGCTTGACGTATGCACCGTAGGTTGAGTGCAGCCAACCAGTGTTTACCACAGGGAAGAACACAAGGTCGCTCATGGTGATTTCAGTGTCCCAGAGCTTGTCTCCCGGCTCTAACAGTTGGATTTCCAAGTACTTCGAACGGTTTTCGTCATAGCCTCCTCCGAAGTTTCCGTAAGGATCCACGATGCGGTAGATGTTCGGGTTGACGGTGTTGTGGAGGATTTCCACCTCGCTCTCACCCTCTGCCCAGAAGATGTCGGAGAACACACCTGTTCCGATTGACTCAAACGGAGCCGGCACACCAACACTGAATGTGAAGGTGGGGTCACCCCAGGCTGTGGTGTATTTCGGAGTCGGTTTCTGGGTCTCCTCCTTATCGCCTTCTGCAGGTTCTGCTGCTTCCTGGCTTTCTTCGCCTTCGGCAGGAGTGGCTTCCTCGCCGCCTTCCTCTTCAGGTTCGGGGATGAGCAGGTCTTCAGGGTCAATCACACCGTCCACGATGTAGATGGTGGCTTCAGGATACTGGTCGTATTCAAGACTTGTCGCATCAAATGTTACGATAGCATCTGCTTTTGATGCACCAGCAGGGAATGTGACCTGCTTGGTCTGAAGCGTGTAGAAATTGCTTTCGTCGATAAGTCCCAACTGTACGGTGATTTCGTCGTTGGTCTTCTGACGGGTTACAGGGATGACAATCTGGTTTTCTGTGAAGTCAGCCAACTCGAAAACCGGGATGAGATCATTGCTGAAATACACCTGGTCGGTGTCGGCAGTGGCTGGAGTGTAGCTCTTGTATTCATCAGCACAGGATGCGAATCCCGCCACCAGCACCATCAGCATCAAACTATATTTTAAAATATTTTTCATATCTTTATTGAAATGTTTTAAACGTTATGATTTGTTTGCCTTAGCATTGGACTGAGCCTTATTCAGTCCAAGGAGTGTAGAGGTCGGACGGGTCCGGGTTGTTCCAGCCGACACAAGCCTTGTTCACGTTCTCCTCGCTCTTGATGAGCACGAAGTTCATCCATGCCGGACGGCCGTTGGTGTTCAGGCGTGCAAGACTGTAGAAGTTGGTGCCTGGATAACCGCGGGTCACAGACATGTTCAGACGCTTGATGTCGAAGAAGGTCTGGCCCTCGCCCCAAAGCTCAACGCGCTTCTGGAATACGATCTCGTCGATAAGGGCATTGCTATCGCTTGCAGTCTGACTGTTTATGTTGTAGTTCGGGTCTCGGTAGTTCTTCATGAAGTTCTCTACGAGCTGCTTGCCTTGAGCTGCGTTCTGGTGAGCTGCAGCCTCTGCCTCGATGAAGTACATCTCCTCAACGCGCATCACAGGGTATGCGGTTGCTGCACCCACGGTGTAGTCGGAGTAGTTGCCCTGGTTAGGACGGAATTTCAGTGCTGCATAATCAGGCATTGATGTGTTGATCATCTCTTCGGTGCCAGGAATCAGACGGCACTTCTCTCTCAGAGGAGAGCCTTCGGGTGCAAGGAACTCAAGCTTACGGAAGTCGGTGTTGGAGATACGGTTATACATACGGGCGTCCATCACGTTGAACGGCATGTTGGTCTCGCCGAATCCAGTGTAACCGAAAGTGGTCTGGTTGGTGAGCCATGATGCCCAGTTGATGATACCGCTCTGAACTGTGTCGTCCTCCTTCGTCTGCTGTGAGCCCCACATCCACTTGCTGATGGTGTTGAAACCGGTTATCGGGTCAAGGCAGTCGTTCTCGGTCATAGGCTGCACGCGGGCGTTGTCGATGGCCAGGCGGGCATATTTCTGTGCGTTGGCATAGTCCTCAACCCACATGTACAGACGTGCTTTCAAGCCATATACACAAGCCAGGTCAGGCAGCGTGTTGCCGGAGTAGCTGTTTAGGTTCACGATGTACTTCTCTGCATTGTCCAAATCGGAGAGGATGAAATTGAACATGTCCTCACGCGGTGCGCGGGGGTTGTTCTTGGTCTGCTCGAGCTCCATGTTCTCTGTCACGATAGGCACTGTCAGGTTCAGCACATTGTTGCCGTCCTTGTTGATGTTGCTGGTCTTGTCGTTAGGCAAGAACTCATAGCAGCGTGCCAGGTCGAGATAGGCGAGGGCACGGAATGCGTATGCGGCACCAAGGTAACCAAGCTGTTTGTCGGTTGCGCTTTCAGGATTCACAGCACCGATGGCGGTGTTGATGGTAAGCACAAAGCCATAGTAATAGTTGAAGATGAACTGGCAGAACACATAGCCGTCGCCCTGGTATTTGTTCTGTGCCCAGTAGTAGAAGTGGGATGAATAGTTGGTGGAAGAGTGGCCCAAGTCACCGGTCATCAGGTCGCGGATATACATGTTGGCTCCGTACCCGAACGGATAGTGCCATCCACGCTCAACAATGGAAGAACCATAATTGTTGAAATAAGAAGGCATAGCCAATACGGCTGCTTCTGTTGCGGCAGAAGACTCCTGCACTTGTTTTTCGGTGACGGTGCTCGATTCAGGCTCTGTCTCGTCGAGACAGCCGGTCAGGAAGGTTGCACCCATGCCAAGTGCCGCAAATACTAATATTTTATTGATAAATTTCATACGTCTTTTTTATTTAATATGTAACGTTTTTTATATTAGAATGTCACTGTAATACCTCCGGAGATTGTGCGGATAGGCTTGTAGTAGGTGTTTGTCACACTTCCTGTGATGCTCTGACGAGGGTCAAGACCCTGACGCTTCGACCACAGCCATACGTTGTCGGCTACACCGTAGATGCGCAGGCCTTCAATACCGATGTGGCGCAGGAAGCTCTTAGGAAGAGAGTATCCGAGCGTGATGTTTGCAAGGGAGAGGTATGACGCGCTGGTAAGCCAACGGTCGCTGCCTGAGCTCATGTAAGAGTCGTTGTAGTGGAAACGTGGAACGTCGGTGTTGCTGCCTGGAGTCCATGCCTTGAGAATGTCCTTGTGGAGGGCATGACCGGCGTCGGCATTCATGAGTCCTGCGTAGGTGCCGTCATAAACCTTACCGCCAAGCTGATACTGGAAGTCAACAGAGAAGTCGAAGCCCTTCCATTTCACTGCTGTACCGAAACCGCCATATACGTCTGGCATCATGTCGCCGCAGATGTAGTAGTCGCCTTCGCCGTAGGTTGTTGTTGTTTTGGTGCCCACAATCTTACGGTGCTTCTCATCCTGGTAGGTGTCAGGGTCATCAATCTTGTTGCCTTTCTTGTCGTAGTAAACGTCTTTGTCGTTCTCGTCCTTCTCATATACGTTCTGATAGAAGAGTGAAAGACCGGTTTCAGGGTCAACACCTGCGTATTTCTTTGTCCAGTAGGAATAGCGTGATTTGCCTTCTGTGTAGAAGTAGCTGCCTGAAGAGTAGCCGTAACGGCCGATTTCGTCGTACCATGACTTGCGCTCCTCTGCGAGCTTCGTGATTTCGTTGTGGTTGGTCGTGAAGTTGATGTAAGCTGACCATGTAAGGTTGCGGTTGCGGATGATGTCGCCCTTGATGTCGAACTCAATACCGTTGTTCTTCATGTTGCCGACATTTGCATACTGACCGCTCCATCCGTAGGTCACAGGGAAGTTGATCCATGAGAGCATGTCCTTGGTCGTGTTGTTGTAGTATTCAACAGTACCGCTCAGACGTCCGTTCCAGAAGCTGAAGTCGATACCGATGTTGAACTTGCCGTTCTTCTCCCAGGAGATGTCCTTGTTACCATGTTCGTAGGGCTTGATGGCCACGTTGTCGTTCGAGTTCACGATGGAGAAGGTCTTGATGTACTGGTATGAGCCGATGTAGTCGTTACCGTTCTCACCGTAACTCATCTTGAACTTGAGCTCATCCACCCAGTCAGCGTTGAACCAGCTCTCCTTGTTGATGAGCCAGCCGGCGCCGATTGACCAGAACGTACCCCAACGGTCATCGGGATGGAAACGTGATGAACCCTGACGGAGGAGAGAGAATGAACCGAAGTATCTGGTGTCGTAGTCATACATGATACGTCCAAGCCATGACTCGGTGTTGTAGCGTGATTTCGATGAGTTTGCAGAACCCATGATCACTGCACCGTTCAGCTCTGTGTTGAACACCGAGAACTGGTTGTTCTTGTAAGCAGAGAGTGAATAGCCATACTGGTTGTAGTACTCATGTCCGATCATCACGTCGAGGTTGTTGAGGCCGAATGAGCGTACCCAGTTCACACGCTGCTGGTAGTTCACTGACCACTGGCGCCCGTGTGACTTGTAAGCCTGGCCTTGCAGGTCGGCATACTGTCCGAAGAACGGGTTGGTGGTCTCTGTGCCTCTGTACTCGTCGAGATATACGTTGTTGATGGAATAAACTGTGAATCCGAGAGGGAGGGACAGCTTGATGGTTCCAGTACCGTTGAAGGTGTTACCTTCAGTGTTGTTCACGTTCAGCTGGTTGGCTGAAATCGGGTTCGACTGGCTGAGGTAAGGACGGAAACCTGTGACTGTTCCGTCACCATAGTCGTATCTGGTCAGTCTTGACTCCGGATCGTAGATTTTCTTGCCGTTGGCATCGCGGATGTACATCGGATAGATAGGTGCGATGTTGGAGAATGCGAAAGCGTTACCAGAAGATCCTGCGCTACCGTCGTCGCCGAGCGCGTTCTGGTTGTAATGGCTGTATGCCATGTTCATCTCAACATTCAACCAAGGCTTGATTTGGTAGTCGGCCTTGACACGTGAGGTGAGACGCTTATAGTCGGAAGCGGCTGTGATACCCTGGTTGTCAAGGTAGTTGAATGATGCGTAGTAGTTGCTCCTGTCTGTGCTTCCTGATGCGGCAACTGTGTATTCCTGACGGAGAGCGTTGTTGTAAATCTCATCTTCCCAGTCGTCAGGGATAAGGTAATACTGCTGTCCGTTGCGGGT
>JAEEOB010000066.1 GCA_016284045.1 Bacteroidaceae bacterium
CTGAAATTTGAAATGTTTGGACTCAAAAAACTGATTAGTACAAGCTATGCAGTAGAGTCAAAGAAGATTAAGGAATGGCAGCCAACGCTATTTGAAACTGAAAGCCCGTTTTATGATGCGGACAAAAGTCGCACACACGGAAAATTATTCGTGCTTGAAAACGATATCAACGGAGACGGGCATTTCAATATGGAAGATTTGCAATGGTCGTATCTTGAGGGAGACGGCGACTTCCGAAGCGACGAGGTAAAAGCTCTGCGGGATGAAGCGGATATCATAATCACAAACCCTCCGTTCTCGCTGTTCCGAGAATTCTTCGCTTGGATCATGGAAGCCAATAAGAAATTCGTTATTATTGGAAACATGAACGCTATTACTTATAAGGAGATTTTCCCATTTATAAAAGAAAACGAGGTTTGGCTTGGTGCAACTGGTTTTGTAACAGATATGGTATTTGCCGTTCCTGAAGGCACTATGGTTAAGGAAAGTGACAAGATGAAAGCGGAACGTCTTGGGTATGTAGGCAATTATACAAGATTAGGAAATTCTTGTTGGTTCACCAACATTGATCATGGTCGTCGCCATGAAGAACTTCCTCTTATGACAATGGAAGACAACATCATGTACTCAAGACATAATGAAGTAAAGGGTAAACAATATAGGTATTATGATAATTATGATGCGATAGAAGTTCCTTTTACAGATGCCATACCTTCTGATTTTGAAGGAATAATGGGTGTTCCTACATCTTTTTTGGATAAATACTGCCCAGAACAATTTGAAATAATAGGAATTGCTGAAGGTGATTCAGGAAAAGAGCTTGGATTAAAACCTTATCCAAGAGAATTAAAAAAACTGAACAAAAGTCTTAGAGATGGTCAGCTTTATTATATTGACGAGAAGGGAATACCTCAAAAACCATACGCAAGAATATTAATCCGTAAAAAACAATAACCATGCAAACTACTTTATTAACCGACATAACTATAAAGGAAATTTGTGAGGGATTCATATATAATGAATTTGAAGCAAAGGGACTGTATGGATGGTCAGGCAAGCTGACCATTCAGCCCGAATATCAGCGTAACTACCTTTATGCTGATAACGACGGTAAGAAAGAGGTTGCAGTCATCGACAGCATATTAAAGAACTATCCTTTAGGACTGATTTATTTCAACGAGCCGGAGGAAGGACGGTATGAGTTACTCGACGGTCAGCAACGTGTAACAAGTATAGGACGTTTTGTCACAGGGAAATTTGCTATCAAGAACAAGTCCGGAATTGAGCAGTATTTCAACGGATTGACGCAAGAGGAGAAAGAGAAATTCCTTAACTACAAACTCCTGATCTATATCTGCAAAGGCTCGGAGAAGGAAATCAAGGAATGGTTTGAAACCATCAACATTGTGGGGATTCCTTTGAACAAGCAGGAGCTTCTGAACGCTACATACAGCGGACCTTTCGTCACAAAGGCTAAAACGGTTTTCAGCAACTCCCGCAACCCGCACTTGCAGAAATGGAGCTGGTATGTGAACGGCAACGTGAACAGACAGGACATTCTGCATACGGCACTGGCATGGGTGGCTAAAGGAGAAGATAATATAGGAAGCTACATGAGCCAGCACCGCTCAGACAATAATATTGATGAGCTGAAAACCTACTTCGACTCCGTTATTGAATGGGCGAAAATCTTATTCGGAGAGCCTAAGAGCGAAATGCGTGGACTGGATTGGGGTGCCCTATATGAGCAATACCATTCCAATTCTTATAATCCCAATCTTCTGCAACAACGGGTGGAAGAACTCTACGGCGACGAATATGTCAAAAACAAGAAGGGTATTTTTGAGTTTCTCCTCGGAGGAGAAGTGGATAGGCGGCTGCTGAACATCCGCATTTTTGATGAAAACGTAAAGACCACCGTCTATACACAGCAGACGAAAGAGGCAAAAGAGCTCGGCATTTCCAACTGCCCGGAATGTGCCAAAGGACATGAGAACGTGAAATACCGCATCTACAAAATCACAGAGATGGATGCCGACCATGTTACGGCATGGAGCAAAGGAGGATCAACCGATATCAGCAACTGCCAAATGTTGTGTAAAACGCATAATAGGGCGAAAGGTAACAGATAAATTAAATTTTTTCCGATTTTCAAATACGACATACGAAAAATATTTCCTTACTTTGCAAATACTTAATCCTAATAAAGAACACGATGATAGATGTTGATTTTGATGTTCAAACTGACAGTCATGGTAAAGACCCGGATTCTGCAAGTGAAACTCTAAAAACATATCATCAAATATTATGGAGCAAACAACTTCCCAATGGTCAAAAGTTACAACTTTTAAAGGGTAAGGGCTTCTATTTGAAATGGAATGACATGTATTTCGGAAGCGACTCCATAACATGCAGTTTTCATTGGCAACTCAAAGATATAGTTGATTAAAGTTTCTGATGTAAAAAAATAAAACAAAAAACTTCTTTTTCAGAATTATAGTGTCTGTAAGGTTCATAATTGTTGTTGAAAAACAGTAGCGGTTGAAGTGACAATTAAAGTAGAAGCATGGAAAAAGAAGCAAAAAGCAGTCCAAAATGGACTGGAAAAAACCGCTTCGCGGAAAAAACCATCCGGACGGTTTCCAAGTAAGTGTCATTATATCAGCATATAATTAAAGCCGAAAGTTGAATTATTATTATAACGTGGTGTGTTATTTAATTATCATACCACTTTTTTATATTCATTCAAAGATTATTACTAACTTTGCATCTTATACGAATAATCGAAATAATTTGAACACTGAAATTTCGAACTTCTTAAAAACATGAAAGGAAATATTTTATTACCAATAGTGGTGTCACTATGCCTAATAGGATGTAAGAATGAAAAGCAATCAGAACATTCAAAACAAGAAATAACTGCAGAAAAGTTGGCAGGAAAAAAACAAAATAGTGATTCTTCAAAATTCAATAATGAAGAAACTATAGACACAATTCTCCGGCAAATAAAGGAATTATCATTCTTCGGCCACACGTTGATTCTCAACAACGAGGACTCAATATATCTTCAGCTGGAAGACATCGCAAAAAAAGACAGAATGCTATCCGTAGAAAAGAGCGGAGATGAGAGCCCTTTTGTATTGACAATTGGGAATGTGAAATTTGGTGTCAACACAAATAATGGTTTCATGTTAATGACCAGCACCCACCCCAACGACCCTAAGATGAAGACAGTAATCAATTATCTCGATAAATATTATGGAGAGTCGGAAGATGAAGAATACGACAATTTAAAATGGGGGTCATTCGAGAAGGATGCATCTTTTCCATTAGGATATGTACATCTTCGTCGAGTCCATAACGAAGAAGGAGGAATGGTAATTATTTTCAATCCTTGAAAGATTAATAGTTGACGAATAGCATTTCTTATATTAATACAAAATAAAGCTGATTTATGGCACATTGTGAACAAGCGACAGTTGTTTTTTTCATATCGGAATTTCAGCAATTTATTTCATGATAACAAAATAATTCGTAACTTTGCAGAGAAGTAAACGTTAATTGTCTATGACAGATGTATGAGAACAGGAATATAGTAAAAATGGTGACCTCTCATTCGCAGAATTAACTCCCCAAAAATAAATTGGTTTTATTTTTAGCAAAAACTGAACAATATGAAAAGATTATTATCAGCAATTGTGTTTTCTTGCCTCACACTCTCTTTGATGGCACAGAATGGTATAAAAGTGAACTATAAAGGTTCGAAGCCCACAGTCACAGATTTTGCATGGGCTGCATTTCCTTCTTTGAACTATGAAGGCGAGGAAGAGAGTGGCGACCGCCCCTGGAAGACATTGGAAAATGCCATGAAACGTCACCGCAATGGTCTTCCGCAGGAAGCTGGCGACAAGTTGACCATCGACACAAAAAACGGATACATCCTTTTTGAACAAGCCGGCAATGAAGATGAGGATTACATTTTCAGGCTGGAAGTATGTTTCTGGAACGAGTCGGACGGGAGACATAAATTAATCGCGTTCAACAACATGGCAAGCTATGCAGAGGGCAGGCCATGTATGACCGAATTGAGTGACATCCGTTTCTATCGGTACGACAATAACACGAAACGTATGGTTGCATGCGATCCTCCAGGGTTTGAAATTGAATACAGTGGCATATATAGCATGCCGCGTGTCGGGAAGAACATCATTTTCACTCATTGGAACGACGACGGCTCCACAACGGAGAAGGTGTTGAGGTGGAACGGCAGAAGATTCAGCTTCTGAACCGACTGCAGCTTTGTTTCTCCAGTTTCTGATTTAGATTATTTGTTGATATATGATCATTTAGCGGATGGTCGTCCGTAGGTTTTTTTCCGTGTCACTTAAGTGTCGGATTTGGAAATCAAAACAAAAAAACTTCTTTTTAGTTGTAAAACGTTTGTGGGGTTGATGCTTGCAGCAGATAACAGAGACGAAAGAAAGGATGACATCGTGTCTGACATTTAAAAAGAAGAAAAAAGCAGTCCATTAAATGAACTGTGAAAAACCGCTTCGCGGGAAAAACCATGCGGACAATTGCCCGCCAAGTGTGTTAAGATCAGTATATAATCTAAATGCAAAAGTTGAGTTAATTGAATAATTCTATATATTCCTGTAATTCTTGTAAAAAATCCGAAACTCAATTATATAGATAATCCGTTATGAAAAAGTTATTCATATTGATGTTTTCTTTGTTGCCGGCAGTCAACATGCTGGCGCAGAATGTGGAATATCTTGACGCCGACGGTAACCCGCAGACGGCATCATCAGGTTCATACACCAAGTTTACCGGACAGACCGAGCTGAGCGACGGCTGGTATGTGGTCGACAGCGACGTGACTGTTGACTCGCGTATTAACATCTCCGGAACTGTTCATCTGATTCTGACCGACACCCATATGCTGACAGCCAAGGTTGGCATCTGTCTGGCCGATGGTAACGAACTTAACATTTATGGTCAGAGCAAAGGATCCGGAACGCTGAACACAACTGGTGGAGAAAACTTAGCCGGTATTGGAGGTAATGAACATGGTAATGCCGGTAAAGTTGTAATTAACGGTGGCTGTGTGTACGCTTATGCCGGGTTCAGTGCTGCCGGAATCGGCGGTGGTGCGCAGGGCTATTGGTCTGGTGACTATGGTCATGGAGGAACGGTTATCATCAATGGCGGAAAAGTGCACGCTGTTGGAAACGGCTTTGGAGCCGGAATTGGCGGTGGTGGTAATTACAAATACGATGACAGTGCGATTCCAGGTAAAGGCGGCACAGTAGTCATTAACGGTGGCAAGGTCACTGCCATTGGCGGCAGCGACGGCGGCTATGGCATCGGTCCTGGTAAGTCAGTAGGCAATGAAGGTTGGCTCGGTACGCTCTCTCTGGGATGGCGGAATAAATCGGACCGTATCCGCATCTCTTCAGTAAAGGCTACGGTAAACCTGAATTCCACTTTCATCAATGTAGATACTCAAGAGGAAGTATCAGCCAATAATATCGACGGAATCACACTTGCCCCTCCGGGCGCTTCAGATATAATCGAAGAAAGCGATATCACCTTACTGAAGGCTATCAAATCCAACGGTAAGCAGTACTTCAACACCAATTATATCCATAAGGCTAACACCCGAGTTGAACTGGACTGTGAGGTGGAACAGGACCACAGTTCAAATTGGGAGGCTTTGTTGGGAGGCAGACTGGGAAATTTCCAGAACAACGCTTTCTGCTTTTTCTCCCGTACCGATGGCGAGGACATCCCCTGCTTCAACCGCACCGGTAATGAGCCACGTGGCAGCGGTTTCATCTATGGTGAGCATATCTTGTTAAAGTGTGAAGGCACAACAGCCACATGGTACAGATATGATGACCTTAACACCGAAGCAGGCAGTGTGACCACCACGGGAACACCTGATTCAGGAAGGACTCCGATGTTCCTGTTCAATCTGAACACTGCATCCACAGAAGGTGGTCTGAAAGCAGACACATCACCTTCGTATATGACACTTTATGGCTGCAAGATTTATGAGGGCAATACTTTGATCCACGATTTCATACCCGCTGAATATGAAGGAGAAGTGGGACTGTACGACCGAGTTTGCAAAACTTTCGGCAGTTCAGGAACAGCTAATTCGTTCGAAGGAATAGAAAAAGAAGATGATGGTGGTGATGATAATTTTGAGAAGACGACTTACGAGGTCAATGGTGTGAAATTTTCGATGATACCGGTTAAGGGAGGCACGTTCGTGATGGGAAAGATTGGTGAGAGAGAAATTAAAGGATATCACAATGTGACCCTCTCAGATTACAGCATCGGTGAGACTGAAGTGACCCAGGAATTATGGACTGCCGTGATGGGAGAAACAAAGTTCTTCTATAAGGGATCCGATCAGACGCCCGCCGAATTGGTCTCAGGGGACGAAATCCAGGAGTTTATTTCGAAGCTGAATGAGCTGACAGGACAAGAATTCCGCCTGCCCACAGAGGCTGAGTGGGAATTTGCCGCCCGCGGCGGAAACGCAAGCAAAGGCTACCTTTATTCTGGCAGTAATACTCTTGACGAGGTCGGCTGGTACAAGGATAATACCAGTGGTAAACCTCTTGAGGTCAAATTGAAGTCACCGAACGAACTGGGTATTTATGATATGTCGGGCAACGTGAGTGAAATGTGCCAAGACTTTTGGGCAAGCTACTCCTCTGAAAGCCAAGTAAATCCTCAGGGACCAGCCGAGGGTGAATATGGTGAATATCTAGTTGTGAGAGGCGGTGACCATGCCTCTAACTCAAGGATGTGTGAAAATGTGAATCGAGATGCCAGGGCGATAAAATATGGCAGATTTAGTGATATTGGATTCAGACTAGCATCAAGAACACCAGCCAATGCCTTGAAAGGCGACGTGAACAACGACGGCAGGGTGGATATCTCCGATGTCGTGGCTGCCATCAACCATATCGCCGGCACCGCTGTCTTTGAATGGGCTGACGTGAACGGAGACAACGAGGTGAACATCTCCGACATCGTCGCGATTATCAATATTATCGCCAACGGAGGCAGTGGTGAGGAACCAAAACCCGAAGACGACCCCGCAGTGGAAGCCGGCTGGTGTCCCGACGGCAACCATCCTCATGTCATCGATATGGGAGCTGCTGGTAAATGGGCATGTTGCAATGTCGGCGCATCTGCTCCATGGGAATACGGCGGCTACTACGCATGGGGTGAGACCGAGGAGAAGGATAGATACTATTGGGACAACTACACGCATTGTGACGGCAGTTATGATACCATGCACGACATCGGCAACGACATCGCCGGCACACAATACGACGTGGCTCACATTAAATGGGGTGGTCAATGGCAAATGCCAAACCAAAATCAGCTGCAACTCCTGTTGGACAACAGCACTCGTGAATATATCACTTTCAACAACATAGGTGGTCTGAAAATCAAAGCGACTAATGGAGGAATCATTTTCCTGCCCGGTTCCGGCTATCGTTGGGATGACATGTTTAAAGGGTATGGAATCGGCTGCTACTGGACATCCCAATTGTACGATTTTTTCTTAGGAGAAGGTGAGACAGCATACGACCTCCGATTCGGCAACGTAAATAGTGGAAAAACAATGCAAGAAGAACGCCGATATGGTCAGTCCGTTCGTCCTGTCGCAGAATAATCGTGAAAGCCTCAGCAGAGCTGAACTTGTTCAAGCTTTGCTGAGGTTGAATGTCGTAAATTGATAATCATGAAAATATTCAGATACATCGTCATTTTTTTTGCAATCCTTGCATCAGCATCATGTAGCCGTGAACCTGAATGGACTGACTTTGAAGCCCACAAGAATACAGAAGAGTTACGGAAACAATACAACAAGTATATCATCGGCACATGGCATTACGAGTACATAAGCAATAACCATCGGTTTTTCGAACAGATTACTTTCAACGATGACGGTTCTTTAAAGGGCAACAGAAAGTGGCAAATTCGCAAACAGGTCACAGTTGACGGACATGAAGTCTTTACTGACTGGGAATATATTGATGGAGAAAATGGTTCTTATACAGGGACATGGAAACTCTTGTGGGAACGCAATGATGACGGTAACGGGCAGAACACAATGTACATTTATGCCTCCTTTGACATAGTCACTGATGATGGGAATTCATTTCTTGCATGGAGCAACAAGCTTGTCTTTGGATTTGCCGATGACAAAACGCTCAGTCTAAGCGGAATTAACAATTGGAACACTGATGGCTGGACACAATTCCAACGTGGTGAGGCTGAACCGGGTTTCTGAACTCATAATTGCTGTTTCAAGGAGGTTCATGCGCGGGGGCAGTTGCTGTGCCAAGCATACCTGAATTATTCCGAAATAAATCCTGAGATCGGACAAATCTCCATTTCAGTAAGAAATGACAAGAAGATTATGACAGAATTTGAGAAGATGCGCAGTGAAGAGTTTTATGACTTCACAAACGAAGAAGGTTTGGCTAGTTACTATAGAGCCAAGCATATTTGTGCGAAACTGCAGACCATGACCACCGAGGATGAGGACTACCGGAAGACGATAGAAGACTTGATTCCCGGTATTCCGGAATCATCCATTGTGGCACCGCCATTTCATTGCGACCATGGACATGGCATCAGGCTGGGTGAGAACGTGTTCATCAACTACAACGCCACCATGCTCGACGGAGGCATAATCACCATAGGAGCCAACACGCAGATTGGTCCGAACTGTCAGTTTCTGACTCCGAACCATCCTATTGATTATGTTGAACGTCGCAAACCTATAGAACGATGCTCTCCAATAACCATCGGTGAAGACTGCTGGCTGGGAGGCGGTGTGACGGTCTGCCCTGGAGTGACGATCGGCAACCGCTGCATCATCGGAGCAGGAAGTGTGGTGGTTCATGACATTCCTTCCGATTCAATTGCCGTAGGAAATCCGTGCCGGGTCATCCGCAAGCAGGATTGAATCTGCATTCGCATGCACTATAGGCTGGCTTAATGCTGATTTGCTTTCGGTTAAAATCATGTCATTGTCTTTACAATTAACAACCTTTAACGGATGGAGACATTTTTTCTATAATTGTTTTTTGTAACTTTGCAATTAATTGTGAATGTAAAAACCGATAATTCATTAATCTTATAAAAATGGCTTATGAAACGCTTTTTGCTTTTGTCGTTTGTTATCATGTCATCTATATGTGCAAATGCTCAATGGAAGATAGGCAAAATGACATTCAAAAATTATTTTCTTTATTTAGGAGGGACGATGGAAGAGCCTTATTATGACGAGGATAGAGTTATATATTTTCCATATACAGAAAATTCAGATGGAACATGCACTGAGTATGGCTTAGATATTTTTTGGGAACCTTTCAGTCGTTCTTCTGCTTTTTTCCAGCATGTTGAATTCACAGGTTATTATATGGCAGATACTTTTAACTCAAAACGACGTAATATAAGTATCAGAAAAGGACCTGGTCCTAAATTTCCTGTAGCAGGCAAAATCGACTCTAACAATACAATCGTCTATCAGGAAACTGATAACGACTGGCTAAAGGTCTATTCGCAAGAAGAATATACAGATAAGAGCAAAGGATTGTATTCCACATCAATTAATATTGAAGTTTTTTCTCCAGACAATCTCATTTATTTAGGATACATCCACAAGGATAATGTTAAATCCATAGATATTACAGAATAGATAGATTCTGATGAAGAATAACAGTTGTTATTTCAATATTGTTAATCGTGCTAACTTAGTATATAAGATAGCACGTTTTTTTGCTAATTATAATCAATCCAACTTCTGTTGGTTCCTTCATTTTTCATTGGCTTCGACGAACCTGCTCATGCTCGGCAGACCAAGAATAATTGGAAAAATGATTCATTGCGTCAAAAACATCACCGGGAAAGGCAGTTCTCTCGGTTTTTGTTAGTATATTTGCCATTTAGTTGGTTTTTCACTTTTTTTTAATTGTCCAATCAAAAAGAAAAGTAAAAAACTGATATGGAAAAACCTTGAGCAACAAATCATTGCAGGGGTAATCATTAATAACATCAGATATTATTCATAAGAATTAAGAAACCACTAAATTAATAATCCATGAACAGATTTGTTTTCACATGCCTCGTGATGCTTCTCGGAAGCGTGAACGCCTTGATGGCACAAATTAAATTGCAAGAAGACAATGTGGATGAAGTGCTCAAAGCCATGACCCTGGAGGAGAAAGCCATGCTCGTGGTTGGAGGGAACCGCCGCACTGAGTCAGCTGATGCCAATGGTATGCTTGGCGCACATGCCAAGAGTGTGCCGGGAGCAGCGGGTGCCACGCAGGCCATACCACGGCTCGGAATCCCTTCCACCGTGCTGACTGACGGACCAGCCGGAGTGAGGATTCAACCGAAACGAGAGAACGATCCCAACACCTATTACTGTACCGGATTCCCGGTGGGTACGGCTCTTGCCTGTACGTGGAACACACAGCTCGTGGAGGAAGTGGGCCGCTGCATCGGCAACGAAGTGCTTGAATACGGGTGCGACGTGCTTCTCGCCCCTGGCATGAATATCCACCGTTCTCCTCTCTGCGGACGGAATTTTGAGTATTATTCCGAAGACCCGCTCGTCACCGGCAAAATCGGTGCCGCTTATGTGAAAGGCGTGCAGAGTCAGGGCGTGGGCACGTCTGTCAAGCATTTTGCCGTCAACTCACAGGAGACTAATCGCATGGGCGTGGATGAGGTGGTGTCGCAGCGCGCATTACGCGAAATCTATCTGAAAGGATTTGAAATTACAGTCAAGGAAGGAGCACCTTGGACCGTGATGTCGTCGTATAACCGCCTCAACGGACCGTTTACCCAGGAAAGCAAGGACCTGCTCACCACCATACTTCGCGACGAGTGGGGCTTCAACGGAATCGTGATGACCGACTGGACCGGCCTGCGCAACACAGCGGCACAGATTCAGGCAGGCAACGACCTGATGGAGCCTGGAAACGAATCACAGATAAAGGACATCATCGAGAAGGTTAAGAGTGGTGTGCTGTCAGAGTCTGACCTTGACATCTGCGTGAAGCGAATACTGCAATATATCGTCAAAACACCGGCCTTCCGCAATTATTCATTTAGCAATAAGCCTGATTTGAAAAATCATGCGTCAATCACCCGCCGCAGTGCCACTGAAGGAATGGTGCTACTGAAAAACGAAGGAGAGGCACTTCCGATGAAAAACATCAAAATGCTCTCTGTTTTCGGCAACACCTCATACGATTTTATTGCCGGCGGCTCAGGCTCGGGCGATGTCAACAAAGCATATACCATTCACCTGATGCAGGGGCTGTCAGAGGCTGG
>JAEEOB010000067.1 GCA_016284045.1 Bacteroidaceae bacterium
CTTCATTTTTAATTCTTAATTCTTCATTGGCTTCGCCGAACCTGCTCATGCTCGGCATAGTAAGAACAAGTTCTTTCTCTGCACTCGCTTAATCGCGTTTGGCTTCGCCGAACCTGCTCACGCTCGGCATAAGTAAGAACAAGTTCTTCCTCTGCACTCGCTTAATCGCAGGTTTCTTAATTCTTCATTAATATTATGTCTATATTCTCAAAAATCGCAGCTGGTGAGATTCCCAGCTATAAATGTGCGGAAAACGATGAGTTTTATGCCTTCCTTGATATCAATCCGATGGTGAAAGGCCATACGCTGTGTATCCCCCGCCGTGAGGTGGATTACATCTTCGACCTGGAGGATGATGAAATCGCCCGTTTCCAGGTGTTCGCCAAGAAAGTGGCGGTAGCACTCAAGAAGGTGTGTCCTTGCGTGAAGGTGGGTCAGGCAGTCCTGGGTCTTGAGGTTCCTCATGCTCACATCCATCTCATACCTATGCAGAGCGAGAAGGATATGCTGTTCAATAAGCCCAAGCTCCAGTTGGAGCAGGAAGAGTTTCAGCGCATAGCTGATGCTGTCTATGCAGAATTCCAAAAACTCTGAAACTGTATGGAGAAACTGACCGTAATAAAAGTAGGCGGTAAGATAGTGGAAGACGCTCAGAGCCTTGACTGGCTGCTGGGCGGCTTTGCTAATATACCTGGTGGGAAAGTGCTCGTCCATGGCGGCGGGCGTTCAGCAACGAAGATGGCAGCCTCGTTGGGTATTGAAACCACGATGGTCGGCGGCAGACGCGTGACCGATGAGCAGATGCTCAAAGTGGTGACGATGGTCTATGGGGGGCTTGTAAACAAGAATATCGTGGCAAAACTGCAGTCTCACGGGGTGAATGCACTGGGACTGACAGGTGCCGACATGGATGTGATGCGCAGCGTGCGCAGAAAGCCAGTGATGGTGAAAGCCGAGGTGGCAGGCACAGACCATGACATCCAGGTGGACTATGGATTCGTAGGCGACGTGGAGCGCTGCGACGGACAGTTGCTGTCCATGCTTCTTGAAAACGGCATCGTCCCTGTCATGGCTCCGCTCACACATGATGGCAGCGGGAATATGCTTAACACGAATGCCGACACCATAGCTGCAGAGACAGCCAAGGCCTTGGCGCCGTTCTTCGATGTGACGCTCGTCTATTGCTTTGAGAAGGCAGGTGTGTTGATGGATGAGCATGACGACGACAGCGTCATCCCGCAAATCAATGCAGAGTCGTTCAGGCAGTTTGTGTCTGACGGTGTCATCAGTGGCGGCATGATTCCGAAAATTGAAAATGCACTTAACGCATGTAAGGCAGGTGTTTCCAGAGTAGTCATCACCAAAGCCGACCAAATCGGACAGGATGCTGGAACGGTTATCAGCCTTTGATTTTTTTTGTGATTCAGGATCCGATTTCGCCAAACTTCCGTTTCGTTTGTTTTTTTACCGAACAAAGATTAATTATTTGTTGTTCTGGAAGAATGTTTTTTTTAAAACATAAACGTAATCTGATTTTTGACCGTCATAGTGTAATTGTCAGACTGACGGTTGTCTGCTTTCTGTTGTTTGTGTCAACCATCTCTTCACGGATTCAAGCACAGGGGGTTAAACGTCTGCTGCATCGTGCCGACAGTGTTCTTTCCTACCGGTATTATCATTCCGAAATCGACACGAATTACATAATCCGTCCTACAACGAAATGGACCGTACTGTGCCGTTTCAATTTATCAGGTTCAACAATACGGACAGAAGGCTATTCCACCGCTCATTTCACTTCAGAGGTGAAGGCTGCGAACAAAGGAACAGCCAGTATAGGCTTGGGTTATATGGGGCTGATGGCTTCCTTGGCAATGAATCCCGCCCAGCTTTGGGGTAAATACCGGGATTATGAGTATAATCTGAACTCTTACAGCAACCGTACAGGATTCGACATCATTTATCAGGATGCTCGCAATTATTCTGGCTGGCATGAACGCGAGAATTCTGAACGCATTGAATTTCCCAATGATGTCCTCACGATGAAGACGCTGAACATCAACGGCTATTACGCTTTCAATTATCGGAAGTTTTCTTATCCTGCGGCTTTCTCACAGTCGTATATCCAGAAACGGTCGGCAGGCAGTCTGCTCCTTGCTGCCTCTTTCCAAGGTCAGCAAGGCACAGCAGAACACGTGATGAAATCGAAAATCAAAACCTTTAACATCGGCTTAGGAGCCGGTTATGGCTACAACTGGGTGCCTGCTCGCAACTGGCTCTTCCATATTTCTGCCCTGCCTACTTTTATCGTCTATAACCATGCTTCCATCACCACAGACGGCGACCGTAAGCCTATCCGCTATAAATTTCCCGAGGTTATCATCACCGGACGCGGTGCCATAGTCCATCAGATGAAGCGGTTCTTTGCCGGTGCTTCCATGGTTTTCAATTTCACATCGATAGGCGATAAGGATGACGCCATGCTCCAGAACATCAAATGGCGTAACCGCATGTTTGTGGGTTACAGGTTTTGAGTTTTTTCCAAAACCCATGTCAGCACATACCCGTCTTTTTCATGTTCCTCTGTCACGAAATGATAACGGTCGGCAGTGGATAGGATACCATGAAGATTGTCGGTGATGCCTTCGCCTGTGAGTTTCAGTAGGCTTTCTTTCATTGTCCAATAGCGAGCGAAGGCAATTGATGGGTGAGAATTCCACGCGTTTGTTGCGCATGCCATAAGGACAGCATCCCAGCATGTTATAGACCTTGATGCGTCCCATGAACGAGTTGGTGGAGAAATTAGCCTGGAACTCTCCGTCGGTGGAACGGGCGGCGAGGTTGCCCACACGCATGATTTTCGCTTGAAGGCCATGCAGTGCCACCGCCTCAAGAATCAGCCGCTCCGCCATGAACTTCGAGTAGATATATTTGTTGCCGAGATACTGGCCCATGTAGAACCGCTGTTCGGTAAATACGTCGTTCTTGATCTCACCCGCCCACAGTCCACGTGTGCTCGCCGTGGAGATGTGCACGAGCTTGGCGCCTGATTTCAGGCAGAAATCAACACAATGCTGTGCACCTCCGATGTTCACGTCTTCTATTTCCGTGCCCTCTGAGAAATGTTTCACCACTGCTGCGCAGTTGATCACCGTGTTGATTGTCAGGTCCCTTCCGAAATCGCTGGTGACATCACCCAAAACCACGTGGATTCTTGTCCCGAAGAGTGATTTGAACGCATCGGAGAAATAATAGTAGAGCAGTGTGCGCAGCCGTCTGCACCGTCATTCTCGCTTTCAAAACGGATAATCTTGATATTGCTCGATTTGCTGCTGTGATGCTCAATTGTGCTGTCGTTGATTGCGGCTAATACCTGTGGTACATCATTGCTGTTGACATGGCTTTCTGCAGGTTTGGATATGAGTTTGCCGTCTTCAGTCAGCAGCAGGTTGAATGATGAGGGATAGGACTGATGTGAGTTCAGTGTGTCGCTGAGCCAGTCTAACGAAATGTCAATGAAAAAGGCACCTGCTATTTTATCATCATTACCGTTTTTGTGGATAGGGATGGAGTATGTGGTCACCATTGTTCCTGCGCCTTCTTTGTCTTCGTAGGGTTCGGTCCATATACTTTTATCGGATGATAAGACACCGTAATAGAATTCACGTTGTGTGTAGTCGTGGTTTTCTCCTGCGATTTGTCGAACCAATACCGTGGAGTCGCTTCGGCGAGCGTAAGGTTCAAACAGTCTGCCTTTCTGCGGATAATAGTCGGGTATGAAAGCCATGCCTCCACCCTTAATCGTGTAATTCATCCTGACTAACCATTCCACAACGTTGAACATGGAGTCGGGTTCTTCCAAATTGCGTTGCATGTCCCATATATGGTCATAAAGCGTGTTTTTTGCGGCAGAGAGCGTGTTTTTGATGACGATGGCCTTCATCCG
>JAEEOB010000068.1 GCA_016284045.1 Bacteroidaceae bacterium
CCACCACAAATACCGTGAAAGCCAGCGATGTCAGTCTCAAGCGGATTCTAGTGCCGCTCCTCGCTCTGATTGCAATTGTTGCCTTTGTGATGGTCGTGCCAATCACCAAAGATGGTATCGGAGCCAATGCAGTAGCTTCCGATTCCATCTCACAGGCCAACGAAAACACTGAAGATGAAGTGAATACTGAAGATTCAGCAGCGGAAGAAAAAGAATCGGCAGTGTCAGAAGATGAAGAAGAACCAGAGGAGAAACCGCAGGAAGGAAAAGCACCCCCCCAATACCCGTCGGTATCCGGCACCTACAAAGGGGAAATCAAAACACCTACCGTCATACGTCTTAAGCAGGAAGAAAACTACATCTTCGGCACTATCCGCTACACCAAATTCGACTCGCCCGCTCTTGACATCTCCGGCACCATCGAACCGAACGGCAACTTCGAACTCAAAGAATATGACGAGAACCGTAAGCAGTCAGGACGCATAACCGGTACTATCAAAGGCAATACCATGTCCGGCAAGTTCTACAACCCGCAACGTGACACCACCACCCCCTTCGAGCTGACACGGGAATAGGAAATCAAAATAGAGAAACTAAAAAATGAAAAAAATCATTTTAATAATGCTTTGCATCGCATGCATGATTCCATGCATGTCGTGTGCGAACAAGGAGAAAAGCCCCCTCAGGGGAACAGACAACGAGAAAGCCGAGCAAAGCGGACCAGACAGCCTGTCGATTCTGGTGGCGGGCGACCTGATGCAACACAGTCCACAAATCAGCGCCGCCCTCACAAACAGCGGCTATAACTATGACCCCTGCTTTGAGCTGGTAAAACCCATCATCAGCGACGTTGACCTCGCCATCGCGAATTTCGAGGTGACGCTGGGTGGACCTCCCTATAAGGGCTATCCCTGCTTCTCTTCTCCCGACGAGTATCTGCACAGTATTCTCAACGCTGGATTCGACGTGCTGACTACAGGCAACAACCACTGCCTCGACTCACGCCAGCAAGGACTGGAACGGACCATCATGATGATGGACTCTTTGAAAGTGGCGCATCTGGGCACATACAAAGACTCACTGGAGCGGGTCAAGAACTACCCTCTGCTTATCGAGAGGAACGGATTCAGGGTGGTACTGCTGAACTTCACCTACGCCACGAACGGCCTGCGGGTGACAAAGCCAAATATCGTGAACTATATCGACACTGTGCAAATAGCTGACGACATAGCCAAAGCGAAGACGATGAAGCCCGATCTGCTCATCGCCATTCCTCACTGGGGCATCGAATATGCGCTTACACCCAACAAACCAGACCGTGAGCTAGCCGACTGGCTCTTCACCAAAGGGGTGGATCATATCATCGGCGGCCATCCGCACGTGTTGCAGCCGATGGAGCGGCGCAACGCGACAGCAACAAACGGTGGCAACGTGCTTGTGTATTCACTCGGAAACTATATCTCAAACCAGTATAAAGACAACACCGTTGGCGGCGCGATGGTGCGACTCGACTTCGTGAAGCAGGATGGTAAGGTGAAACTCGTGAACTGCGGCTATATGCTCACCTACTGCTCACGTCCCCAGAACTCAGGCAAGAAGAACTACAGAATTGTGCCGGTTGAGATGGACAGCGTGTTGAACCAGCAAGACCGCAACATCCGCGACAAATTCCTCCGCACCGCCAACAACCTCTTCGACAAGCATAACGTGGATTTCGGAAAATATAAAGAATAATCCGACATAGCTCAAGATACTGTGATAAATTCCAAATTATTTATGTAAAAAAGGGAGCTGAGATAATTTAAAGATTTAATTATGTAAGATGTAAGATTTATGTATGATGTAATATTTATGCAAGTGGTTCGGAATTTAAAAAGGGAGTTAACGAGCCTGCTGCTCGTGGAGGATAGTTTTGCAAATGATCATCTAATGGCGCAGTCACTCTAAAACAGTCCACAACTCCAGCTGTCATCAACCTTTTAAAAACTTCAGATACTTCAATGACATAATTATTGAACACCCCTAAACAACAAACAATGAAACATTTCCCTTTATTATTGATTCTGTTTGCAGCAACAATCCTGACAGGCTGCAAAGACCAGAAAAAGGCTGAAAATGCCGGACAGACAACTGAAACGGCTGACAGCATCATACTGCCGATAGGACCTAAGGAGATGAAAGAAATATACGACTCCCTGCAGCAAGACACCCTCTATTTCAATCACCATTTCGCTGACCGCGGGCTGAAGCAGATTTACAGCTTAAATTGTGAATACGATGAAGATATGACAGAAGACTCCAAATGGTTCTTCCATGTATGGGCAAGAAAAGCCGAACTTGATGAAAAGTCCTTTCCGGAAATCAGACAATTTATCACTGATTCTGCGGATGCTGTGGGACTGGTTTTAGGTGTTTATGCCGAACAAATACATGTGGAGTTGTCTGTTTTCAATGATCAGGCCAAATCAGAGATGATTAAGCAGTTGGCAAAGGAAGGATTTGTGGAGAAAGAACCTGGCAAATATGTGTCTGAAAAAGGAGACACAATCAGTCACGGCAATAAATTCAGTTTCAGTCTGACACAGACAGGTAATTCTCAATACACCCTGGCATGTGACGAAGAATCATTCATAGAAGAGCATGAATTAGTGGACAATACAGCAGACATGTTTCCTGAATACCCGTCAGAAGAATAAGCTGCTCGAAGCTATCGTCTTGTCTTCTTGCCATCATTTCCTAAACACTAAACAACAAATAATGAAACACCTACCTTTATTATTCGTTCTGGCTGTGGCAACTTGCCTGACAGGCTGCAAAGACCAGCAAAAGACCGAGAGCAACAACAACGAACCCTCCTTGTTGGAGCCTCTGGAGCCAGTGAAACCAGTTCAGAAGGTTGACAGCATCGTGTTTCCTCTCAGTCCTGAGGAAATCGCCGAGATTTACGACTCGATGGTCACAGACAGTCTGTATATCAACCATCATTTCGCCGAGCGCGGGATGGAGCTGGTGATGACAGAAAATTACGAGGATGCCGTCGATACAGTGATGCGCGACCGATGCTACTTCCACGAATGGGCTTATCATGCACAGCTTGACACTGTCCTCTTCCCGAATATCAGATATTTCGATTCGGACTTCGAGGACGGATTCGGTCTGTCGCTGGAAAACCTGGACGACCGCAGGCATATCGTCATCAACCTGTTCAGCTCCCGTGCCAAGGACCTGTTCGCGGATTTAATCACCAAAGCTGGCTATACGCATCAATTCACTGACAGCCTCAATGAGGATGGAAACGGCAATAAATCACTCTACAACACAGTCACATACTACCACAAAGAAAATGATGAATTCTCCGACCCATTTTTCACTATCCTCAACATCAACGGTTCAAAATATCAGGTGACATTTGAGCAATATATTGACGAACCGATGCCGGACTAATTAAAAGAAGTGATATTCCTTCGGAATAGCGAGTTAGTTTTTCTACTGGAAGCTGTTTATATTTACGATTTACTGGTATTTAATGTTTTATTAGTTCTGAAAGTAGAAAAGAAAGGTGATATTTCATTTGGGAGTCCCCCAAAAGACAACATCAGGGAAAAGCCAGAAGATAAATCATTTTTGTTTAAAGACTAATCCTTTATTCAAATAATCCTAAATCAAAGAACTAAAACGTCAGGGTTCTAGTTCCGTCAGCATTTTCAGTGATTTTGACTCGAACGGTTTCTTCTGGTAGCAAATCCTCAATGAGTTCCGGCCATTCCATCAGACAGAGACATCCGCTGTCGATATACTCGTAGAAGCCGATGTCGAGCACCTCCTCTGACCTACGGATACGATAGAAATCAAAATGATAGATGGGTTGTCCTTCCCCAGAGAGATATTCATTGACAATGGCAAACGTAGGCGAGTTGATAACATCAGTTACACCCAACTCTTCACAGACCGCCTTGATGAACGTGGTTTTCCCTACCCCCATCTTGCCATAAAAGGCAACAACCGTCCTGTTGCCCAAAGCATTGACAAACTCCTTTGCCACTGTATTGATTTCGTCAAGATTTTTGATTTGTAATTCCACTGCAGTTGTTTACGATTAAATGATTTACAGTTTAAAATAATTTTTCACTCGTATATTCTACTCTGTCCGTAGGCTCCCAGTAGTGTGTCTCTACCAGTTTTTTTATGCATTGATCGATTTCGAAAACGCTTTGATATCAGGCTGATTTCTTTCTTTTGAAACAAAGATGAATTTTGAATAATGAAATAAAGATTATCGATGCCTGCTCTGGAGTGTGACGAGGGGAATGAGCATTTCCTCCATGCTGATTCCTCCATGCTGGAAAGTGTTACGATAATAGGAAACGTAATAGTTGTAGTTGTTGGGATATGCAAAGAAAGAGTCGTTCTTCGCGAAGATATACGTCGTTGAGAGGTTGGGTGCGGGCAGGAAAGCCTGCGTCGGATTCTTCACCGCATAGACATCCTTGGTGTTGTATGACAGGTTTTTTCCGAACTTATACCTTAGGTTCGTGTTGGTGTTGCGGTCACCGATAACCTTCGTCGGGGTGTTCACACGGATTGATCCGTGGTCGGTGGTAATGACGATTTTCGCGTCGGTGTCTGCAAGTGCCTCAAAAAGTTCCCAGACAGGGGAATGGCGGAACCATGATGAAGTGATGCTCCTATATGCCACCTCGTCGGATGCCAGTTCCCTGACCATAGTTGATTCAGTACGTGCATGCGAGAGCATGTCGATGAAGTTGACGACGATGACATTGAGCTGCTTTGTGCTGAGGGAGCGGAACTGATTGACGAGTTTCTCGGTGTCTGCAGAGTGGTTGAGCTTGTAATAGGAAAATGTCTCCCTACGTCTAAATCGCTCCAGCTGCTTACGAATAAGCGGCTCCTCGTTGAGGTTCTTTCCCTCCTCGGCATCCTCGTCCACCCACAAGTCGGGATACATGTCAGCAATCTGTTTAGGCATCAACCCAGCGAATATGGCATTACGCGCATATTGAGTGGCAGTGGGCAGAATCGAGACATAAAGTTCCTCGTCGAAGGAGAAGCGGTCGGCGAGCTCTCGGCTGATAACCCTCCACTGGTCGTATCTGAAATTATCAAAGACGATAAGATATACTTGGTTGCCACCACTGAGCAAAGGAAAAATTTTCTTCTTGAAGATGTCGGGACTGAGCAGGGGGCGGTCTGCCGTGTTGTCGATCCACGACTGATAGTTTTTCGACACGAACTTCGCAAATCCCTGGTTCGCCTCCGCCTTCTGCATCTTAAGCATCTCGGTCATCGGGCTGTTGGCATCGGCAAGCTCCAGCTCCCAGAACACCAGCCGCTTATACACCTCCATCCACTCCTCGAGGCTGTAAGAGTCGTTGATTTGCATGCCGAGCTTACTGAAATTCTGTTGATAGTTGATGTTTGTCACCTCCGACTCGATTGCTTTTTTGTGGAGGTGCTTCTTCATGGTAAGCAAAATCTGACTAGGGTTGACCGGCTTGATGAGATAATCAGCGATTTTTGATCCGATGGCCTGATCCATGATATTCTCCTCTTCGCTCTTGGTGACCATCACAACAGGTATGGCATCGTTGAGCTCCTTGATGCGTGAAAGTGTCTCAAGACCTGTAAGTCCCGGCATATTTTCATCGAGGAGAATCAGGTCGATGTCATTGTTCTGACAGATATCGAGTGCATCCTGCCCGTTTGTAGCCTCAATCACCTTGTAGCCTTTCTTCTCCAAAAATATAATGTAGGGCTTAAGCAACTCTATTTCGTCGTCCACCCACAACAAAATTCCGTTATTCTGCATGCGGCTTGTTGGTTAGTTTTTAGTTTTTTAGTTTTTAGTTTTTACAAGTGATTTCGGGCATTGAGCCCTCATCACTTAGCACGGACGGGACGTCCATGCCCCCAGCCGATGACTGTCAGGCGATGTGGGGGGAAGTGGTTACAGTGACGGAGAAATAATTCCAATTCCGAAGGATATTAAATCCATTCAAAGAATTAACTCCCACTCAAAGAAATAACTCCAAATCAGAAAATATAATCCTCGTCGTCTTCGTCGTCCCAGTCTTCGTTTTTGTTGTCATCATTACGGTTCTGGTTGTTATCCTCGTCGTCGAAGTCCTCGACATTACCGTCCCACTCGTCTTCTTCCTTCTGCTGATTATCCACTTTCGTGTCTTCATCATCAAAGTTCTCCACATTGCCGTCCCACTCTTCCTGCTTCTGCTCTTCTGCCTGTTTCTGTTCTTCTGCTTTGCGCTCCTCCTCAGCTTTGCGCTGCTCTTCTGCTTTGCGCTGCTCCTCGGCCTTGCGTTGCTCCTCAGCCTGACGCTGCTGCTCGGTACGACGTTGTTCTTCAGCCTTACGTTCCTCTTCAGCCTTGCGCTCCTCCTCGCGCTTGTCCTCAATATCGAAGTCATCGAAGAACTCTCCACGCTCCTCAAGCTGGTCATTCTGCTGCTTCTCAGGCTCATTGTCAAAGTCATCGAAGAACTCACCTCGGTCGGTATCCTGATTATTCTGCTGATTGTCCTGATTGTCTATATCATCGAGATACTGCCCCCGGTCGGTATCCTGGTTGTCCTGCTGCTTCTCAGGCTCATCGAAGTCGTCGAGATACTTGCCCACACCATTATCCTGGTTATCGGCTTTGTCTTCGCCATCCTGACCATCGTCGAAGTCCACATTGCCGTCGAATCCTTCCTGTTTTTTGTCATCCTCTTTCTTATCCTCCTCTTTCTGGTCGGACTCCTCCACCTGCTTTTCCACTGGTTCATTAAGCAGGTTCTCATCGTATTCAGGCAGCTTATCCTCCGTGTAAGTCTCATCATAGAAGTCGAAGTAGTCAGTGAAGCTCAACCCGCGGTTAGTGATGAGCTTAAGGTCGTGATCGGAAATAATGAACCATTTCAATCCCTCCATCTTATACGCCATATCCTCGTCGGTCTCCAACTTACGCATATAGATATATGCCTCGTCGTAATTGAGGAACGGTCTCACTTGCAGCATGTCGATACCGTCGCCAATCTCGATATTGATATCGAAATTTCGGACAGGGAAATTCATGAAGTTATAACGTGCCATCTCATAGAGTAGCTGGTTTTCATTCAAGCTGTTATGCTCGTATGCCACAACGAAGATATGGATGTCGTCGCGCTTGGCAGTGAATGCCGTGTCGGCAAGTGCCGAGTCGCCCTCGATGAGGAATCCTGCACGACGGTCCCAAACAGACCCCATCTCCATCTTTCCACTCGTTAGGATACGTCCTTCGCGCACACCCTTGATATAGAGTCCTGCAAGCTCGCTGACGGTGCTCTTCGGGTATTTATCTACGATACCCTTCATGAGGTTAAGGAACTCGCTCCTTCCTCCCAGTTCAAGCTGGCTCATCGCCTCGAGGAACATGAAACGCGCCTTGTTGGCTCCCTCAGGGTACCGCTCCTGGGCTGCCTGCGACTGAGCCACGACAGAGCGGAAATCGTTTGCCTTGAATGCCTCATACGCAGACTGATACATAGAATCCTCCTCCGCCACACCATGGATAGCCTTATAGTTGAAGAGCGGGTCGGATATGATTTTCCCATGTTCATTGTCGGGATACTCGGTGATGAGCCGGTTCTTGTAGTCTTCCGCCTCATAGCTCTTTCCCTGCCGCGCATAAAGCTGGAACATATTATAGTAAAGCTCGTCCTTATGCTCAAAGTCGGGGAAGTCGTTGAGCACACGGTTGAACGTCTTCTCAGCTAAGTCGAAATTCTCCATCCTGTCCTTATAGACGATTCCGGAGTTATACAGCCCATCAACGAGCAACTTATTCGATGCCTCCATCTGCTCATCTGTGAGGGGTATATCCTTGAGATAGAACTCAGGGCGGTGAGGGTCTTTCTCGTATTCAGCCTGCTTCTCGCGTGCCGCCTTCTCCTCTTCCGACAATTGCTCGGTACCCTCGCCTCCAACACCTTCGCCTCCAGCTCCCTCGGCACCACCTTCCGGAGAAGCATTACCCCCCGGTCCGCCTCCTCCGACTTTTCCGCTCTGCTGACCGTTGGCACCATCTTCACCGCCTTCGCCACTTTCATCGCCTTCGCCCTTATTCTCACCGTCGTGTTCACCCTCCTCGTCGTCACCCTCGGTATCCTGTTCATCCGACTCGTCGGCGAGCACCGTCTTGTTGGAGCGTCTCCAGTCGTCCGCCAGTTCACGGTTGCCCCATTTCTTGATGAATTCAGCCTTACCGGTCTCCACCGCCGACGAATTATAAAAATACCATAATCCCGCCTGCTGTGCATTGGGATTGAGCAACGGATTGTTGGCTGCATTGCGCTGGGTGGCAACTTGGGGGTTGTTCGCTGCATTCGCAGCAGCGGCAGCTTTCTTAGCCTCCTCCTTCTCTTTCTTCTTCACCTCCTCGATTATCTTATTGATTACCTCCATCCGCTGGACGGAATCCATGCGGGCAAGCGTCTGCAAGCTGTCTTGGAGCTCAACAGCAGAGGCATGAGGATAAAGCTCCTCGAGAATCTTAGTCCGTTCATCCACCTCGTTGTAGTTCTCTCGTTCCTTATCGAACAGACCTAAGGCACCAGCATAACACTCTTTCGCCTTCACAAACTTCTCCTGCTGCCAGTAAAGCTCACCGAGATGTAGCCACACCACACCTTTCTCCACGCCATTACGTGTGCTTTTCTCCACACCGTCCTTGTATGCCCATTCTGCATGTAGCGTGTCTTTCTGAGCCAGGTAAATATTACCGATTGCATAATAGACCTGGTCGAGATAATCCTTGTTTTTTGGGTTTCTAGCCATTGCCCTCAGCCTTCGAATCATGCGCTTGCTGTCGCCCGACGACATCACCTCAGTCATCTTGACCCGGGCATTGAACGCCAGTTCGTAAGGCGGATTCTTCCCCGGCACCTTCTTAAACGCCTTGTATGCCTCAGCATTGTTTCCGATGGCATGATAAAGCTGTCCGAGGAGGAAATACATGCGCGCCTTCTGATAGGATCCCTGCGCCTTACGAATTGCGTTTCTCAAGTTTGGGATTGCCTCGGCATACTGTTTCTCACCAATCTGACAGTCAGCAAGGATGGCATCTCTGACGGGGATGAGACGCTCAGGTATGCTGTCGCGTCCAGCTCTGGTGAGCAAGTTCTCCGCATCGTAATACCATTTGAGCTCGGCATAGCACTTGGCTTCGAGAATCCTTGCCTTTGCTATGATATTGGGCTTGCTGAAATACAGCCGCTGGATATATGCGAACGTTGATGCCGCCTCCATATATTCTCCCTTGTGGAACTGTGCCTCTCCCATAAGGAACCATGCCTTATAAAGGAAGGGGTTATACTCCTTCTGGCTCATCCATATTTTCTCTTTAGCCGACTTCTTACGATTTCCGTTGCTTTTCGCCTGTGGTCTGGCTGTGATGCTATGCTGCCTGATGGTTTTCTTGCACTTCTCGATTGTCCGGTCAAAATTCGACTTTCCAAGCGACACAGTGTTTTTATTGGCAGTCATGAAGAGGGGAATCAGTTCGGTGTAGTTATCCTTATTTCCCGTACGTTGCGCCTCAATACCGTCGATATAAGCCATGTGGCCATTATAATAGGTGTTATAACGGGCCTTAAACGACTGAATGCGACGAGTCAGCGGCGTGTTCTTCTTCGATGAACACGCTGCCATAATCACAATCAGCAACAGCGAGATAATGAAAGGATAAACTTTTCGCATACATATATAACGATAAAAGGAGGAAAATATTTTAATGAAGAATGATGAATTCTTATAAGTGAATAGTGAAAAGTGTAGTTACTTTTGATGACGGGTAGTGTATGAATTATTAAAATCCGAAAACATCGAAAAAGAATCAAAAATCAAGGTAACTTTGCAGAAAAGAAAATTTTTCAAATGGAGTTAATCCTTCGGATGGAGTTAAATTCCTGCGGAATTGGAGTTAATATTTCATTTGGAGTTAATTCTACGAATGGGAGTAAAATTCTTTCGGATGGAATAATTACCCCATCACCAGAACATCTCCAAATCCCCACCCACGCATATAATAACCGTACAACCTGTAGAGACGCGCCGTGGTGCGTCTAAAATAAAACCGTAAAAAAACCATCCACAAATCAAATCTACTATAAACTAAAAACTACAAACTATAAACTAAAAACTAACTTCTTCGGTCGGCAATAATCATGAGTACTTCGTCGCGCACGTCATCGGGCAGATTAATACCCCGAAGCTGCAGACTTCTCACCCATCCTGCAACCTCTTCGTCGCGCATGGTATAGAGAATCTCACGGAACTCTTCCTCGGCATCGCTGCCGTATTCCCCGGCTTCTATCCCCCTGAAACGGTCGAGCTCCTCATCGTCATAGTATTCGATTTCCTTGCTCACCGCCGCAAGCAGACTCTCTTTCTCACACACCTCATGCTGTCCGCAGCATTCCATATTGTTAATCTGCTGAATCGAAGGCAATTCCTTAATTTCGCCCGATTTCAGTTTTTTTTGCAAATTACGGTTTCGTATGGCACCGGCAATCATGGCAATCACACCGATGAAAATAAGAGCTAATGCGAGGTAGAACATAAGAATGAAAAATGAAGAATGTAGAATGTATTTAACCTGTGATTATGAGATTAGGAATCCTGCGGTCTGCAAGTCGTTCCAGAAACGGGGATAGGATTTGGTGACGACCTCAGGATTGTTAATGGTGACAGATGGCAACTTCAGTACACAAGGGGCAAAAGCCATCGCCATGCGGTGGTCGTCGTAGGTGTCGATGGAGACATCAGCCAGCTCCTCTTCGCTCAAATTCCGTCGTTTTCCATCCCACCTGATTTCTGAATCATTGATAATTTGGATATTGAATCCTAGTTTGGCCAGCTCTGTCTGAAGTGCAGTAAGACGGTCAGTCTCCTTGATTTTGAGCGTTGATAACCCCTTGAACGAGAAGGGAATTTCCATAAAGCAACAAGTGACAACGAGGGTCTGTGCAAGATCCGGCTGACAGATGAAATCATACTCAAAAAACTCGGCAGCATAACCAGTTTTGGATAATCTCACACAGGAATTACCATCTGCAGTGATAATGAAATCGGTGGTGATTCCAAGGTTTTCAAATATATCAGCGACTGCAGCATCTCCCTGCAGACTGTCAGCGAAAAGGTTCGGCAGGAATACTGCTGTATTTCTGTCGGATAGAGCCAGCATCTCATACCAATAGCTAGCTGCACTCCAATCAGCCTCCACCACATAATTCTGTTTCTGATATCTTCCATGCTCCACACGGATTGTATCGGATTCTGTCCATTCGACTTTAGCTCCGAACTGTCGCATCAGCGCTATCGTCATATCAATATAAGGGCGTGAGATTATGTTGCCAATAAGTTGAAGTGTAAGTCCTTTAAGCAAATAAGGTGATATCATCAACAAAGCAGAGATATATTGCGAACTGACATCTCCACGAAGAGAGAGACTCCCTCCCTGCAGTTTAATATTACCTTTAATTCTCAATGGAGGAAAACCATCATTCTCAATATATCCGATGTCAGCTCCAATGGAACGAAGGGCATCAACCAGAACGGCAATAGGTCGTTTTTTCATTCTTTCAGACCCGGTGATAATATACTCTCCGTCGGTGACAGCAAGCAACGCAGTTGAAAAACGCATGGCAGTGCCTGCAGCTCCGATGTCTATAGTACGGGGTCTGACGGTCAGCCACCGAATCATCACATTCGTGTCGTCACAATCTGAGACATTTATTGGAAGCACGTGATTCTCAGACAGCGCATTGATTATCAACACTCTGTTAGAAATGCTTTTAGAAGAAGGAAGAGAAATCCGAAGGTTCTCATTCAAATATTCACAGGATATATTCATGCAATTTAATAACTTTGTTCAAAGTTAGTAAAAAGAAATGAAAGAAAAAAGTTTTTAGTATTAAGTTTTAAGATTTCAGCCTGATACTGCGCTTCACCGTCATTATTGTTTTTTGGGGGATGGCTGTCAACAGAACGCGCAGTCAACACCGGCATACCTGAAAGCAGGCGGGATACTTCAGGGAAGAGCAGGAAAGGGCATGAAAAAACAGAAGGCATCCCGTCATGGGATGCCTTCTGTTGTGGGAAAAAAGGCGGCGACCTACTCTCCCGCATTGCGGTGCAGTACCATCGGCGCGCGCGGGCTTAACTTCTCTGTTCGGGATGGGAAGAGGTGGGACCCCGCGGCTATAGCC
>JAEEOB010000069.1 GCA_016284045.1 Bacteroidaceae bacterium
CATTTTTGATACTTAATTGCATAAAAATTAATAGCATCAGACATAACTTTATTGCCACATTAATCATCGGTGTATATATTATTCTCACAAAAGGATTTTTACTGGTACAAGTTCCATTACTCCCCCTGTTCCAATTCTTCCATTTCTTGTTTTTATCTTTTCGAAACGCTTTTTTGGAAACAGAACGAATCTCAACAACGGCATTATCGTAAGTGGCTTGGTTACCTTTTGTATAACCGCCCTCAGTTGTCAGCCAATGTTCGATGTAGGCTTCAAAATCCCGTTCTTTCAGGTCGTTGTTGTCCATATCTTGCTATTCTTTTTCTTCACGATAAACTGCACTATATTCTGCACTATATCCTGCACTTTATTTATTGATAATCCAAATGCCGTTTTTTCGGCTCCCTTCTCTGCTGATGACTCCAGCTTCCTTCAGTCTTTTCATTAGTTTTTCAGCTCCGCGCTGGGTCATCCCTAACTGTTCAGCCGCATCTGCTGCAGTAGATGAAGGATTGGAGTTGAGCAGCAACAAGAGACTTTTGTCATTTATACCGAACTTTATACCGAACTTTATACCGAACTCTTCACCGAACTTTATACCGAACTCTTTGTCGATAGGGTTAGAGTCCGAAGCAAGAGGCAAAAACTCTCCCTGATGCTGCTTCAGCGTCTTGAAGATCTCGTTTAGCATGAAGTCGATGAACGGGCCTGACTGTCCGACATTGGTGCTGGCAGTGATGGCATCGTAGTATGCCTGTTGGTTAGCATACACCATATTCTCTACAGGCAGATGCTCGAACAGTGGGTGCAGTTTGCCCAGAATGAGCGACTGCCAGAATCGTCCTGTTCGTCCGTTGCCGTCGATAAACGGGTGGATAAATTCAAACTCATAGTGGAACACACACGAGCGGATGAGCAGATGGTCTTTTGATTCCTTCAACCATCCGAACAAATCGTCCATCAGCATGGGAACACGGTCAGCAGGAGGAGCCATGTGAACGAGGCCATGCTCAGAGAACACACCCACGCCCGAGCGACGGAACTTTCCGGCATCATCAACCAAAGCCTGCATCATCACGCCATGAGCCTTCAGCAGGTCTTTCACGCTGAACGGGTTTAGGCTTGGATATAGTTCGTAGGTGGCGATGGCATTCTTCACCTCCTGAATCTGCTTGATGGGCGCCACCACGTTCTTGCCGTCGATGATGTCGCGCACTTCATCCTCAGTCAGTGTATTTCCTTCTATGGCCAGCGACGAGTGGATGGTCTTGATACGGTTGGCCTTGCGAAGCCGCAGACCGTCTTCCTGTTCCAGTCGGATGGCATAGCGCTCTATCTGGCCAGAAATCTCTGCTATCAGATTGATAGCTTCAGCACTTACTGAAAATGGTGGTATATACATACGATTTTCTATCCTTTTCTTTGTTCTTATTGCTGCAATGATGTTATATAGTACAAAAATCGGTTTCGGGCGGTCGCTCCAAAATATGAGGCCGTACGCTCGCAGATATAAGGGCGGGCGCCCGCATTCATAGGGGCGGGCGCTATTGACGAGCAAGATGCCGTCTCTCTCCCTGTTTTCTTACGTCTCTCTCCCTGTTTCATGCCTGCTTTCTCCCTGCTTAGTTCCTTTATACGATTGTCTTGCCCGTTACTGCCTCATAGATGACGCTCTTCTTGGATTAGGTCAGCGCTATTTATAAAATATGAATGCGCGATTATGGCACAAAGTTAGGAAAAATAAAATAAAATAAAGCAGATTTGTACAAAAAATCTTAGTAAGATGTGAAATTTTATGTGATTTTTGGCTATTGACTCAATTTGACTGAGCCTATTAGTAGGTTATCTATCGCGAACGCCGCTTCAAGACGTATCAGGATGCATTGGATTGCATCTCAGGCTTCATCCTCTTCTACAATGACACCCGTCCGCACTACAGCATCGGCATGAAGACACCCTCAGAGGTGCATACCCAGACAGGCCCGCAGAAGGTGATGTGGAAGTCCGCCGGAGAGTT
>JAEEOB010000070.1 GCA_016284045.1 Bacteroidaceae bacterium
CTTTTGCGTTTAGCTTATAAGCTGATATAATACACTTAGCGGAAAATCGTCCGGATGGTTTTTTCCGCGTAAGCGGTTTTTTTCAGTTCATTTATGGACTGCTTTTTCCTTTCTTTTTAAATGCCACACAGGTTATCATCCTTTCTTCCGTCTCTGTTACCTGCTGCAAGCATCACCTCCACAAACATATTACAACTAAAAAGAATTTTTTTTTGTTATAATTCTCAAATCCGAAACTATTCAAGCAAATAATCAAGCATCATTATCATCACAAAACCGATGGCAAACAATATGGTGCTGAGGTTTGTGTGCTTTCCGCCACTTGCCTCCGGGATAAGTTCCTCCACCACCACATACAGCATTGCTCCTGCAGCGAATGAAAGAAGATAAGGCAGCACAGGAACGAAAAATGTGGCAAGCAGCAATACAAGTATGGCACCAAAGGGTTGCGCAAGTCCACTTAGGCATCCCAATATGAATGATTTCCGGATTGACTTGCCTGACGCACGCATGGGAATTGACACCACCGCCCCTTCTGGTATGTTCTGAATGGCAATGCCAAGCGAAACGACCAGTGCGCTTGCTGTGCTTATCCCTATATTACCCTGTCCGGCTCCGGCGAGCACCACCCCGATTGCCATTCCCTCCGGCAAATGGTGGATGGTGATGGCAAGCATGAGCATTGTGGTGCGTGACAGCTTTGATCGTGGGCCCTCTGCTTTAGTAGCCCCGATATGCAGGTGTGGGGTCATGATGTCAATGAGCAGGAGGAACCCCATGCCGGCCATAAATCCGATGGCTGTCGGGATTATTGCCATTTTGCCTGCAACCATGTTCATTTTTACCGATGGAAGCATCAAAGACCAGAATGATGCTGAAACCATCACTCCGGCTGCAAAGCCCAGAAGTGACTTCTGCAATTTTGCCGACATCTCTCTCTTTGTCAGGAACACGACTGCCGATCCGAGCACTATTCCCGCCATGGGAATCAACAAACCAATAAGAATTGTATTCATAAGAAACGGTCAAATCCTTTTTGGCTTGCAAATTTACGACAATCTATTTCATGATGCAATACTCAAAAATGAGCATTTTTGCTTGGAACGTTTCCAAATTCCCACCCACGCATGAAATAGCCGTAATAAAACCCGTCACGGGAACGTTTTCAAATTCCCACCCACGCATGAAATATCCGTAGTTGTTGTAGAGACTCCCCGTGGGGCGTCTAAAAGAAAACCGTAAAGAACCCGTCACGGGAACGTTTTCAAATTCCCATTCACCTTGCTGACGTGCATGCTACGGCTTCAGGGGTGACGCCCCACGGGGAGTCTCTACTGTGGGACACAGAAGGTTGCGGGTATGAGAAAGGGCGCTGGGTGATGGGCTTGCTACGGCTAAAAAACCGTAATAAAACCCTTCACGGGAACGTTTTCAAATTCCCACCCACCTTGCTGATGTGCATACAAACTATAAACTATACACTATAAACTTTAAACTATACACTATAAACTTTAAACTATACACTATAAACTAATAAAAACTACCACAGACTCTTGATGATTTCGAGTGGATCTTCTTCCTCGAATTCCTCTTCCACCCAGAGTCCTTCTTTCCAGGGGTCAAAGTCTTTCACACGTCCCTCGCCGTTTCCCTCGCCGCCGTAGCCGGAACCGGAATTGCCATCGATGTCGGTAACAGTACCTGCCATAATGCCCGCGAAACGGATTTCGTTAACCTCCGCAAAGGGGCTGCTATATGTTTTTTTCTTCATTTGACGTTCCTCCTTTCTTTATTTGATGACAATTTTGCGTCCGTTGTTGATGTAGATGCCGGGCGAGGCGGGCTTTCCGCTGATACGCCGTCCGCTCAGGTCGTACCATTCCTCAGGCCTGATGAAGTTCAGTCTTCCTTCGGGTGTGATCTCCGGTATGCCCGTGACGGTGTCCTCGCCTTCGAAGTTCACCACGAAGGATTTGACTTGGCCGACAGCCTGCAGGTCGCCTGCGTGATAGCCTTCGCCAAGCCGGAACAGTGCTCGGAATGTGTTGAGGGATGCGTTTGGTCCGAAGTAGTAGATGGTGTTGTTCTCTCCCATATAGAGGCTGGATGGGTTGCCGTCCTTGTAGGCGACAGGTGCGAAGGTGCCTGTGAACGCCACCGCTCCGTCTGCGCTGCTGACTGATTTCGGACCTACACATTTGAAGGTGACCCCGCTGAATGCCAGACCGAAAATGGCGTCAGAGGGAGCGTCGGGGTCGGTATTGGGCGTGCCCCATTTGATGAGATAGGGTATGCCCGCCTGAATCGAATCTGCCGACTGGAAATTGAGGTGTAGCGTGCCGGTTGCGCTGTCGAATGCCGTGTTTTCTGCGTCCAGTTCCATCAGTGTGGCTCCTGCGAGCTGTGAGTCTTCAAGTTCCAGGTCGAACGGCAGGCACAGCGTGTTCCAGTAGCCGTCTTTGACGAGCGAGCGGTTTTTCAGCACCACGTCGATGGGACCGAGCCCGTTGACCAGGGAGAGGGTTTCCGCGTTTGGCGCGTTGCTTGCCAGTTCTACAGGTGTCTTCAGCCATCTGCCATAGAGCGTCAGGTCGTTTTCCAATATGAGTTCTTCACCGGCTTGGTAGGCGGGTTCGCCCGTTGGCGATGTCGCCCATCCGAGGAAGTAGTAGCCGGTGCGTGTGCGGGTAGGCAGCGTGCAGGACTTGATGCCCACGTGAATTTCAGCCATTCCAATAGGGTTGTCATCGTTGGCGTCGAGTGTCAGGGTGAAGGTGTTGGGGTTGTCCTCCGTGCCTTGGAACCTCGCCGTGAGCGTGATGTTCTTTTTGGGCATCGTGAGCGTGGTCTGCTCGGCAGACGGCATAGTGATGACCGCGCCGCCCGTTACGTCCCACCATACGAAGCGGTAGCCCGGCTTGGGCGTGGCGGTCAGCGCCACCTTGTCGCCCTGGGCGGCGACGGTGGTGGAGACTTTGGCGGTGCCGAACGTGTCGTCGGGCGAAACTGCGACGGTGATGGTGTAGACCGGCACGCCTACGATGACATCACGGTATTCGCTCCATCTTTCCTTGTATGCGTCCACGCAGTCGGTCGGCACATAGATTTTGCGGTTTTCTGCGTTGCCCCAGAACGCACTTTTGTCGTATGCAGGAGGCGTGGCAGCATAGCAATAGACGGACGTCAGGGAGGAACAGCCACAAAAAGCAAATCCACCGATGCTTGTCACGCTGCTGGGGATGGCAACGCTTGTCAGAGAAGAACAGTCTCGGAAGGCATACTCACCGATGCTTTTCACGCTGTCGGCAATGGTAACGTCTGTCAGGGAAGAACAGCCTTTAAAGGCAGCCTCACCGATGCTTGTCACGCTGCCGGGGATGTCAACGCCCGTCAGGGAGGAACAGTTCAGGAAGGCATTATCACCGATGCTTTTCACGCTGCCGGGGATGGCTACACTGGTCAAGGGGGAACAGCCCTCGAAGGCATCCTCACCGATGCTTGTCACGGTGCCGGGAATGTCAACGCTCTCCAGGGAGGAACAGCCTTTAAAGGCAGCCACACCGATGCTTGTCACGCCGTCGGCAATGGCAACGTCTGTCAGGGAGGAACAGCCCCAAAAGGCAGCCTCACCGATGCTTGTCACGCTGCCGGGGATGTCAACGTTCTCCAGGGAGGAACATCCTTGAAAGGCTCTGATGCCGATGCCTTTCACCCCTTCGGGGATGGTAACGCTTTTCAGGGATTCACATGCCCAAAAGGCATCTTGACTGATGTTCGTCACACCTTCGGGGATGGTGAAACTGGTCAGCCCGGATTCCCGAAAAACCTCTTCACTGATGTTTGTCACCCCCGAGGGGAAGTTAAGCGAGGTCAGCGCCTGGCAGCCTTTAAAGGCAAAGTCCTCGATGACCGACATCGTTTCGGGCATGGTGATGTCCGCAAGTCGCCAGCAGTTGTCGAATGCCCCAGTGCCGAGGCGTGTCACGCTGTTGGGGATTGTGATGCCGGTCAGACTTATGCAGTTATAGAACGCTTGGTTGCCGATGTCCGTCACGGTGCCGGGAATATAGACCTCAGTCAGCGCGGTGCATCCATAAAAGGCACAATTGCCGATACTCGTCACTCCCTCGCCGATATTAACCTTCTTGATTTCTCCTCTGTAGTTTTTCCAGGGGGCTTTGTCGTGATAATAATCATCATCAGGGTAATAGTTGGTCATATACCCCGTTGAACCTTGGTCTCCGATGTAGATGTACAGCGCCTGGGTAGACGTGTAATAATGGTACCAGAGATTCGTGCCGCACCTGCCGCTTTGGTCAGCAGTCCATGCGGACAGCGAGGTGAGCATCAGGGCAAGCAGCGTCATGGCCGCCCTTGCCGGTAAGTTTAAGACAGTAGCTTTGGTTTTCATCATGTTCATAGGTTTTGATTGTTTCGGAAATGGATGGAAATCGTTCCCAGTCAGCCGGAAACGAGTCATTTTCCCCTTCCAGTCAGGTGCCTTTTTTAATTATGCCACAAAGATAACTGAAATTTCCCGAATTCTAAGCGTTTCGAGATAAAAAAATGGGTTATTCGGGTATTTATGTGGTGAGTGACAGTGTCATCACCCGATGATAAGAATCTTTCAAAATCTTTTCATGCCATTTATTGTATTTATTATATGAGTAACTCAAGTTTCTGAAGTTATTATTTATTGTTTTACAACACATTATCAGTTGTGTTCTGGCAATCAAACCGGATGGCTTTTTGCTAAGCGAAGCGTTTTTTGAAGAACGAAGTTCTACTTTTTGTTTAGTTTTGTCAGCACGTAGTGCGGTATGGGTTGTTGGCATGGTTGCTGAAAACTTGTTTTCAGGCAAGCATGGCTGCAATCCATACCATTGGGCGCAGCCCATGACAAAACGTTTTTTTATCTTTTTTGTTGATTGAACATCCGAAACTTGTATGAGTAACTTCCATTTTCGCAGAAAATTAACTTCCATTCCGCAGGATTAACTCCCATTCAAAGAATAAACTTCCATTCCGCAGGAATTAACTCCCATTTTCGCAGAAAATGAACTCCCATTTAAAAAATTAACTTCCATTTTCACAGAAAATTAACTCCCATTAAAAAATTTTGATTAAATTTTGTGGGCATAATAAAAATCGTTATATTTGCAATAGAATATATGGAGAATAATCATTGATAAGCCACCATAAACCATATATTTGCATTAATCACCAATAATCAAATCCTATTAAAACCATGAGGAAATATATATTCTTGTTTGTAATAATACTTTTTTGTCTGCCGGAATCATCGACGTCCCAGTCTCTTGTGATACGTCATCGTGACGGTACTTCCACGTTGTGGCCCATCTCCGAATTATCATCGATTGAGATGAATGAGCACACCGTCCGTTTCATCAACCCTTCCGGCAGTTTGAATATCCCTAACGACGAGGTGCTTACAATCAGCTATCTCGCACGTCGTGGCGATGTCAACCGTGATTTCTTTGTTGATATTTCTGATGTGGTATCCGTAATCAACGTGATGGCGGGTGACGAATCATTGCGACGGTTCTCAGACGTGAATGATGACGGTAATACAGACATCTCTGATGTTGTTGCGATTATCAACGAGATGTCAGGTCTGTCGGGCAGTCAATCCAGCCCAGGCTACACTGTTGACAATGCCTCCATATTGGGTGATATCATGTATGTGTATCGAACAGACGGCGAGTTCAATATGTTCTTGCGTGATGAGATTGAAAAAATCAGCTTCGCTCCTGGCGTGCAGACCGTTCAGACAGCCGACAGCATCTACACACTTCCGCTCGACAACATCGAGTGTATGAGTTTCATTCATCCTGAGACCGTATATCGTCCGGAGACAATTCGCCTTGACGGTGAGTTACAAGATTATATCGTTGAGGCTTCATCACTCCGAATCAAGTTCTCTCCCGAAACACCTCCGGAACTGCTTCCAAAGGTTGGGGACAAGATTGCCGCTTTAGATATCTCGGAGAAATTTCCTGCCGGAATTGCCGGCATCGTGACAAACATCAATGGAGATTTATATTTTTTCAGAGAAATCGATTTGGAGGATGTCGCAGAACGTTTCTATGGCTATGCGCTGCTTTCGGACGGTAACGAACCCGCCGACACCGATATTAATAATGGGTTTATTCGCTTAAAAACCAATTCGATAGAGATAGATGAAGCCAAAAGCCATATGGGGGCACCATTCATTATGTATTATCCCTATGTGGGTACCACCCAATCTTCCAGGACAGGAATAAAAGCCCAGGTTGGCTTAAAGGGCTGGCTGAAGCGTGTGGTTGATTCCAGCCGTTCATTATCCTACGTCGGTTTTCATGCTACATGTGATGTGAAGTCTGACCAACTCTTCAGGATTGTCGGAGAGCTGAGAGAACCGGTCACAATACCTGCTTGTAAGAAGTCATTCAAATTGCTATGGAACACCTATATGTACATGGGGGTGAATCAAAGGCTTGATGTCACAGGAAATTCAAGCATGGCTTTTAGTGCTGATCTTCTGGCTGATTTTGTACAAGATGTGGATATCAACTATTATCCGGCAGCCAACGGTTTCAACACGTCTTTTCCCTGTGTGAACAGTGTTCGTCATCATGCCTCGATGGCTGATTCCGACATCCGATTCACTTATGCTGTGGTAAACGGCCCGGTGAAAACAGGTTTCGACTGCAGTTTCGGCGTTTTATCCCGTGTTAGACAGGAAAACTGGTTAGGCGCCACATTCTCTGCCGACTTGGATATGAAATTCAAGGGAATGCCCACAGATGATGCTCTACAAGATGCTGGAAACGCCACAAAAGTTTATGAGAGCGTGAAAAATGGCACAGCAAAGATTCAATGCAGCAGTGGAGGACATGGGAATAAAACCTTGACGGACAACCGTTTTGGCTGGGATTTGGGAGACGATTACAGCCTCCCGACTGTGACGGTATATGATGGTTATGTTTTTCCGCACTTTTCTGATGTTAAGTTCATTCGTGACAAGACCACTCCAACAGATTACTCGACTTCCGCCAAATCCTCTTCCTGCCTTCTGACTCCTTCCGTTCTTGGATTCATCATCTTTGACGAAGAGGGCAACGTGGCACGGACCCCGGTTTATCATGAGCCTCAGTCTCCGGATGAGAACACTGTGTCTTCCTACAACATCAGCTTTTATAGTCTTCGTACCGGACATAAATATCGCGCACACCCTGTCGTGAAATGTGGTGGCTATGATTTGGTTGCCGCGCCCTATGCAGAGCTGAATGTGCCGTTCTGTCCCGACAACAAACATCCTCATGCCATTGATCTGGGCATCGGGGTGAAATGGGCTTGCTGCAACGTGGGCGCTTCAGCTCCTTGGGAGAAGGGCAATTACTATTCCTGGGGTGAAACCGAGACTAAGTCAACCTATGTTTTGGACACCTATAAGTATTACGACAAAAAAAGTCAGAGTTGCATAGGCATTGGAGTGGAAATAGCTGGAACCAAGTACGACGTTGCTCACGTGAAATGGGGAGGTTCATGGGTCATGCCTAATTTTGATGAGATTAAGGCACTTTACACTAGCTGTCCCAGTGAGAGCGCAATAATGAATGGTGTCGAAGGTAGGAAGTTTTATGGTTCCAACGGTAATACCATCTTTATGCCTAATGTGGTAGGACGATGGGATGACAATACTTATTTTCCTTCTAAGAATGATGGTGAATATTGGGGCTCTACCCAAATCCCCAGGAACAGTGACGCTTCGGATTATGCTTCCATGTTGTATTTCAACGATAAGGAAGTTTCATGGAATGGCTTATTCCGTCCATTTGGACTTGTTGTAAGACCCGTCTCAAAATAATCCTGACATTTCCAATAGTTCTATCAGTGTCTTGAAATTCACAGAAGTCTAAATCCAAAACTCTTGTTGTGTCAATACAATAGTCCAAACATCAAATATTTATCAAAAATAATGTTTCTAAACATTATTGAGAAGGATTACTGTGACACGATAATTTCTTGCTTGTTTTCTCATCACGATCTTGTATCAGGCATCATTGTAAAATACTAACAACTAAAAACTAATTTTATTACATTTTTATTTGCGGTCTGAGTTTTTTTGTTTATTTTTGCAGAGTTAACAGTTAATGCCGGAAAAACCGGTGATTTCAAACCACCTTAAATAATTATCAACTTATGAAACGAACCTTTTTATTGATTGTGATGGCGGTGTGCACATGCATCGCACATGCCGAAACCACAGTGGGTACCGGCGTACCCGGAATCTCACTCACCACTCAGAAAAAGCCTGGCATCTATATGGGCGGATGGGGCAATATCGGCGGAGCGCACGCAGAAATCGAGATGAACGGCATGACCGGAGAGTTTGAATACAGCGGAATAAAACGCAAGCTCAAATTCGTGTCGTATAACAAACGGACAAAAATCTTGGTACTTAACGAGTATGACCAGAGAGGACGCTACATCGGCAAGTTCGTCGGACACTACGAGGAATTCTATGTACCGGAGAAGCAGATGACCTGCATGAGCTACCAAGGCACCTTCACCAATACCAAAGGGAAGAAAGCCGAATTCATGCTGTATTATGATTAAATTTCATTGGAGTTAAATCCCTGCGGGATTGGAGCTGATTCCATCGGCTCTTTGGATGAGATGGAAAATCTTTGAAAATCCTTAATTTCCCTAGTATATCCTAGAACCGCCTAGTATATCCTAGAACCGCCTAGTATATCCTAGAACCGCCTAGAATATCCTATCACAAACTAACAGCTAAAAACAAAATGATGAAACATAAAAACATGCTATTGCTGACAACTGCTCTTGTGGCGGTCGGCGCTGCTCTGTTGCTGATGAGCTGCGGGAAACCAAAGCTCGCCGGAACGTCATGGAAGATGTACCAGGAAATTCTTGCCATGGACGACGGTCATTCGTTCTATATGACCAAAATCCTGAAATTCATAGACGATACTTCGGTGGAACTCTTCGACGAGACCCGACGCAGCGGCTATTCAGCTTCCTACAAGAACGAGGACGGCACCGTGAATTACACACCCGGCTCCACCGACCAGACCACGAAAAAGGGCACCTATGTGGTGAAAGACGACGTGGTGGAGGTGACCATCGACAAGGAGACCACGAAGTATTATATCCGCGGCACAAAACTCATCCAGGGAATGGACGACACCGAATACGCCAAACTCCCTGCTTACGAAAAGGAATATTACACCTTCAACCTGATGGAAGGAGAATAAAGCGTGTTCAATTTTCGACCCACGCATGAAATAGCCGTCATAAAAGCCGTCACCGCACCGGTTCCGAGTTCCCACCCACATAACGGACGAGCACGCAGCAGTGTCCGTGGGGACGA
>JAEEOB010000071.1 GCA_016284045.1 Bacteroidaceae bacterium
GTTGTTCTGACCTACGGTGTTGTACTGGTTGGTGAAAAGATAACGGTAAGTGCCGCTCCCAGCAGGTGCCACGTTGCCGGTGTAGATGGTGACAGGGGTCTCAACAAGCTCTGTAGTGGCATCTGATCCCGTCCACTCCACACGGAAGGTGGTGACATAGGTGGCAGTGTTGCCCTTGCGTGCAATACGTAGGCTCTGGGCATCGCTTTCAAGTTGGAAAGAACTGACAGATTCCATCTGGTTGCTACCGTCGTACACATTTACGAAGTTCTGAGACTCGTGCAACAGGTTTCCGTTTTCATCGTAAATCTGGATAGCACCGGTTTCAGTTGCGTCATCGCTGCTGATGCAGCCGCTATAAGTGATGATGCATCCTCTTTTGAAGCCACCATCGCAAGTCACCTCCACATAGTTCGCTCCATTATTGTAACTGTTTGCGAACTTTATGGCCTGTTCGTCGAATAAGTATATACGGACAGAGCTGTTAAGCACGCTACTGCCTTCAGCCGTGAACGTTCCGATGTTGTCTTTGTAATCTGCAAGGTCCTGATATGGCGTACCCGGATCGGTCACCACTTCCTTGTAAAGTGTCTCAGTAGAAGAAGTGCCGGTCTCTTCATTGAAGAGCACGCCTACGAGCATGTTGCCTTCGGTGTTCTGACGCTCGGTTGTGTTCACGTCTGGCACGAAGAGCGGGTGGAGTACCTCGTTGTCCTTAGTAAAGACGATAAGTCCGGTGTTGGCAGATACAGGAGCCGTCACAGGCGTTGCGTTCACCACTGCGGTCTCGCGATCGTAGTCAAACTCTCCGAAACTCTCCGATGTGATGAACATAGCCTTCATGTCGATGCCGGTGTAGTAGTCAGTCAGGTCGTAGTCGATGTCCTTGGCCTGGCAGTCGGAGTTATAGAACCTGAATTTGTCAGAAGCCGAAGCCATGCGTGCCTCCTTGAAGATGTTGGTCACGGCGATGCTCTGGATTTCAACGTTCTTCAGTTCTACGGTCACGTCATTTGCCTCAGGAGTACCGTCGATGGTGTAGACGGTAGTGTCGTCGCTGAGCACCTTCTTTGAAGGGCTGGTCTCACCGTCTCCATTGCTGATGTTCACAGTGGAGTTGTTGTTAGGAACCACCTTCACGTATACGGTAGCGTCCTCCGGCACGTCAGGAACCACGAATGTGATGCCGGTATCGCCCACGGTAGTAGTGGTGCTGTTGCCGTTGTCGGTGATGGTAAGGTCGATGGCGGTAGGAGTGCCGTCGGTGTTGGTCGGGGTCTCGATACCGAGCTCGTCGAACTCTGCCACGCCGTTCTTGTCGGTTGCGCTCTTCTTCAGCTCGTTGTCCTGCAGGTGGGCAGTGGTGGCCTCGGGAGTCACGGTGTAGTTGTCTCCATCCTTCGTCCAGTTCTCCTGGCCGTCAAGGTTGCCGGTGTTGATGTTTGTGAAGTTCCAAGTGTAAGGATAATCCTGGTGGGTGTCGCCGTATGCTCCGAACTTCAGAGCAATTTCTTCACGGTCGATGGCATATCCATTGGAAGTTGCGGTAAGCACTAATGTAGCAGTTCCTACTGTTCCTTGAGCGGCCGTGAGTGTACCGCCGTCAATCGTTACAGTAGTTGCATTCACATTTCCTGTCATGTCTTTCAGCGTGTAGATGTAACCGACACCCTGCTCACTCTTTGTATAATAGGAATTGCGGGAATAAGTGTTGGAAACTGCGTCGTCTGTGGTATTGAAAGAAGTAGTGGCACTCTTGTCGTTCAAGTCGTCTCTGATCACCAAATCAGTGTCGTGGAATTCTTCGCTCAGGGAGATGGCCTTAAGGTGGGTCCAACCTTTATCGTCAACCTGCAGTGTCACGTCGCCGTCGGCTGCCGCCCTGAACTCAATCCATCCGTAAGGGTTGCCGAAGATGTTGGTACCACTACGTCCTTGGTTAACCACGTTCACGTAAGTGGTAATTGCTACTCCGTCGAGGTCGACAGCGTTCGTGAGCTTGATGCGGTCACCGGTCTCTGGTGCATGACGGTACCACTTGAGGGCGATGTAGCTGCCTGCCTTCACGTTAGGGATGGTGATGACGGCACCCTTCTCCATGGCGAGGATGTTGGTGCTGTAAACATCGTCGCGGCCATAAGCAAGCATAATCTTCAGGTATCTGTCCACGAAGTTACCGTCGGCCTTCAGTTCTGCGAATTTCTCGGCGGTGAAGTCTGCTTGGTCGAGTCCGTAGTCTGCTATATATTCTGCGTATTTTGCCTGGTTGGTTCCTCCGTCAAGGAAGAAAGCCTTGAACTTGTTGTAATCTCCGAGGTTGTCGCTCTCAGCACGCAGACCAAACTGCTTGGCTGAGGATTGCACGGTGAATCCGGCAGTCTCTCCGATGAATGCGGCGTTGTCTCCATCGACAGCGAAGGCAGCGGTGAGTACGGGTTCGTTCAGGTAAGTCAGGTTTCGCGTGGAATTGTCGTAGGTACGCACCTCGTAGTTCACTGCCCAGTCGAAGTCTTCGTTCAGGTCTGTAGGATAGTCACCTCCGCGGGTAGGAATACCCCAGAAGTCCCAGAGGTGGTTGGCATAAGGCACGGTGATGACATAGTAGTCGGAGTCTGTGCCGTCGCTGGCGGTCACAACGATGGCACCACCCTTGTCGGCGTCGTCGCCTGTGGCTGAGATAGACTCAATCTTACCCGTCTGCGGGTTGATCGTACCCGTGATGTCGCCCTTGAACTCGGCTGAGTAAATGAGAGACGGATTCAGTCCGCTAATTACAGTCTCAACAGCCATGCCTGCATAGTTGGTCACTTCGTTGAAATCTACAACAACTGATTTCTCGGCGAACGACCACGCACTTTCGTAGGTGAACGACTGCAGCTGGTAAGTGCCCCATGAGTTCACACCGTTGGAAGACGGAATGTTGGCGTAGAGGTAGTAGGTCTTTCCGGCTGTGAGAATAGCTTCTACATCAACTTCGGAGTTGTTCGTGAAGCTGGAAGTTGGAGTGTAGCTCCAAACTGGTTCAAATTGAGAGTCGCTGGCATCAAGATAGTTCAGTGACTCAATCTGGATGGTTTCCCAGTTGGTTCCGATGGCGGTTTTGTTCAAACCCATCGTGAGTGTACCGTCAGTCACATTCACCTCAAATGTAAAACGTCCGTTGGTAGCCACCTCTGTAGCGTTCAAAGCAGTGATAGCCTGAGACTGGCGACCTGCGGCTGTCTCCACAAACACATTGGCGATATTGTTGGCCTGAGAAGCATCCCATGTCCATCCTTCTGGACGTGCCACTTCAGCGCGGTTAGTAAAGCAAGCGTTTGCCTGAAGTACGACTGTGTAACGACCGTTGGCAAGACCCGATACAGTCTGTTTAAGCATATCGCCGGTATTGGAAATCGTGTTCTCGTATTTCTCAGCCATCTTATAACCATTCACACGAGGAGTTGGTTCACCCGGTGGTGTGGTTCCACTCCACGAAGAGCCATCTTTACTTACTTGTCCGGTTACATCGCTTGGCATGGGAGCAAGGTTGTCAGCATCCACCAGATAAACACTGTTGGTACCGCGGAGATAACCTTTTACTGTGAGCTTACCAGCAGCTGAAGGCTTAAATGTATAGAAAGTACCCTGATGAGGCAGAACATTACCATTTGAACCGTCATACCAAATTTGCTGCCATCCATTTGAGTCGAGAGTAGTGGCCACGTTGCCGATGCCATTCTCGTCACGTACAATCGTAATATTGGTTATACCATCCGCATTCTCACCAAATTCCATTGTCATCTTAGGAACCGAGTTTACTACTCGCTCGCCCAGCTTACCAGGACCTGTCAGCGTATAGGTGTTGCCATCCACACTGAATGTGGCTTCATCGGCAGATATGGTCAGCGTATAGCTGGCAGTCATGGTCAGGTTATTATATTTCACGGTTGCATTCACACCTGTAATACCAGTGTTTACACCCATCAAGTCACCCGAGTGTTCCTCTCCACCAAGTTTCGCAATCTTGGTGTTGCTTACAGAGTATGTCACCTCCGAGTTAGCCGGACAGCAGATTGTCGGCTCATCAATGTCCAAGTCAATCAGCTCTGCTTCACAGGCGGAGTAGTTGAAAGCAACAGGGTCGTAAACAGTGATATAACGAACTGCAAAATAGTTGCTGGGTTCAACTGTACCTCGCGTCAACCTTACATACCCGTCTGAAGCAGCTATACAGCTGAACTCACCTCCTGCATCAATTGAGCCAGTAGTCAGTTCACTGCCAGACCCGTCAATAGCGTTAGTCACATAAATAGTCATACCATGACGGTCTGAACCATCATAACTGCCACCACCTATAGTAACTATCTGACCAGCTGTTACAGGGATGTCAACGGATCCATTTGCTGTTCTGAAACGAAGTCCCCCCCAAATATTAAAGTCCCCTGATTCTGATCTATTACCATTTATCTTTAGACCGTCTATAACACTTGGAAGATTGTCAGTATTATATCCGCTGTTTACAAAATCCCAAGTTTTTGAATCCTCAAAATACTCAGAACGCTGCACGGTAATGGAAGAAATCACTTTATAGCGTGGATATGTAAATCCAAATGCACCATCAGCGTTTACAGAAAAAGTGCATGTGCCATTAAGTGTGCCATTTGTGTTTACTCCATTAACTAAACCGCTAATAGCATCATTTGTTACAACAGTCACAATATCGCCAGCTCTCAAGCCGAGTACGGCTACGTTACGGCCACCACTATTATTGTTGTAAAGGCCTGCTGGATTGTCGTTTATCTTCCAATTGCCAGGACCTTGTAGAGCAATTCCACTTAAAGCACCAGTACAATATGTACAACCAGCATTGTTAATAGTAATGTTTTGGGAGTTGTCGACTTCGCTACCACTCCAGATGACAGAGGTAAAGTCCCACGACTTCACATTTATCAGTCGTGTTCCTGCCCACGCACTCCCGGTTCCTATCAGCATCAATGCTAATAGCAACCAAGATTGAAAAAGTAGTTTTTTTCTCATGATTGTTTTGTTAAAAGATTTAGTTAAGTTAAACATATATTTTTTTTGTTTAGAGTTTAGAGTTGAGGGTTTAGAGTGTAGTAAGCTCAGCAATGGATTGCAGTCGATGTTTTCTTGTGATTTGGCATCCATAAAGCAGTCCCACACACACCGCAAAGCAGACCTGATGGTGGCAGGTCTGGTGTTGGATTAACTGAAATCTTGTCAGAAAATGGTCTGTTAGCAGATAAGTAGTAAATTGGTTGTTGTATCGTCAGTCATGCAGACAAGTCGCTATGCCTTCGCTGTTCCGGCATTCTTCACCGTATTTCTCTTCTTTCCCGTCGTTCGCTACAATTATCGCAAATCCTCTCTCACGTCTCAAAATCCTTTAACTTTCAGCCGGTTCTTTCGTCTTTCGATCTATATTGTCTGCCAAGGCGTTAGGAATACCGCGGGGACTCACGCACCCAGTGCGGTATGTATGTTCTATAATTCCGTGCAAAGTTACGGATTTTCCGTTAAATTCAGTTACAAATCATTAAAGAATTTTACGTTTTGACGTAAAATTTCAACTTATTGGAAGTGAATGGTATCAGATTGTAAAAAAGAGGAAGAGAGAGGAGGATTTGGCCGTGCTTCGCCGGCCGATACTGCGAGACACGAGGTCTCGCCTACCTCTCCCGTGGGGTAATTGAAATGCAGAAGGTATCAGAGACGCAGGAGGCTCTGAAAAGCAAAAGGCCAGGGCTTCAAGAAGGGAGCATAGCTTATTCTGCAACCGTAAGCCCTCAAGAAATCGCAGAGGAGAGGTAGGCAGGACCTTGTGTCCTGCAATCATAATCAGCTATGCAGGCCACATAATCGGCAGATGTCAGCCGCCATCTGGTTGAGAGCAAGGCACTGCTCGCGTGTAATAGGACGTTTTTCGTTATGATGACCCCATGGTGCAAGAAAAAGAATCTTCCCCATCGCACAGGCCTCCAAATAAGCAGCTGGCGGCTTATAAAACTCACTGAAACCGTTTTCCAAAAGTACAATCAACGAAAATCCAGAATCGAACAGATTGCGCGTCACCACTTTCTCACCAGCACTGATACAAGGAGTGACAAACACAGCGCCTTGCATGGCCTGCACCACGCATTTTGTTATTTCTTTCTCAATGTCAGATTCTCCCATTCTTCTTGAGCACTGCAACTGAATGAGCCTTCCGTTCAATAGATTGAAATTACCCACATAGTGAAAGGAATAGCCTGCAATTTCAGCTTGTTTGACATGAAAAAAATCCTGGCTCAGCAACTTTATTGCAAGCCGCCGGGGATTGTCGTAAATGTAATGGAGAAGTGTTTTGCGCCGTTCATCACTCGTTACGATACTATCTGCGAACCCATTTTCCCACAGTTGCAATACGGAACATCCCCGCTCTTTGAAGTCAGGTCCGTTTATCAGCTGGTTATATTTCCTAGTGGTGAGAAATTTGAAACGGCCGATTATCTTTCCAATCGGCATAGGAAGCTGAGCTCTTACCTGCAACATTCCATGTATGTGGTCCGGCATGATTTGCAGTGCGACATTGTCAATCTGGCTGTATTCCAAAGGGATTTCTTCCCATTGCGATTTTATCATCTCCCCCACAGCCGAGAGTTGGATGTATGGAAGTTTCTCTCGTTTTTCTACGGATGTCTGATGTCCCACAGGAGAGGTAGGCAGGACCTCGTGTCCTGCTTTTCGATTATCAAAGGACGCAGAAAATCCATGTGGTATGACCAGCTTCCCAAACAAATGGCGTCGTTCATTCAGACAAATCGTAAACATATACGTTGCCTTATCTTTGTAGTCATGGATGTCGCAGCGACGGTGCATGGATGGCTTACTGCCTTTTGCGTATTTTTTATGGTCTGATCGTTGCTTTACGAATTCCTCTGGTGTTTTCTTTTTTGCCATTGGAGCTCTTTTTTAGATGCAAAAATAAGGAAAAAGAAGAAAACGAGAAAGGTTTTTTCCTTTTTTAACTTTTTATTGAAGGTGGTGATGGGGCCGTGCTTCGCCGGCCGCTATTGCGAGACACCAGGTCTCGCCTACCTCTCCCTTGGGGTAACTAAAATGCAGAAGGTATCGGGAAATGCCATACCGGCCAAGAAAAGGAACAGAAGGAATCAGGAAAGCTACGCTGGCTAAGAAAAGGAACAGAAGGAATCTATATAGGAAAAGGTGGCTCAAACCTGCTCTGCAACCGTAAGCCCTCAAGAAAACGCACAGGAGAGGTAGGCAGGACCTTGTGTCCTGCAAAAAAGCAAAAAAACGCCCAAGCAATCCAGCTTGGGCGGCTTTAACTTATTTAGATATACTGATTACTCAGCGCGGAGTGTGTAGCGCTTGAAGTCAACGACTGTGAGGTCTTTGTCAACGCTCTTGAGGTAGTCAGCAACAGAAAGCTTAGCATCGTCGATGTAAGCCTGATTGAGGAGGCAAACCTCCTTGTAGTACTTGTTGAGACGTCCCTGAGCAATCATCTCAATCTTCTTCTCATTGAGGTTCTGACGTGCAGACTCACCCACAGTGGCGATGATCTCACGTGCCTGAGCACCCTGCTCCTCAGTGATGTACCCTTTTGTGATGTTAGAGTTGATGTGGTCTTCACTGTCAACGAGGTTCGGGTTGATACCAGCCTTCTTGAGCTGAACCTCAATGGCGCGCTTCACCTCATCCTCCTTTGTCTTGTCGATGATAGCAGCAAGCTCCTTAGCCTTGTCAGCGTCGGAAATCTGGCTCTCATCGAGTGCGATAGGGCTCATGGCAGCCACCTGCATGGCAACGCCCTTAGCCACCTCGTCAGAACAGTCCTTGTTGAATGCGACGAGTGTGCAGAGGAAGCTCTGGCTCATGTGGTTGTAAGCCACCACCTTCTCGCCCTCAACGGTTGCATATCCGTCGAGCTCCATCTTCTCACCAGTCACACCTGAGCGGTTCACCACAGCCTCAGAAGCCGGACCACCGTCGATATCGAGTGCGTTCACCTCTTCCTGAGTCTTAGCCTTAGCAGCCACAGCAGCGTCGATCACCTTGTTTGCAAGAGCCACGAAGTCAGCGTTCTTAGCCACGAAGTCGGTCTCACACTTCAGCGCGAGCAGCGCACCGAACTTACCGTCAACCTTAGCGAGGACGCATCCCTCAGCAGCCTCGCGGTCGGAACGCTTAGCTGCCACCATCTGTCCTTTCTTACGAAGAATCTCCATTGCGGCGTCCATGTCGCCGTTAGCCTCTGTCAGTGCCTTCTTGCAGTCCATCAGACCAGCCTGAGTCTTCTGACGAAGCGCATTTATGTCTTGTAATGTAATAGCCATTTTGATATTAAAATTAAAAGATTTACGAATTAAGATTTTTTTCGGATTTCTCGGAGATTCCGGCTTACCTGGAAATTCCGGAAATTCCGGAAAAACTTAAATTGCTGTTTGTATTACTCAGCAGCCTCTTCCTTTGCCGGAGCCTCAGGCTCAGCCTTAGGTGCCTCAGCAGGAGCAGCCTCTTCCTCAGCAGGAGCGGCCTCTTCCTTTACGGGAGCCTCTGCAGCCTCTGCTTTCTTCTCAGCGCGTGCTTTGGAGATACGCTTTCTCATCGGACGGTCCTCAGGAACAGTCTCCTCAGTTACCTCGCCAGCAGCTTCCATATCCACACGCTCAGCCTTGCGCTCCTCGATACCCTCTGCGATAGCAGCCACACACGCGTCAACAATAACTTCGATAGACTTGGTTGCGTCGTCGTTTGCCGGGATAACGAAATCCACGTTTGTAGGGTCGGAGTTGGTATCCACTATTCCGAACACAGGAATACCCAGACGGTTAGCCTCTTTCACTGCGATGTTCTCCTTCATCACGTCGATAACGAAGAGAGCATAAGGAAGACGCTTGAGGTCAGCGATAGATCCTAGGTTCTTCTCCAGCTTCTCGCGCTTACGGCGGATCTGAAGGTTCTCACGCTTCGACAGCTTGTCGTATGTACCGTCGGCAAGCATCTTGTCGATGTTCGCCATTTTCTTCACTGCCTTACGGATAGTGGGGAAGTTGGTGAGCATACCGCCCGGCCAACGCTCAATCACGTATGGCATACCAACAGATGCGGCTTTCTCAGCCACCACTTCTTTAGCCTGCTTCTTAGTAGCAACAAATAAGATACGCTCTCCCTTCTTGGCAATCGCCTTCAGTGCCTCAGCGGCCTGGTCGATTTTAGCCACAGTCTTGTGGAGGTCTATGATATGGATGCCGTTGCGCTCCATGAAGATGTACGGAGCCATAGCGGGGTTCCACTTTCTTTTCAGGTGGCCGAAATGGCTGCCTGCTGCAAGTAATGTCTCAAATGATGTTCTTGCCATAATAGTTTACTTTCTTTTTTAAGTTTTTGTTCAAACCCAACCGGAGAGTAACTCGGTATTTTGATATTTATGATTAACAAATTTACGATTTATCTGTCAGCCTATTCAATTGGCTTCAAATTCGTCCACCCAAAGACTCAAAAACAGAAAATCTTTAATTCATAAATCCTTAAATATTGAAATCTAAGGTCTTCCCGGTTTAGATACTAAACGAATTGATAATAAAAAAATTTGATTTAAAATATATTCGTCAGTAAGTAATGAAAACAAAGTTAAAGAAAACCGTTGTGTTCGATTAACGTTTACTGAACTGGAATCTGCGGCGTGCCTTCGGACGACCCGGCTTCTTACGCTCAACCACACGTGAGTCGCGGGTGATGAACCCAGCCTGACGGAGCGCCTTCTTGTCGTCGGCGTTGATTTTCACGAGCGCCCTTGCAATAGCAAGACGAAGCGCCTGTGACTGCCCTGTGTAACCGCCTCCGAAGAGGTTCACTTTGATGTCGTACTTCTCTGCCACGTCGAGGAGTGTGAGCGGCTGCTTCACAACGAACTGTATTAACTCAGACGGGAAATAGTCGGCGAGGTCACGCTTGTTGATAGTGATCTTACCAGTACCCTCTTTCATATAGATACGGGCAACAGCTGCTTTACGGCGGCCCAATGCATTAATTACTTCCATGTTGAATGATTATTTAAGCGTGTTAATATCAATAGTCACTGGGCTCTGTGCTTCCTTGTTGTGCTCAGGACCTTCAAAAATGTAGAGGTTTTTCAGCACTTTAGCTCCAAGACGTCCCTTAGGAAGCATGCCTTTCACTGCATGACGAACAATTCTCTCATATCCCTTCGGGCGTTTTGCAAGGTCTTGCATACTGATTCTATGCTGACCTCCTGGATAACCAGAGAAAGTGATGAGTTCTTTCTCCGCCCACTTGTTGCCAGAGAACTGCACTTTGTTCGCATTGATGATAATCACGTTGTCTCCACAGTCCTGATTGGGTGTGAAGCATGGCTTGTATTTGCCACGTAGAATTTTCGCTACTTTTGAGCACAGACGGCCTACAATCTGGTCGGTGGCATCCACCACCACCCATTTTTTGTCAGCCTCCTGAGGTGTTGCGAAATGAGTTGAGAAACTTAACGTTTTCATTCTTTAATTTTACTTTTTTGTTGTTACTAAATAGCTTACTGCCAGTGATTCACGGACCATGCTCCCGGCTAATAGGACACACTATCCACACACCAACAAAGACACGCTTCGGGGAGCGCGTCTGTAAAATGGACTGCAAAGTTACGAAAAAACCTCCACACAACCAAACAATTGCACACTTTTTCTCAACATTTTTTTGATTTTCTTGTGGAAAGGGATTATTCAGCAACGAATTGCACCCGGCAAAATGTTAATACTAACTTATTTCATAACAGGCCGGACACTATGACCATCTATACGTTGAGAGTATCCTATATGTGGCTCATCATCGTTGGTGTAGAGTCCATAAGCATACATATAGTATTTTATGATAGAATATTTACGGCTTGGACCTATTGTTGAAGACCAGTATCTCAAAAACCTGCCTGTATCAGAAGAATGATCGCCAGCAGCCGGGAAAAACACATAATTCCCATTAGTACCCGTAAACAACCATCCATTCACGCCTTTCACCGTTGTCCATTCTTTTGTGCAGTTATCCACAAGCATGTTGAGCTGTTCAACACTCGGCATACACCAGTTTCCTTTCCACTTCACATGAGCCACATCATAATCGGTTCCGGAAATGTCCTCAATATATTTGCAAGAAAAAACAGTACTGTCACAAAGCGAGTAGTTTTCCCACCCGTCTTTATCCTTCACCTTTGTCTCCCCCCATGCATAATACCCGCCATATTCCCAAGGAGAGGAAGCCCCGACATTGCAGCAAGCAAATTTCACACCGATGCCCAAATCGATGGCATGAGGATGCTTATTGTCCGGGCAGAGGGGAACGTCCAGTTCAGCATACGGGCTGGCAAGCACATCAAAGCCGGCCATCTTGACCACCGGATAGACACGGTATTTTTTACCCCCTGTCAGGTTTTGAAACTCAATGCTATAAGAAGCGAAATCCTTCACATTCGTATATTGTCTCTCAAAATATGACGGTGTGCGCACAACATTGCCGTCCTCATCAAAGATTGCGAATCCGACAGAAAAAGGGAAAAGCCCGCCTTTGGATACTTTCGCCGACACCACATATTTTGACGGATTGTTTTTGTCGCGAGTGAATTTCACGTCAGAGAAACTTGGAATGACTTGCCCGTCATAGATAGCCTTACCGGAGGCACTATAGTCGTCGCCCATCTGCCACTGAGACGGTCCGTCAGTGTCAGTGGCAATTCCATGAGCACTCCAGGAAGGAGAGATTGTCGCCTTATCATTTTGCAGACTCTCATAGGCTTCGGTGCTACGTCCCGCACTATTCAGATAAACATTAGACGGAAAACCCGAAACAGTCTCCACACCGGCAGAGAGAGCGCCTGCCAAGCATCCTGTCCTGTCACTTCCCAAAGGCAGACCGACAATCCAGTCAAACCCAACCTTCAACTTTCCACGCATCAACATATTTTCCACATCCACATCAACGCCTACCACAGAAGAGTGCTGGTCAACCCTATTCACACAAGGACTGCTGAGGTTATATCCTCCAGAAGCAGGATAATAGGTGATGTCCACTGTATGGACATAGTCAGCTTTGACATCTGCAGTCATGGCAAAATCCATCATGTCCCCATCGATTCTCGGACCGACATTCAGATAAAGCCTGGTACCCCATGGTCCTCTAACCTGGTCGCTCTTGTAGGTGGAATAAAGAATGGCATTCTTCAAACTACCGACAAGAGAATAATTGATTTCCGACTGGATATTGCAAACAGCATGAAGTTCTATGAACGAGAGCAGACGGTCGGCATCAACCACACACTTCATCCATCCTGTGATAACAGGACTGGCATTGAAAGACAGCTTTGAACTTGAATACAAACCATAAACCATACGGGGAGTAAAATAGCTGCTCCCGTTGACTGAGTAAGACTGACTGATATCAGGGATATTGACAGCAAAACGTGTGATTTCGTTTTGTTGAGCGCTTTGGCGGGCTTTAACATCATTACCGTCAACATCCTTTTCAACAAGAATGGCATATCCGTAGAACTGCGACATCACCTCGTGGAGATCAGCAGGACGGCATTTAACCACCCAGCCGTTATCGGTGGATGAGATGCCCGAGACCCAACCAGCGAACCCGCAGGGGAATTTGTCGGATGATTCAACAATGGCAAGCTTATCTCCAGATTTGGGCAGAACAGAAGACGGGGTGTTTGAATCCAAGGTGATAGTCATTCCGTCAACATTCTTCACATAGTCATGGATATTTCCATCGAGGCGAATGGTCTCCGCCTTATAGACAGGATCCTTACGCACGAAACTCATATACTCAATATCATCGAGTGAAAACGTGTAGGATTGAGTTGTTGTCTGCACAGTCTGAACTCCAGAGTCAAAGGTTATACTTTTCACCTCTTCTCGAAGAAACATATTGAACTCGCCATCATTACGAAATATGCAAAAAAGGTCACCAACAGGCCCAACAGGCCCAGACGACTGTCCATGTATGATGTCGCTTCTGTTCTTTCCTGCCATCTCATTGATGATAGCCACAACGTCAGAAATGTCGGTATAACAGTCACCGTTCACATCAGAAAAACGTTTGAAGTTATCATCGCCTGACATCACATTAATTACCGCAACGACATCAGAGACATCAACCAGGAAATCCCTGTTCACATCTCCGAAACGTGGAACGTAACGGATTGTCAGCACCTCCTCATTAGGAATTAAGATGGTTCCAGATGAGGAAGTGAAACTTACTTTGTCCGCTTTTGGCTCGATTTTTGACAATCCGGGAAGGGGAAAGAAAGTGGAAGTGCCGTCAAGATGACGGACAGCTATTGACTGCGCAAAGGAAGCACCAGGGAAAAGCAGACACAGTAAAAATAATGTAAACAACCGGTATCTCATTGTCGTGAATGGTGTTAGTAGTGTTTTTGTGAAATTATTGAAAAAGCATCATCAACATCGTATTCAAATTCATAGTGACTACAGGCCGATTTCCCTAGCGATTCAATTTCTATTTGCGAAGATAGTAAGAATTCCGCAAACAACAAAAAAATGCCGAGAATATGTGATTCCTGTGTTTACAATTTATTCATTGACTATTGAAGAACAAAGAAGTGGAGACGGATACGGAATCTGTCTCCACTGTTAAAGATGACATAAATGACCATCATTTATTCACCCACATACCTCCTTCAGGAAGCACAAAACCTTGCTGTGGGCGTTTATAACGGTTGCCCAGTTTTCTCTGTGCTTCCAGCTCCCAAGGCAGTTTTTTAGCGTCCTCTGGTTTTATAATCACCTTCGTTCCCACTCTGGCATACTGCCGTAGCATATTCAGGTCGTTATTACGCAATCGGATACATCCTTCGCTGTCGCGTCCCGGAACAGAAATCGCGTTGGAGCTGCTTCCATGAATTCCGATGCTTCTGTTGCTTGCGACCCGATGGCTGTTCAGCTGCAGTCGCATGAACCAGTCGCCGTATGCCAGGATATTTCCCCTGCCGTCTTTAAAGTCATGCCTCCACGAACTTGCCGGCTGTATCTGGCTTATAGTAAATGGAATGTAATTCCCGTTTCTGTCTTTGACGCATACAGGAGTCGTGCCGTCTCCAGAACGGAACTTGTCTCCTATGTTCCTTGCCAGACACACGGGGAAATGCGCCACGAGTTCTCTTCCGTTTGATGTATCCTCGTAAACATAAATTCTAAAGTCCCGTTTGGAAATGACGAAGATGCAATTCTGAGGATTGACATTTTCTTTATAGACATTTCCCACATCATTGCTGTCATACACAAGATAATGTTTTTTGGGGAAAGAATTCATAGCCGCCCATCTCATGCCGAAGGGTTCTGGGTCCTCATCGCCAGTCTGGACAAAGCGGTTTGTGGCTGCCGGATTCTGCGCATTCACATTGATTACTGCAACAGCCAGCATTAAAGCAGATAATACTTTTTTTATCATGATAATTTACTCAAGTTTCTGAAGTAAAAAAGGAAGCAGAGTTAATTTAAAGATTAGATTATGTAAGATGTAAGATTTATTAATCCACATACGCGAACTGCATATACACATATACAGTCCGTCCGTTATACCTGGTCTTAAAGAAATTGCCTGAGGTGCCCAGATAAGGCAGACGTGTGTATTTCGGCACATGCACATTGTATCCGTATGAATTTGTAAGAATACCCGCATTCAAACTGGGTGAGAGACGGAAATTAACGTTAGTTCCATTGATGACCAGACTGCGTCCTCCATTGTAGTTAGACTGCTGATAATTCCTGGCACCTCTCATATTGGCAAACTGAGAATGAATCCAAAGAATATCGCCATTCACATAAATGCTGTAAAAGCCGTTTCGTGTCTGACCGGCATAGGTGAATGTCGTACCTTTGGGGTAATGGATGTGGTTACCATAATAATCGCTGAGAACACCTGCGTTCATAGACGGTCCATAACGCAGATTCGTGTTATTTCCTGTCAGCACAATGGTCTGTGCGTTCGCATTACTGCAAAACAAGCAGATAGAAATTATCAATGCAATTGTCTTAAATAAATGTTTCATGTTGTCAAAGAATTTTGGTTAATAACAAAGTTTTATCACTGTATTTACATTTTCTTCTGCAAAATTACAAGTTTTTACCTTAAAAACAAAAAAAAACATCTTTATTTCTCTTTTTTTTCTAGAAAGCACTGTAAAAAAGCTCTGTTGGATGATTGAGCAACCATAGTAAAAAAGGCCGTAGAGGATTCCAAGAAAAAGGAGATGTGCCCTTGAACCAGACACATCCCCATAAAATTAATATTCCATGAAAAGTTATCCACCGAAGTTGTCGAAGCGGATCATGTCGTCCTCTACGCCGAGTGAGTGCAGGAGGTCGAGCACGGTCTTCGCCATCATAGGAGGTCCGCAGAGATAGTATTCCACGTCCTCAGGTGCCTCATGCTGCTTGAGATAAGTGTCTCCCAGCACATTGGCAATAAATCCGGCAGAATATTTCACGCCAAGTGCGTCTGCCTTCTTGTCGGGGAAGTCCAGTCCGAGGTGGAAATGGAAGTTTGGATATTCTTTCTCCAGCTCGAGGAAGTCCTCCATGAAGAACACCTCGTCGATTCCACGTGCTCCATAGAAATAGTGCATCTCGCGGTCGCGTGTGTGCAGCGTCTTGAGCATGTGCATAATCTGTGCGCGCAGCGGTGCCATACCAGCTCCACCACCTACCCATATCATCTCTCGCTTGGAGTCGAAGACAGGTGCGAACTCTCCGTAAGGACCGCTCATCACGCACTTGTCGCCCGGTTTGAGGCTGAAGATGTAAGTCGATGCGATACCTGGAGGCACTGGTTGGAATCCTACCTGTGGTTTGGGCAGGAACGGTGGCGTGGCGATACGCACGGTCAGCGTGATGATATCGCCCTCATCAGGATAGTTCGCCATAGAGTAAGCACGTATGGTCGGTGTGTCGTTCTTGCACTTGAGCGAGAAGATATTGAATTTCTCCCACACCGGCACATAAAGCTCTCCGATGTCGTTCTTGTCGAAGTCCTTGTCGTAGTCGAGGTCGTAAGCCGGAATCTTGATCTGTGCGTAGGCTCCAGGCACGAAGTCCATGTGTTCTCCCGGCGGGAGCTGCACCTTGAACTCCTTGATGAACGAAGCGACGTTCTTGTTGCTGATGACCGTACACTCCCATTCCTTCACGCCCATGACCGACTCAGGCACCTTGATGGAGAGGTCGCCCTTCACCTTGCACTGGCATCCCAGACGGAAATGCTCCTTAATCTGCTTGCGGGTGAAATGACCTTTCTCTGAATCGAGAATCTCACCACCGCCCTCAATCACCTGGCATTTGCACTGGCCGCAAGAGCCCTTACCTCCACATGCAGATGAGAGGTAAATGCCATTCTCAGAGAGCGTGGAGAGCAGGCTGCTTCCCTGTCCCACCGACAGTTTGTTCTCACCGTTGATGGTCAACGTGACGTTGCCGCTCGGTGACAGGTATTTCTTGGCAATCAACAGAATAATCACCAACACGAGTATAATTGAAAGGAATACTCCTATACTTGCTAAAATAAAATTCGTATCCATAATTCTTATTTACGATTTAAATATGTAAGATTTACGATTTAAGTTACTCATCTGTCCGAATACATTCGATCTCTCATTGTGAGAATAGAACTAACTATTATCCTATATAATTCGTTACATTCATTTTGCAAATCAGTCAGGCGTTCTGGCTTAAGCATCTCTGTATCACTGATGATTTCAAGCCAATGAGCTGTTTCGTCTAATTCCTCCTGAACAATCTTCAGCTTATTCAGAAAATCTTTGTCAGATTTTCCAACACAAGCTGCACGATAGTTTGCAGAAGGTAAGGTTCCTGAACGAACAATTTGCTTTGCTATAGCATTTCCAGAAATCGAATGCGGCATTTCATCCACCATCTTTATTATTCTGACTGCAAATCGTCTAAATCTGATAATCAACTCTTCTTTTGTCATACTAAATCTTACATCGTAAATTTTTAAATTCTTAAATCCCTAAAGTTTTAAGCCCGAGAAACACATAAATGCCATTGCCATAAGACCCACGGTGATGAATGTGATGCCAAGACCCTGAAGGGGCTTAGGCACATCGCTGTAAGCCATCTTCTCTCGTATGGCAGCCAGACCTACAATAGCGAGAGTCCAGCCGATACCTGAACCGAGTGCGTATGCCACGCAGTCGCCCACCCCACCGATAAACTGTGTGGAATTAGGTTCCATGTTGATACGCTGCTGCATGAAGAGAGATGCACCCATGATGGCACAGTTCACGGCGATAAGCGGGAGGAAGATACCAAGTGCTGCATAAAGCGAAGGTGAGAACTTCTCCACCACCATCTCCACAAGCTGCACCATGGCAGCGATGACGGCGATAAAGAGTATGAATGCGAGGAAGGTAAGGTCAACGCCTTCAATGAGCGCACCTTCCGCAAGCACCTTCGTCTGAAGCAGATAATCTACAGGGACAGTGATGAGCAGCACGAACGTGACTGCAATACCCAGTCCGAGGGAAGTCTTCACAGTCTTAGATACAGCCAGATACGAGCACATACCTAAGAAGAACGCGAAGATCATGTTGTCCACAAAAATCGAACGGACAAACAAACTAAAGAAATGTTCCATAATTCTACGTTTTTTTAGTTATGTGATTATTGTACCTTATCTTTATTATATGCACGGTGTGCCCAGATGATGCATCCCACGAGTATGAGCGCCATGGCCGGCATGGTCATCATACCGTTGTGGAGATAACCGCCTCCGTTGTCGAGCAGCCATGAGTCGGGGATAATCTGGAAACCGAAGAGCGAACCGAATCCGAAGAACTCACGCACGAAGCCCACGATGACCAGTACAGCTGCATAGCCAAGACCGTTGGCAATTCCGTCGAGGAAGGATTCCCACGGTCCGTTCATCATGGCAAACGCCTCGAGACGTCCCATAAGGATACAGTTGGTGATGATCAGTCCTACATAAACGGAAAGCTGCACGCTCACGTCATAGACGTATGCTTTCAGGATATTGCTCACGATGGTGACGAGCGCCGCCACAACAACAAGCTGCACGATGATACGGATACGGTTAGGGATGGTCTTTCTCAACAGTGAGATAATCACATTGGAGAATGCCGTGATGACCGTAACAGAAAGTCCCATTACGATGGCAGGCTTGAGCTGTGCTGTGACAGCCAGAGCTGAGCAGATACCAAGCACCTGCACTGCCACGGGGTTATTCAGGTTGAGAGGGCTTTTGAATACTTCGCCATTCTCTTTTGAAAATAATTTACCCATATTCTTTGTCCTCCTTATTTTTTAAGACTCTCGAGAATGTCGGAATAAGCCGACAGACTCTGTTGAATCATATTGTTAACACCATCTGAAGTAAGTGTTGCACCCGTGATGCCGTTCACATAGTTGTCGGCACTCAGGTCGCCCTCCTTACCTTTCTTCACCACACTCAGCGCCACTTTCGACTTGTCGTCGCCGGCATAGAGCTTCTTTCCCTGGAATGTGTTCTGGAACTCACTCTCTGTGATGCGGGCACCCAATCCTGCAGTCTCGCTCTCATGAGAGAAGTAAGTGCCATACACCGTCTCGCAGTCGTCATCGAGCGCCACATAGCCCCAGATGCCTCCCCACAGACCGGCTCCAGTCATCGGGATCACATATTTCGTACCGTCAGGGGTCTCCGCCACATAAAGAGGGCGCTTCGACTTCGAAAGGTCCTTGTTCTGCACTTCGAATCCGCCTTTGTCCTGCTTGTCGGATGCTTTTTCGCCATAAACAGGGTCAGCTTTCACCAACTCAGCGTATTTCTCCTGCACATTATAATCAGACCCTTTCTCAATGCGGAGCGCAGCGAGAATCTGGCTGCGTTTGTCGTTTGCCACATTGTCATCCTGTGTCGGCTTCAAGGCAGATGCCACGAAAGCCAGGAGGAACGCCACGATAATCACCATGACGGATGCATATATTATGGTGTATGCGTTACCGTTTGTATTCAGTTTTCCCATAGTCTCAGCCCTCCTTCACTTTTACCGCACGCTTTGCGCGCTTGTTGATATTACGTTGAACCACACAGTAGTCGATGAGCGGTGCAAACACGTTCATCAGCAGTATTGCAAGCATCATTCCCTCCGGATAGCCCGGGTTGAGCACACGGATGATGATAGCCATCACACCGATAAGGAATCCGTAAATCCACTTGCCGCACTCCGTGCGGGCAGAAGTCACAGGGTCGGTTGCCATAAACACGGCACCGAAGCAGAAGCCTCCCACAGTGAGGTGCTCATACCACTGGAAATTATCTGCCACCTTGTCCTTGAAGATGAACGCCATGAGCGCACCACCCACAAACACCGACAGCATCGTTTTCCAGCTGGCCACCCCCGTGATGAGCAAGAGTGCTGCACCGAGAGCGATGGCGATGACGCTGGTCTCACCGATGGATCCAGGCATTATTCCCGTGATGGTGTCCATGAATTCAGTTGTCACAGCCACCGGCTTGTCCGCGGTGTTTGCAGCCAGCTCACCGAGCGGTGTAGCCATGGAATATGCATCCACATTACCACTCACACCGGTGATGCAGTCCCAATAGTTCTGGTTCACCCACACCTTGTCGCCCGACATGGTTGAGGGATAAGAGAAAAATAGGAACGCGCGCGTGACGAGCGCCACGTTGAAGATGTTCATACCAGTACCACCGAAGATTTCCTTGGCGAAAATCACTGCAAAGGCAGTGGCGACGGCGATAATCCACAGCGGACAGTTGATTGGCACAATCATCGGTATGAGGATACCGCTGACGAGGAATCCCTCGTGGATTTCCTCGTTTTTCCATTGCGCCACAGTGAACTCAATGCCCAGCCCGACGATGTAGCTGACTGCGATTTTGGGCAGTACAGCACCCAGTCCGTAGAAGAAACTGCTCCAGAATGTAGGGTCCTCTCCATTGGCGATGTAATGCCAATATCCAACATTCCACATGCCGAAAAGCAGAGCCGGGGTAAGCGCCATCACAACAAACGACATGATACGCTTCGAGTCGATGGCATCATGTATATGGGCTCCTTTGGCTTTCGCCGTGTCGTTGGGGACATACATAAACGTCTCGAATCCGTCGAAGACGGAACGGAAAGCGTGGAGCTTGCCGCCCTCCTGGAAGGAAGGCTTGATTTTGTCGAGAAATTTTCTTAAACCCATTATGTAATTTATGATTTAAATATTTAAGATTTACGATTTTCAGTTGAGAGTTTGAGAGTGGATTCTAGGGGTTCCTAGGATTTTCTAGGGTTTCCTAGGGGTTTCTAGGGGTTCCTGGGGGTTTCTAGGATTTCTATTAAAACAACTAAAAACTAACAACTAAAAACTAACAACTAAAAGAATCATGCATTTTCTTTGCGTAGCATATCAAGTCCCTCACGCACAATACGCTGCAGTTCCAGCTTGGAGCTATCGACGAACTCCGCCATGGCGAAGTCCTCTGGAGCCACCTCATAGATACCGAGTGCCTCCATACGGTCGATGTCGCCGGCGATAATCGCCTTAATCAGCTGTTCAGGCATGATGTCCATCGGGAACACACTCTCGTATTCACCCGACATGATGCAATGACGATAGCCGCCTTTGATTCGTGCGTCGCACACATATTCCTTCTTCTTTCCCTGTAGCCAGGAGAAGTAAGTACGGCTGGCAGAGAACTGCTTCAGACGCGGCATGATCCATCCGAACGCCTCGTTCGCATCGTCACCCTCCGGGATGGCAGTCACCTCTGTGGTGTGAGCCTGTAGGAAGTCTGTTGACTCTACTTTCGTGCCCGTTAGCGGATTGCCGTCGATCAGGCGCACTTTCTTATCGGTCTTCACATTTTCAGCAAGGATGTCGCCAATCAGCTGGCCGACTGTCACCTTCGCATAACATGGATTGACCATCTCGCTGCCTGCAACGGCAATTACGCGAGAGAAATCCACTTTGCCCGTGCTCACCACCTTGCCGATGAAAATCAGTTCCTCGGGCCCGATGGTCCATACCACCTCACCCTTGTTGACCGGGTTGACATGATTGATCTGCACGCCCACATTACCAGCCGGGCATTTTCCGTCGAACACGGTCACCTTGGCATTCTCAGCTTTCAGGATAGCCACTGCTGCCCCGCGTTTCGCACCCAAATTGACCGGCGCGATCTTTGCCAGTGCATTGATTCCCGTCTGGAACGCATCCTCGTTGCCTTTCAGCGCCACCTCAAAGTCGGCAGCCAGTGGCATGTCGCAGAAAGTGGAGCAGAAGATGGCTTTCGGCTTGTCGTCAGGAGATGCCGTCACCGCGTATGGGCGCTGATTGATGTAAGCAAAGAGTCCTGCATCAAGCAGGAGCTTCTGCACATCGTCGGCAGTTGCTTTCGAGAGGTCGAGCTTGCCGAAATCCACATAGCTCTGCTTTGCGTCGGCCTCCACCTGGATGCTCAGCACTTTGCGGCGGTCGCCCCGCTCCACGGCCACCACTTTGCCGCTGACAGGAGACGTGAACTTCACTTCCGGATGCAGTTTATCAACAAACAACGCATCCCCGGCCTTCACCGTCATCCCTTCTTTCACCACCACTTTCGGCTTCACACCCACGAAAGCGTCGGGCACGAGTCCATACACTTTCGATGGTTTTGGCGTTGTGATTTCCGATGATGGCTTTCCTGCAAGATTGACAGTAAGGCCTTTCTTAAGTTTGATTACATTCGCCATAAATTAAAAATATTGTTTAAGTATATATACCTTCTTTCTTACATACTTTAAAATGCAAAGTTACAAAATAAATCGCATAATCAAGAACACAAAAACAAGATTTTTTAAAAAATGTAAAAATTTGCAGCCTGTAAAAAACATCTGCGACTGATTGCAAACACCATGTTGCAAATATATGATTCAAGTTTTGAAGTAAAAAAAGGAAGCCGAGTTAATTTAAAGATTTAATTATGTATGATGTAAGATTTATGCAAGCGGTTCGGAATTTAAAAGGGAGTTAACGAGCCTGAGGCTCGTGGACGATAGTTTTGCCGATGATAAATCGATATTAGAATCACTCAAAAATAAACAGAACTTAATAATTATCAGCTTTTTTCAAATACTTGCGACAGTTGAATTATTCAAGTTTCGGATGTTCAATCAACAAAAAAAGATAAAAAAACGTTTTGTCATGGGCTGCGCCCAATGGTATGGATTGTAGCCATGCTTGCATGAAAACAAGTTTTCAGCAACCATGCCCACAACCCATACCGCACTACGTGCTGACAAAACTGAACAAAAAGTAGAACTTCGTTCTTCAAAAAACGCTTCGCTTAACAAAAAAACTGATTAAGCGAGAGGAGAGGAATACTAGTTTTCACTATGCCGAGCGTGAAGTTTTTAGCCGGAGGCAAAAGCCATCCGGAGTGACTGCCAGAACATAACTGATAATGGGTTGGAAAACAATATATAATGACTTCAGAAACTTGAGTTGAATTACTAAATACTGATTACGGATGATAGGGAGACTGATTCAAATCCGGGTATTTCTGTGAAGGCCCATATTTGTTTGTGCCTTTATTGCTGTCGGTGCAGTTGAACACCAGGAACATAATCCAGATGGCAAGAGCCGCCAGGAAGAAAATCAGGATGACAGAGCCTGGAATATTCAAGATAGGATAAAAACTCTGGAAAACAGAAACGTCGATGCCCTGCTCACGATACACAGTAAGTACTTCTGGCACATTGTATATCATATACACAATCAAATAGAATAAACAGACATAGAAGAACACCGTGCTGAGCACCTGCAGCCAGATTAACTGTCCGCTTTTTCCGATGTCGTGGAGACGGCGGCACTGAAGCGCGAACGTAGGAACAATCAAGACAATCGAAACCAGATAATATAGCTGCGTTGCTCCGACAAGACTGAAAACCAGACTCAACAGAAACTGGAACAGATACACATACCAGAACTCAGAGCGGCGTGAACGCCCTGTGAACGTAGCAAATTGAGTGAAAAACAGCTTGATGCTCTCGATAAAACCAGGCTGCGGACCAATGGCCGGGGGATTATAAGGCGGAAACGGACCGGGCATGGGACCGGGAAGCGGACCAGGAGGCGGACCAGGAGGCGGACCAGGCCGACCGCCACCAGGGTTATAGCCGTAAGGATTCTGTTGTCCACCTTGCTGATAAGGCTGACCACCGTATGTATTTGGCTGACCTCCCTGTGGAGGATTAGGTTGGCCACCGTATGTATTTGGCTGACCTCCCTGTGGAGGATTAAGTTGACCACCTTGAGGATTCGGCTGACCGCCATTCTGACCAATTTGCCGGGTCTGATCAGGATCATCCCACCATTGATTGTTGTCGTTCATAATGCACTTGATTTTTCGTGTTTTATTTTCAATTTATAAGCAAAGTTACAAAAAAAACATAAATCATTAAGCAAAATCGTAAAAATCTTTGTATCTTTGCAAATATTTTCGTCTTCCGCTGACAAAATGACGGAATTACGACGGATAACAAACACCCCAAAACGGTTCAGAAAAAAACGGATGGTCCGGAAAAGCCGGAATATCCGAAATAATCAAACAACTAAAAACTCGTATATGAGACACCTGATCTACAAACTCTTCCTCACAGTGACAGTCATGCTCTCGCCACTGTTCGCATACGGGCAGAGCGAGATATACCCCCAGCATTTCGACCTGGAGGAAGTCACCTTGTTGGACTCCCCGTTCAAGACCGCCATGCAGACCAACAACAAACTGCTGCTGCAATACGATGTGGACAGGCTGCTCACCCCGTTCATCCGTGAGGCAAAACTCACAGGCAAGGAAGGGAAATACAAGTACTGGCTCTCACAGCATCCCAGTTTCTCCAACTGGGGACTCGACAGCTGGTCGCTTGAGGGACACGTGGGAGGTCATTATCTCACCGCCCTGGCACTGGCCTACGCCGCCGCCACCGATGAGACGACAAAGACTAAGATGAAGGAACGGCTCGACTATATGCTTGAGATACTGAAAGACTGCCAGGATGCCTACACCGGTAACACCGCCGGCATGGAGGGCTTTATCGGCGGTCAACCCATCACACAGATATGGACCGGACTTTACTCCAACAACCTTGAACCGTTCCGCCAGTACGGCGGATGGGTGCCATTCTACTGCCAGCACAAAGTGCTCGCCGGTCTGCGTGACGCTTGGATTTACACCGGCAGCGAGCTGGCCAGAGACTTGTACAAGGGCGTGTGCGACTGGTCGGTGAAAGTGGTGAGCAAACTCAGCGACAGCGACATGCAGAACGTATTAGGCTGGGAGCACGGAGGCATGAACGAGACCCTCGCCGACGCGGCAGCGCTTTTCGGCGAGAGCAAATATCTTACCGCCGCCGTGAAATACAGCCACAAGTACATGATTGACAACATGCAGACGCTCAACAAGACGTTTCTTGACGGCAAGCATGCCAACACGCAGGTGCCAAAATACATCGGATTCGAGCGTATCTGCCAGGAATATCTCAGAAAAGGGAACACCACAGCCGCCACCACCTACAAGAAAGCTGCACACAACTTCTGGAAAGATGTGGCAGAGAACCGCACCGTCTGCATAGGAGGCAACAGCGTCAGCGAACATTTCCAGTCGGCTGCCAACGGCGCACAATACATCAACAACCTGGAAGGTCCGGAGAGTTGCAACTCCAACAACATGCTTAAGCTCAGCGAAATGCTGTTTGATGAAACCCACGACGCAGCCTACGCTGACTTTTATGAGAGCACCACATGGAACCACATCCTGTCCACCCAGGATCCGAAGACCGGTGGCTACGTGTATTTCACCACCCTTCGTCCTCAGTCGTACAGAATCTACTCACAGGTGAACAAGGGCATGTGGTGCTGCGTGGGCACCGGCATGGAGAACCATGCGAAATACGGACATTTCATCTATACCCACACCGAGGACAACCAGACACTCTATGTCAACCTGTTCACCGCCTCAAAACTGACCAGCGAGCATTTCGCCCTCACCCAGCAGACACAGTTCCCATACGAGCAGGGGACAACCATCACCATCGACAAAAGCGGTGAATACACGCTGGCTGTCCGTCACCCCGCATGGGCAGGCGAAGGATTCAGCGTGAGCGTGAACGGATCGGCAGTCAACGCCGCCGTGAAAACAGGCACCGCCTCCTACGTGGAGATATCACGCCAATGGAATCAGGGCGATGTCGTGACAGTAAGCCTGCCGATGTCACTTCGCTATGAGGCCTGTCCGAACTACACCGATTATATCGCATTCAAATACGGACCTATCCTCCTTGCCGCCCAGACCACAGCCGCTTCTGCCTCAGAAGCGAGAAACACCGGTCTGAAATACGAGAGCCTGAAAAACGAATATGCCGGCGAGGGCCGTATGGACCACTCACCCGGTGCGATGGCAAGCAGCCTGAGTCTGCAGTCGGCTCCCCTCCTTATCGGCGAACGCAATGATGTGCTCAGCAGAATCACGGTAAACGACCAGAGCGCATCCACCCTCACCTTCGACATCGACGCTTCGAGCGAGAAGAGCACAGGCGGTTGGACCACCCTCAAGCTCGTGCCTTTTTACTCCATCCACCACGCACGCTATCAATGCTACTGGTATCAGCAGACAGAAGAGGGATATGCCCAGAGCGACATGGGCAAAGCCGACGCCGAGGCAGCACTGATAAACGCCAGAACCGTGGATTATGTCGCCACGGGCGAGCAGCAGAGCGAAGCAGGCCACGACGCAGTCTATAAGAACTCGTCGAGCGGCCCTTATCAGAACGAGACCTACCGCGACTGCTCACAGGGCGGTTATATCCAATACACACTTGCCAATCCCGAGCACCTCACCGACAGCCTGTCGATACTCTGCCGGTTCACCACCGCGGACAAAGACCGCAAATGCAACATCTATATCGACGGCAAGCTGCTTGTGGAGGGTTACACCATACCATCGTCACAGAAAGGTGCAAACAGCAACGGATTCTACAACATTGAATTCCCGCTCGCAAAGGAATACCTTCTCGACGAGTCAGGCAACGTGAAAGACAAGCTGGTGTTCAAGATAGAGCCGGCAGGCACCTACCATGCCCCGGGATTATACTTCCTACGGCTGATGAGAGGCTACAACGACCATGAATATGTGTTCTACGCGCCCGACTGGGTGACTGGCGACGCAGGCCGTGTCGCACAGAGCAACATCAGTTACGACACGGCAGAAAACACCATCACCATCAAAGCGACAGGCGACAACAACGTTTGCCTGTCGCTTGATTATAAGAACTGCGAATATTACGTGACTGGAACCAAGCAGTTTCTCGTGGTGAAAGGAAAAGGTCTGAGCGCCACCAGCAGCAAAAGCTACCTGTGGTGGCTCAACGGAGTGAACAAAGGCAGCAGCGTACAGCCCACCACCCGCAAACGAACCGACGACGGCGATATGGTGATTGCCTGGAAATTGTCATCGACCAATCTCGACGGCAACTGTCAGGGTGACCGCTGGAGCATCTGCGAGGGGATGACCATCTTCGGGCTGACCGCCCTAAGCGGAACCGCTGAGATTAGCTACATAGGCTTTGAGACCTCAGTTGAGGACTATCTCGAGAAAATCAAACGGATTCCAGGCGATGTCAACCTCGACAAGGTGGTGAATATCAGCGACGTCGTGGCAATTATCAACCAGATGGCAGGTACAGCCGCCTACAAATATGCAGATGTCAACACCGACGGGAAAGTGGATATCTCCGATATCGTCAGTGTCATAAACATCATGGCAGAGAGCAAGGGAAATGGAGAGTGAAGAGTGAAAAGTGTATTTACTTTTGCTGATGATTTACTTTATTCTCAGCTATAAACACTCATCTATAAACTAAAAACTATAAACTATAAACTAAATAATAAATAATAATAAGATGAAACGATTATTATTAGGCGACGAGGCCATCGCACTGGGAGCACTCCATGCCGGACTGTCCGGCGTGTATGCTTATCCCGGCACCCCGTCCACAGAGATTACAGAGTTTATTCAGTCAGACCCGCTGGCCAAGGAACGTAAGGTTCACAGCCGCTGGTGTACGAACGAGAAGACGGCAATGGAAGCTGCTCTCGGCATGTCGTTCATGGGCAAGCGCGCCCTCGTGTGCATGAAGCACGTGGGTCTGAACGTATGTGCCGACCCGTTTGTGAACTCCGGTATCACCGGTGTTAACGGCGGTGTGGTTGTTCTTGTGGCCGACGACCCATCAATGCATTCTTCCCAGGACGAGCAAGACAGCCGTTTCTACGGCAAGTTCGCCATGATTCCCACGTTCGAGCCCAGCTCCCAGCAGGAGGCATACGACATGATGTCGGTGGCGTTCGACTATTCAGAGCAGCAGAAGCTGCCGGTTCTCATGCGCGTGGTTACGCGAATGGCACACTCCAGAGCCGCCGTTGAAGTGGCAAGCGAGCCGCGTCCAGAGAACGCGCTGAACTACAACGCTGAGGCAAGCCACTGGGTGCTTCTGCCGGCAAACGCCCGCAAACGCAACATCACGCTGACCAGCCAGCAGGCAATTCTGGAGACCGATGCCCAGCAATCACCATACAACCGATATATCGACGGCGATGACAAGTCGATGGGTATCATCGCAAGCGGAATCGCCTTCAACTACGTAAACGAATGTTTCCCAGATGGAAGCCCCTACCCCATCCTGAAAATCTCACAGTATCCGCTTCCGAAAGGGTTGGTCCGCCAGTTGTGTGATGCATGTGACAGTGTTCTCGTTGTGGAAGACGGCCAGCCGTTCATCGAGGACATGCTGCGCGGCGTGATGCCCGGCAACACGGTGGTGAAAGGCCGTCTGACTGGTGAACTGCCCCGTACAGGCGAGCTGACTCCCGATGTTGTCAGAAACGCATTAGGTCTGCCCTCACAGGAATGTTATGCTCCATGTGAGGATGTGGTGCCACGTCCGCCGGCACTTTGTCAGGGCTGCGGTCACCGCGACGTATATACCGCACTCAACAAGGTGCTGCTCGATTATGAGAATCCCCGCGTGTTTGGCGATATCGGCTGCTACACCCTCGGATTCCTCCCTCCGTTCCATGCCATCCACTCCTGTGTAGATATGGGAGCCAGCATCACGATGGCCAAAGGTGCCGCTGATGCAGGACAATGGCCGGCAGTGGCTGTCATCGGTGACTCCACCTTCACTCACAGCGGCATGACCGGCCTGCTCGACGCCATCAACGAGAATGCCAACATCACTGTCATCATCAGCGACAACCTCACTACGGGCATGACCGGAGGGCAGGACTCCGCCGGCACCAACAAGTTTGAGGCTATCTGCCGCGGTCTTGGTCTGAGCGACGAACATCTGCATGTGGTGGTGCCACTTCCGAAGAACATGGATGAAATCACACGCATCATCAAGCAGGAGATTGAATATCAGGGCACATCCGTGATTATCCCGCGCCGCGAGTGCATCCAGACCTTCCAGCGTCATCTGAAACAGAAAAAAGCCAAGTGATTTACGATTTACAATTTACGATTTATTTGGAAATTAATCTGTTTAGCTGTTTTTCAAGCTATAGCGGATAATGGTAATAAATAAAAAGAACAATCATGAAATCTGATATCATATTATGCGGTGTAGGAGGTCAGGGAATCCTCTCCATCGCCACAGTTATCGGCGAAGCCGCCATGAACGAGAACTTGTATATCAAACAAGCTGAGGTACACGGAATGTCTCAGCGTGGCGGTGACGTGCAGAGCAACCTGCGCATCTCCTCCGACCCTATCAACAGCGACCTGATTGCCAAGGGCAGTGCCGACGTGATTATATCCATGGAGCCGATGGAGGCGCTCCGTTATCTACCTTATCTGAAGAAAGAAGGCTGGATAATCACCTCATCCACTCCCTTTGTCAACATCCCCAACTATCCCGACATGGAGAAAATCAACGCCAATCTTGACCAGCTTCCCAACGTCATCAGAATCGACATCGAGCAGATGGCCAAGGACAACAACATCCCACGCTCTGCCAACATCATCCTGCTTGGAGCTGCACAGAAAGCTCTGGGCATCGAGTATCAGAAGCTGGAAACAGCCATCCGGAGCATCTTCGGCCGCAAAGGCGAAGCCGTGGTGGAAGCCAATATCAAAGCCCTGGCACTGGGGAAGGAGGCGCAAAAATGAACACCCCGATAGATAAAGGCCTGGTTGACGGCATCATCAGCGAACTGGGCATCCAAGATTTTGCGAAAGCCACCATCCGCGAGGTGAAACTCACCGCATCTATCGCCGAGAAAAAATCTGGCGTGGAATTCATCAAGATGGAGATGGGCATCCCCGGTCTGCCTGCATCGAAAGTGGGCGTGAAAGCCCAGATTCAGGCATTGAGGAACGGCATCGCCAACCTCTACCCCAACATCCAGGGCCTGCCAGAGCTGAAGCAGGAGGCATCTCGCTTCATCAAGGCATTCATTGGCATCGACATCAGCCCAGAGGGCTGCGTGCCAGTGTGCGGAAGCATGCAGGGCACTTTCGCCTCGTTCCTCACCTGCTCTCAGTGCGACAAGCGGAAAGACACCGTGTTGTTTATCGACCCAGGCTTCCCCGTACAGAAGATGCAGCTGCAGGTGATGGGCGTGAAATACGAGACCTTCGATGTCTATCACTTCAGAGGCGACAAACTGGAGAAGAAACTGGAGAGCTATCTGAAGAAAGGGAATATCTGTGCCATCGTCTATTCCAATCCTAACAACCCATCATGGATATGCATGACAGAGGATGAGCTGAAGACCATCGGCACGCTCGCCACGAAATACGACGCCATCGTGATGGAAGACCTCGCTTATTTCGCCATGGACTTCCGTAAAGACCTCAGCACCCCGTTCCAACCGCCTTACCAGGCCACCGTGGGACGCTACACCGACAACTACATGCTGCTCATCAGCGGTTCGAAGGCATTCAGCTATGCCGGCGAGCGCATCGGCGTGACCTGCATCAGCGACAAGCTGTTCCACCGCCATTTCGATGATTTGGCAAACCGCTACGAGGGTCTGCCTTTCGGGCCGGTATTCTCCACGCGTATGCTCTACGCACTGTCGTCGGGCACCAGCCACTCGGCTCAGTTCGCCATGGCAGCCATGCTCAAAGCCGCTGCCGACGGTGACTATGACTTCCGCAGCGACATCAGCGAATATGCCCGCCGCGCGCATAAACTCAAAGAGATATTCTGCCGCCACGGATTCCATGTGGTCTATGATAAAGACCTCAACCAGCCCATCGCCGACGGTTTCTATTTCACCATCGGCTATCCGGGCATGACCAGCGGACAGCTGGCCCACGAACTGATGTACTACGGCGTGAGCGCCATCAGCCTCGTCACCACGGGATCAGAGCAGGAGGGTCTGCGTGTCTGCACCTCCTTCATTGAGGACCATCAATATGAGCAATTAGAAGAAAGAATGCAAATCTTCGAGGAGAATAATAAAATAATTTAAAATCAGTTTTTAGCACCAATTTCATAGAAACTGAAAACTAAAAACTAAAAACTAAAAACTCAATTATGATTTTCAATCCAAAAATGGAGTGCATGCCCAGAGAGGACATGCATAAGCTGCAGAGCGAGAGACTATGCAAAATCGTGAAATACTGCTATGAGCGCGTGCCGTTCTATAAAAAGAAGATGGACCGCCTCGGTCTGTCTCCCGACGACATCAAAAGCATCGACGATATTGTGAAACTGCCGTTCACCACCAAAACCGATCTTCGCGACGAATATCCTTTTGGTCTGCAAGCTGTTCCAATGAGTGAGGTAAGACGAATACACGCATCATCGGGTACAACCGGCAAGCCCGTAGTAGCCACCTACACCGACCACGACATTGAGATGTGGTCAGAGGGCGTGGCACGTGTGATGAGCTGCGCCAACGTAGGCAAAGGCGATGTCATTCAGGTGTCGTATGGCTACGGACTCTTCACCGGCGGCCTGGGTGCCCACGACGGTGCGAACAAAGTGGGAGCCATTCAGCTGCCCACCTCCGCAGGAAACTCAGAGAAGCAGATTATGCTCATGCAGGACTTCGGATCCACCGTGCTTGCCTGCACCCCGTCTTACGCACTCCATCTCGCTGAACGCATAGAGCAAAGCGACAAGGTTGACATCAACAACATGAAGCTCCGTGTGGGTTTCTTCGGTGCAGAGCCCTGGACTGAGGGAATGCGCAAAGAACTGGAATCCAAACTCCACATCAAGGCATTCGATATTTACGGCCTGACCGAGATGAGCGGTCCTGGCGTGGGCGGCGAATGTGAGGAGCAGAACGGCACCCACCTTTGGGAGGATATGTTCTACCCTGAGATTATCAACCCCGACACACTGGAGCCATGCGCACATGGCGAGTTCGGGGAGCTTGTATTCACATCGCTCTGCAAGGAGGCGATGCCGATTATCCGCTACCGCACGCGCGACCTCACCCGTCTGATTTACGAGCCATGCAAATGCGGCCGCACCGCCGTGCGTATGGACAAAATCCTGGGCCGAAGCGACGACATGCTGATTGTCCGCGGTGTGAACGTGTTCCCTTCAACCATCGAGGCCATCCTCACCGAATTCCCGGTGTTCACACCACAGTATTTCATCACTGTTGACAGAAAGAACAACGAGGATATGTTCGACCTCGACGTGGAGCTGCGCAACGAGTTCTTCTCACCCAACCCGTCGAAGCAGATGCCGTTCATCAAGCCGCTCTACGACCGTATCGTCAGCGTGGTAGGCATCAAGCCGAACATCCACATCAAAGAGCCTAACAGCATCGCCCGCTCCATCGGCAAAGCAAAGCACGTGAACGACAAACGAAATTTCCACAGATAAGTAGCTGTTAGCTTTTTAGTTGTCCTTAAAGTCCCTAAAGACCTTAAAGACCCTATAGGCATCAATCTATCTCTTAATTTTAACTCCCCAATTAATCTAAACCCATTTTCCCAATGGACTACAAATCAGAATACCTACATCCCCAGTTCGAGGCACTCAGCCGTGAGGAGCTGGAGAAACTGCAGATAGAACGGCTGCAGGCAACTGTACGTCACTGCATGAACTCCCCGTTCTACAAGCAGCGATTTGAGGAATGCGGACTGAAACCAGAGGACATCAAGAGCCTCGACGACATCCGCAAGATTCCGTTCACCACCAAGCAAGACCTGCGCGACACCTATCCGTTCGGCATGGCCAGTGTGCCTCTCACCAAGTGTGTACGTCTGCACTCGTCATCCGGCACTACCGGCAACCCCACCGTGATTCTTCACACGCAGAAAGACCTCGATGAATGGGCAAACGCTGTGGCTCGCTGCCTGTGGATGGTGGGTCTGCGTCCCGACGACGTGTTCCAGAACTCATCCGGCTACGGCATGTTCACCGGCGGACTTGGATTCCAGTATGGTGCTGAGCGGCTTGGTGCGTTGACCGTTCCCGCCGCCGCCGGCAACTCACTGCGCCAGATCAAGTTTATCAAGGACTTCGGCACCACTGCCATCCATGCCGTGCCAAGCTACGTGACCCGTCTGTATGAGGTGATGCGCGAGCAGGGAGTTGACCCGCGCCGCGACACGAAACTGAAAGTACTTGCCATCGGTGCTGAGCCCCACTCGGAAGAGCAGCGTAAACGCATCGAGGATATGCTCGGTGTGAAAGCCTACAACTCTTTCGGAATGAGTGAGATGTGCGGACCTGGCGTCGGATTCGAGTGCAAAGAGCAGAACGGACTGCACTTCTGGGAAGACTATTACATCGTTGAGATTGTTGACCCGGAGACCTTAGAGCCGGTTCCTGACGGAGAGATCGGCGAGCTCGTGCTCACCACGCTGAACCGTGAGGCGATGCCACTGCTGCGTTACCGAACCCGTGACCTCACCCGTGTGCTCGGCCGTACCTGTCCTTGCGGACGTAACCATATCCGCCTCGACCGCATGAAAGGCCGCAGCGACGACATGATAGTACTCCGCGGCGTGAACATCTTCCCGATTCAGATTGAGAAGATTCTCATGCAGTTCGAGGAGCTTGCCAACAACTACCTCATCACGCTGACCACCGACGAGGACAACGACAACATGACCGTGGAGGTGGAGCTCGACAAGTTCGACGACGACTACGGACGTCTCCAGAAACTGGAGAAGGAAATCCGCCGCCGTCTGAAAGACGAGATACTGCTCACTCCGTTCGTCCGCCTCGTACCGAAAGGATCGCTCCCTGTCAGCGAAGGCAAAGCCGTCCGCGTGGTTGACAAGAGGACGGTATATCAATAATTAATAGGAAGTTATATTCCTGCGGAACAGGAAGTTATATTTTCTGCGAAAATAGGGAGTTATATTCCTGCGGAATAGGAAGTAAAAGAGGAATGACCAACCCAAATACAAGACTATCGTCCACTCTAACTCCCGCATAATAAAATCTGTAAATCGTAAATCTGTAAATAAAAATGACCATCCATCAGATATCCATTTTCATAGAGAACCGTTCCGGCACGATGATAAAGGTGCTGGAGGTGCTCAAGCAGGCAGGCATCGACCTGATTGCCTCCACTGTGGCGGACACCACGGAATACGGCATCTACCGTATCATCTGCTCGGAACCGCTGCGTGCTCACGAAGAGTTGCAGAAAGCCGGCATCGTTGTCACAATCTCCGACGTGTTCGCACTCGAGCTTGACAACAAGCCAGGACGTGCTGCCGATGCTGTCCGCATCTTCAGTGAGGCAGGCATCAACCTCTCCTACATGTATTCATTCCTGCTCAACGGCAAGGGCATCCTAATTTTCCGTACAGACGACAACGAGAAAGCAAAAGCTGTCATCAAGGAAAAGGGACTGAAATACATCGAAGAGCCCAACCTCGCCGGACTGGCATAACCAGCCGTTCAGCAGAAACTCAGAACATAAAAAGATGCGCCGGAATGAAATCTGACGCATCTTTTTATTTGTTTTCACACCAATAAAACAAACTTATGTCCTTAAAAATGTTGACGAACGCATTTTTATGTCCTTAAAAATGTTGTGGAAAGCGTTTTTCGTTATTTTGTAGATTGCATAAAGAAATCGGTGAAAGCTCTATTGGGTTCGGCTGGGGGCGTGGTCGTCCCGACCGCGTCAGTCGTCGAGGGCTCGATGCCCGAAGATGTATGAAATAAAAAGCCATCCGCAGGCTACTAAAAACTACAAACTATAAGCTATAAACTAAAAAAGATGCACGAAGACGGATGAAAAAGAAAAGCAATTCATGAAATGCCTGATTAGAATAAAAAAATCAGAACTCCACGACGTTCTGTGGAGAGCCGTCGATGAATGCCTTGACGTTGGCTGTGGCGATGTCGATGAGCCGCTGGCGGGCTTCAGCAGTTGCCCATGCGATATGCGGTGTGAAGAAAGCGTTGTGGGCGGTTAGCAGAGGATTGCCGTCGCGCGGCGGCTCCTGTGTGATGACATCTGCTCCGTATGCATAAACCGTTCCGGCATTGAGCGCCTCAGCCAAGTCGTCGTCGTTGACGAGCGGTCCGCGCCCGGTGTTGATGATGATGGCGTTCTGCTTCATGGTGGCAAGCCGCTGACGGTTGACCAGATGACGGGTTGACTCTGTGAGCGGGCAATGGAGGCTAACGATGTCGGCAGTCTCAAAGAGGTCGTCCATATTGGCGCGGACCACTCCCTCCGGCAGCTGGTCCTGCAGCTTCGAAGTGAAGGCAAGCACCCGCATGCCAAACGCCAAGGCGATTTTCGCCACTTTCATGCCGATATTTCCGAGTCCCACCAGTCCGATGGTCTTGCCCGCAAGCTCATGGAACGGATGATCGAGGTAAGCGAAGTCCTTACAAGTCTGCCATTTACCCTCGCGGTTGGCATCGGCATACCATCCCACACGGTTGACGATATTGAGGATATGGGCAAACGTCATCTGTGCCACGCTGTCGGTGCTGTAGGCCGGTATGTTGGTGACGACCACATGCTGCTTTGCAGCAGCCTCGAGATCCACCACATTATAGCCCGTGGCAAGTACGCCTATATATAGCAGGCGCGGCAGCTGATTGAGTATTTCAGCACTGAGCACAGTTTTGTTGGTCAGCACAATCTCAGCCCCTTTGCAGCGTTCCACCACGTCCTGCGGGTCAGTGCGATCATACACTGAGAGGTCGCCCAGCCCGGCAAGCCCGCTCCATGAGAGGTCGCCCTGATTGGCAGTGTATGCGTCAAGAATTACGATTTTCATGATTATATTAAATGGGAGTTAAAATTTCATTTGGAGTTAAATTTCTTGCAGAAAATGGAGTTAAATTCCTGCGGAATTGGGAGTTGAAATTGCATTTGGAGTTAAATATCTTGCAGAAAGTGGAGTTAATCCTGCGGGATAGGAGGTAATTCTTCAAACGGGAGTTGTATCCCTGCGGGATAGGGAATAATATTATCTACGAAAACAGAGAGTAATTATTTCTGCACAAAGATACGGATTTTTGCAATATAAACGATAAAAAAACGTTAAAATAAATGATAAAACAGACATGGGCAGCCCAAAAGGACATAAAAAGAAGGACAACGGCCTGAACCACATCCTGAAATACACTGGTATCTTCGGGATGGTTCAGGTGTTGAACATGCTGATGAACATCATCCGCAATAAAATTGCCGCCATCTTTCTGGGTCCTGCCGGCATGGGTATGCTTGACATGTACAACAAAGCATCGAACCTGCTGAGCCAATCAACTAATTTCGGCATTTCGATAAGCGGAGTGAAGCATGTGTCGGAAGTGTCGGTCCAGAATGACCATGCGAAGACACTTCACTACGCCACGACATTACGCACCTACAGCGTGATGGTAGGTCTCTTCGGCATGCTTGCATGCATCTGCTGCCACTGGCTGCTTCGCGACAGCTACGAGACGGTGAACTTCCTGCTGTTATCTCCCACCATCCTGATGATGGCAGTGACCGGCGGCGAGATGGCGATTATGAAAGGGACAAGACGGCTGATGCGGCTGACGAAAGTGTCGGTACTCGTGGCGTTCATTATCCTTGCCGTATTCGCTCCCTTCTTCTATCTGATGCGCAGCCAAGGCATCCCATGGGCATTGCTGGTGAGCCAACTATTAGTGATGCTCGCCACGCTCCACTACTCCACCCTTGGCCTGCCCTACCATATCGCACTCTTTTCCCGCGACCACCTTCGCCAAGGCCTGCCGATGCTTCGTCTGGGTATCGGACTGATTATCGCTGGCTTGTTCGGTCAAGGATCGACTTGGTTCATCAACTATTTCATCGAGCAGTCGAACGGTCTGGGCGACGTAGGACTTTACAACCGTGGCTACACGATGGCTGTGGTGTATGCGTCGATTATCTTCAGTGCCATGGACGCCGACTATTATCCCCGTCTGTCAGCGACAGCAAAAGACGTGACGCTGCAGAACCAGACGATAAACCATCAGATAGAGGTGTTCGTGCTGCTGATCGCCCCGTTCCTGATTTTCTTCGCCATCGGCATGCCACTGATTATCCCCATTTTGTTCTCAAAGGCTTTCGTGCCATGTATCAGCATGTCGGTTGGCGCGCTGCTGTTCATGTATTTCAGGGCACTGTGCCTGCCTGTGAGCTATCTGGCGCTTGCCCGTGGCGACTCGAAGATGTATATGTTCACAGAGCTTGTCTATGACATCCTCATAGCGACGGTCGTGCCCATCGTCTATGCCCGCTGGGGTCTCACCGCCACCGGCTTCACGATCTCCGCCTGCGGACTGCTCGACCTGCTGATGATTTACGGTCTCTACCGCTGGCGCTATCATTTCCGGTTTGATTTCAGTTACCTTTGGATTTACATCATCCACGGAGTGTTGCTTGGTGGCGCCATCGCATTGGCTTTCACCACCCACGGCTTGGTGCGGTGGGTCTGCGGCTGCACGTTGGGCGTGGTGTCGCTCTGGCTGTCGTTCCATATCCTCTCCAAAGAGACCGATTTTATAAAGAAACTCAAAAACAAATTCCGCCGACATGAGTAAAATCAGTGTATTGACCGCAGTATATAACGACGAAGCGCATATCCGCAAATGCCTTGACTCGCTTTGCTCGCAGACGCTGGAAGACATCCAGATAATCTGCATCGACGACCACTCCACCGACACCTCGCTGTTGATTCTGAAGGAATATGCCTCCCGCGACCCCCGCATCGTGGTGCTTGAGCAACCAGAGAACCGTGGTCAGGCCATAGCGCGGAACGAGGGCATCAAGATTGCCGACGGTGAATTCATCACGATGCTCGACAGCGACGACTGGTTCGCTCCCGACGCGCTGGAGAAAGCCTACGAGGCGTTGCATGAGAGTCCCGAGTGCGACTGTGCGCTGTTCAAGCTGATGCTATGCTATCCAGAGGAGGAAGGTGAGGGCATTCGGATGGAGGAGTTTGTGAACCACACCACACATAAGTTGATGGTTGGAATCGACGCGTTTGTGCTGAGTCTCGACCAAAGCATCCACGGGCTCTATCTCGCCCGCGCGGAGCTGTTCAGGGAATACCCCTACGACACGAGCTGCCGCCTCTACAGCGACGACAACACCACCTGCATCCATTATCTCCACTCTCGCAACGTGGTGTTCTGCGACGGTGAGTATTACTATCTCAAGCATAAGGATGCCTCTACTGCCAAACCTTCGATTCTGCGCTTCGACTATATGTATGCGAACCTCAACCTGAAACGGACGTTGGAACGAGAGAGCGAGTCAGGGATGCTTGGCAGCCACAGCGACAGCCAAAAGATTCTCGATTTCTACGAATCGCACCGGTGGCTCATCGTCATCGACAGCTATTATTTCTACTATCTCTACCGCAAGCAGTTCAGTCAGGAGGAGTGTCAGGCCATCAAAGAGCGATTCAAGGACATCCTTCAGACCATCGAGACCCGCCGGATTTCATGGAACCTGCGCATCAAGCCCGGCTACATGCCCGTGAAGCGCTGGTGGCTGTTCAAGACGATGGAAAACTTCTATTTCTTCCTCAAGCACAAGTTCTCCCCGTCAGATCATTTTTGATGATTTATAGGATTTATAGTGGCTATAGTAGCTATAGTGACTATAAAAAAGTAAAGGGGACATTAGTCTTTAGTTTTTGTGACAATTCTGACTTTCCAACTGCTTTTCATTGGAAAGACCCATAAGATATCAGTAGTTGGTAATTAATCTGTAACTTGGATAAAACTTTATTATGGTACTGAATTATATTTGGATTGCATTGTTTGTGATAGGATTGATTGTTGGTATAATCAATCAGTTCATTATGGGTAATGCCGATGCACTGCCATCAATGATGGACTCCACGTTTGAGATGTCGAAGTCGGCGTTTGAGATGGCACTGGGTCTGACCGGGACGCTGACACTGTGGATGGGGATCATGAAAATCGGTGAGGACAGCGGGATGGTGCGCAAACTCGCCCGTTTTCTCAGCCCTGTTTTGACAAAGCTCTTCCCCGAGGTGCCTAAAGACCATCCGGCACTGAGCTCAATATTCATGAACGTGTCCGCCAACATGCTTGGACTTGACAACGCCGCCACACCAATGGGTCTGAAAGCGATGCAGGAGCTTCAAGAGCTGAATAAGAAAAAAGACACCGCCACGAACGCAATGATTATGTTCCTCGTGCTCAACACGTCGGGACTGACCATCATTCCTATCAGCATCATGGCATACCGTCAGCAGATGGGTGCCGCCGACCCTACCGACGTATTTATCCCGCTGCTGCTCACCACGATGTGCTCCACCGCCGTGGGACTTATCACCGTGTCGATCAAGCAGAAAATCAACCTGTTTCAGAATGCGTTCCTCGTGATGTTCGCTGTCATCATGGCATTGGTGGCCGCCCTGTTCTGGTCAATCTGGGGCATGGACAAAGGAGAGATGGAAACATTCTGCCGTGTGCTGACGAGCGTGCTGCTGCTCGGCACCATCATCCTGTTCATCTGCTATGGTATGAAAAAGAAACTGAATGCCTACGACTCGTTTATCGAAGGTGCGAAAGGTGGGTTCAAAGTGGCAGTGAGCCTGATACCCTACTACCTCGCCATCCTCGTTGCAATCGGTGTGTTCAAGGCATCGGGTGCGATGACACTGTTTCAGGAAGGGATGACCTGGTGTATCGGCTCGTTAGGACTGAACACAGACTTCGTGAGCGCAATACCGGTTGCTATGATGAAACCGCTCGACGGTGGAGCCGCCCGCGGCATGATGCTCGACTGCATGCAGACCTACGGTCCCGACTCGTTCGTGGGTCATGTTTCAAGCGTGATGCAGGGCAGCACCGACACGACTCTGAAAATCCTCGCCATCTACTTCGGTAGCGTGAGCATCAAGAAATACCGTTATGCCGTAGGCTGCGGACTGCTTGCCGACCTTGCAGGAATTATTGCCGCAATATTAATAAGCTATTTCTTCTTCTATTGATATTACAAAAAGTTATGGGGTGTTCTAAAAATTCTGATTTTGGGATGCTCCTACATATAAAGCAAATCATTTAGTTTTTAAAAATAAAAAATAAAATGAGAAAAACAGCATTTAAAACCCTGTTGATGGTATTCACCGGCTGTGTCCTGCTAATTAGTTGTGGAGGTAAGAACGACAAGATAGAAGTTACAGACGAAGAGCTGACTGAGACGGCCGCAGTTCCCGGTACAGAGGCTGAGATACCGATGAAGGAGGTGACGGTGGACGGCAAGACCTACAACGTGGCTGACATCACCGATGAGAGTCATCTCTACAAACAAGAAGTGAACCGCGACAACTGCCTGATTGTGATATCCAAGCGTGAGTTCCGGCTTTACGTGTATGAATGCGGGAAAGACACCACACTCGTTGCATCATTCCCCGTGTGCTATGCGAAACGTCCTGGTCCAAAGACCAAAGAGGGCGACATGAGCACACCAGAGTGTAATGATCTGAACGATCCGATACGTATAAGCGAGCTGAATCCTGCCTCTGACTGGGAACACGACTTTGGCGACGGCCGCGGTCAGATCAAGGCCTACGGCGACTGGTTTATCCGCCTGAAGCTGACGGGATCCCTGGCAGGCAACCGCTCCATTGGTATCCATGGAAGCACGAACAACGAGGCATCGGTGCCTGGACGTGACAGCGAGGGCTGTATCCGCCTTCGCGATGCCGACATCATCACGCTTCACGACCTGTATGCCCAAGTGGGGCAGAAAGTGCTTATCAAAGGTGTAGGCGAGCGGAAACTGCCTTTCGAGGAGAAAGCAGAGGCTGCATTAGGCAATAAATATGTGGCTCCGACCGCTGGAAGGGGGAGTATTTAGTTTTTAGAAGGTGACGGGGAGATAGCTTCAGATTTAGAGACGCAATACAGCGCGTCTCTACTTGCGGCTGCGGAGATATTCTGAAGGGGTCATTCCATAGACGGCTTTGAAGTTCATGGAAAAGCTTTTGACGGTGGTGAATCCTACCGCGTATGCAATTTCGGTGATTTGCATCTGAGAGGACTCGAGGAGAGCTTTTCCGCGCTTGATGCGTATGGTGCGGATAAATTCAGCAGGTCCCTGCCCAATAATTACCATAAGTTTTTTATAGAGCGTGGAGCGTGACATGCCCACTTCTGCTGCAAGCGACTCCACTGAGAATTCGGAGTCGTCGATATGCTGCTCCACAAGACTTATCATTTTCTGTATGAGTTGCTCGTCGAGCGGTGTGATAGTGATTTCGCTCGGCTCGATATTGATGGTTTTGCGAAACTTCTGATGATTGGCTTTCTCCCACTCCATGAACTTCTCCACACGCAGGCGCAGCACCTCCACGTTGAACGGCTTAGTGAGATAGTCGTCGGCACCGAGCTGCAAGCCCTCGATGCGACTCACGTCGGTGGTGCGTGCAGTGAGCAGGATGACTGGGATATGCGATAGTGCGATGTCGGACTTCATAATTCGGCAAAGTTCAAATCCGTCCACCCCCGGCATCATCACGTCACTGATGACCAATGCCACCTGCTCTTGTCGCAGGATATCAAGAGCCATCGCACCGTCTGTTGCCTTGAACACTTGATAGTCGCCTTCCATACACGAAGACACGAAGTCGAGCATATCCTTGTTGTCATCCACGACGAGGATAGCTGGTACAGCAGGCTTGTTCTCCTCTGCCTTCTCCGATTCTGAAGAAACGGGCTGCCCATTCTCCTCATTTATCTCAGGCACCGGCTCTGCCTGGCGTGTGACAGGCAACGTAATCGTAAAGACACTGCCATGCGGCTGGTTGTCAGACACATGAATGGTTCCGTCGTGCAATTTCACATACTCTTCGGCGATATGAAGACCGATTCCGCTGCCAATCTGAGAGCTGTCGTTGGAGCTGAGCTGGAAGAAGCGCTTGAAGATATTCTCCTTCTCGCTGTCTGGTATTCCCTTACCCGTGTCTCTGACGATGATGGACACCAGCGTCCCGCTGTTGCCTATGGTATCGGGATTTCCTCTGAACTCCAGCTCGATATCCCCTCCTACGGGTGTAAACTTAAGCGCGTTGGACAGCAGGTTGTAGATCACCTTGCTCATCTTCTCGCGGTCGTAGTCCATGATGAAGCTGTTCGTGTCGTGCTTGAACGACAGGCTGATATTACGTTCCTCAGCATAATCGCTGAACGAGAGGACTATGCTGTTGAGGTGGTCAACGATGTCACCCTGCCGCAGATTCAGGCTCTCCACACCCACATCGAGCCGACGGAAGTCAAGCAAGTCGTTCACCTCTCCAAGCAAGAGCTGTGCGTTCTTACGTACAGTCTTCAGCCGGTTGAGCAGGTTCTCCGGCATGGTTCCCTCCTCCATTTTGTTGACAATCTGCTCCAATGGCGACACAATGAGTGTGAGCGGCGTACGCAGATCGTGGCTGATGTTGGTGAAGAACTGCAGTTTCATGTTCGTTATCTGCACCATCTGCTGATGCTCCATCTGCTGTTGCTGCTGCTCCATCCGCTCTTTCTGCCGCTGCTGGAACCGTCGCCAGACATAGTAGGCAGCAAGCAGCGCCGCCAGGATATAGACGATAATCATGGCCGTTGACTGGAAGAAAGGGGGCGAAACGTAAATTTTCAGCTCGTATGGTTCCCCTCTCGAGCCGTCCTCTCTGCAGACACAGAGCTGAAGCGTGTAATCTCCAGGTGGGAGTCCGTGGAACGACACATAATTGTGGTCGGTGACCACCCAGTCGCCCATCTGCCCCACGAGCCTGTAGGCAAACCGGCTTCTCTGCATCCCTCCGAGCGTCCCGTCGAAAAACTTCACTGTGATATAAGCCGCATCATGGTTAAGTTTCACGGTCGTGGTGTTCTCATTAATCAGGCTGTCTCCGACAGCAATCTCACTGATAATAAGCTTCCTGTCATTGTTTTTCACAGATATCAGCTCCTTCGGATTGAAGCTCACATATCCGTCGGTTCCTCCCATGAGGATATTCCCCTGCGGAGAGCAAGCGATGGAAGCAGAGTTGAAATAGAACTTCATCATGTTCTGCCTCGACATGAAATTTCTTGTGTTGGGAATAAGTGCCCCCGCTTTTCTTTCAGGCTTTATATTCAACACATTTCCGTTTGATGTGCATATCCAGTATGAACTGTCCTGTCCTCTTACAATCCCTTTGATGATATCCGCATTGAGGTTGAGATAATACAAAGAGTCGGCAGTCATGTCGTACAAAGTGACGCCTTTCTGATGCCCAAGCACCATCATTTGCCGTCGTGTATCGACAGAGACGAAGTTAATCATCTGACTCAGCCATTGCTGTGTGCCTTTCCTGTTGCCGAACGAAACCTCACAAAGTTTTGTGGCGGGGTTGTATGTCCACAGTCCATACACCGAGGCAATATACATCGTTCCTTCATCGTCCAAACAAAAGCCGGTGCCGAGAATATCGCTGTCATCCCCTCTCACTATTGTTGCAGCCTTGGTCTTCTCATCAAACATGACGGTCTTTCCCAAAGCCGATGAAGCCCAGATGTTTCCCCTGCCGTCTCTGGCTAATGTCCACACGTTGTTGACAGGAAAAGAATTGTCGTCGGTGGAATATCTGGTGAAGCGACTCTCATTGTCAAAATGATAGAGTCCCTGATTATAGGCACCAGCCCACATCCCGCCGTTTCCGTCGCTCATCAGCGTCATGATGGTGATGTTAGGCACGGCGGTCTTCACGAGCGTACCGTCTTTTTTCTCCACATACACGCCGTCGCCGTCGGTTCCCAACCATAGATTGCCGTTTGAGTCGTACTCCATGGCAAGGATGTCACCGCTCTCAGCCGCATGGGGCCGAAGGAAATTGTATGCGTCACTTCCGTAGGAAACTCCCGTCTTGAAATGTCCCACCCACAGCGTGCCGTTTTCATCAACTTCCAGACAAGTGATATTGTCGGATGCCAGCGAGAAGAGCCTGTCGCGTTTGTAAGTGATATTGGTGATGCTCTCCGTCTTCTTGTTATAGACGAAAACACCCTCATGGTCGGTGGCAATCCATATATTTCCCTGCCGGTCGTCAATCACATCCCGGATGGCATTGTTCTTCGAAGCTCCTGATATCTCAGGTAGCTTAACCATCTCCCCTGTGATTTTTCCTCCCACACTGTATCGGCAGATGTAGTCGCTCTGGATACTGAAAACCCACAGTGTGGCATCAGCGTCGGTGACCACCCTTATATCCTCTACCGATGGGTTGAAATCATGCGGGACAGCCACCTTTGTGAGTTTGGCGGTGTTGGTGTCGAACTGCCACAAAGCACGTTCGGCAGAAAAGCATATTCCGCTAGACGTCTCGGCTATCACATTCATTGCCGCCTCAGGGAACGGAAGGTTGGCCACTTCCCAAGACATGAGATGATGCTTACGGAAATCATCGTGATAGATGCCTTTTTCTGTCAGCACCCAGACCGACCCATTCCTGTTGATTTTCAACCTGTATTTTCCGTCGAGAGGAATACCGAGTCCTTGTAGTATTTCATCTGCAGATGCCGAGAACCGCGCAGTCTTGGTGTCATAAATAAAAAATTTGTCCTCACACTCAATCCAGACACGCCCTTCTGAATCTTCCTGCATGGTGATGACATGGCTGTTGAACAGCATATTCAGCTGTTGGTCCTCCGTGTCGGCAAACCTTGAATTCACATCATATCCATTATATCGGTTGATTCCCTGATCAGTGCCTATCCAGAGGTATCCCTTACTGTCGGCAAGCAGACAAGACACGGAGTTGCTGTTCAGTCCGTCAGAAGTCTCGAGGGTCTGAAACAGGTACTTGTCTTGAGTCTGGGCTTGGGAGGTCAGAGAGACAAGCAGAGAGAGGAATATGGAGAGGATGAGTCGCAAGGTCTGAGTGATTTTAGTTTTTAGCAAACATTTTGAGATTAGAAAGAAAATCAGAAAAATAACAGGTATATGGGCGCATTACGGTTTTCTTTAGACACCCCACGGGGAGTCTCTACAACTTCTACGGCTATTTCATACGTGGGTGAGTAATTGGGAAGCGTTCCCTCCCTTTAAACTTTGATTGGGAAGCGTTCCTACCGCATAAACCTAAAACCTTAAACTTAGAAGTCAGAGACACAAGACCCGTCGGAAAGGGGCTTCATGCCTCTGACTTGCAAAGATACAAAAAAATTACTACTTATTATCTACACTTATTGAGATAATCTTTTCTGTTTGCAGGTTGAACAATAATCTTATTCCACGCCTGCCATGATGTTGATGATTGCCACCACATCGGAGATGTCGGTCTTTGTGTCGCCATTGACATCAGCCGACGCGGCGAAGGTGGCATCGCCCGCCATGGTGTTGATGACCGCCACGACATCAGAGATATCGGTCTTGCCGTCGCCGTTCACATCACCCTTCACGTCTGCACCGAGGCTTACGCAGTAGAGGCGGAAGTTGTCTAGCTTATAGCGTCCGCAGCAGTCCCACCAGTTCTCCTCATAGTTGCAGTTCGTTGCGATTTTGTTATTGTCAGTACGCACACCGAACACCAGCGGCTCGCCTGCTCTGACAGTCACCTCAACCTCAAGCGTTGACATGTTTCCCATGTCGCCCGACTCACCTGTGAGCGTGCTGTTCACCTCGTCGTATCCTGCGAACGTGCGTGAGAGCTCTTCCGGATGGAGGTTATCGAGCTCCGACTCGATGTAGTTCTCCTGCTTTCCGTAATACTGTGCGTTGTTGTTGACGAGCAGACGCTGACCAGTCAGGCGTGAGCATCCTCCTTCGTAAGTGACATTCATATCTACAGTCACTTTATAAGTACCAGCCGGCAGTCCCTCAATCGTCTGATAGAGATAGGTGTCGGGCACCGGTGCTGAGAGGAGGCAGTAAGAGTGAGCACCGTCGGTTGTGAAATCGTTGTCCTCAATGGCAGTCCAGCTGTTGATGCCAGCGTCGGTCATCTCTTGCGCCGTCTTACATTCCTTGCCCTCGATGATCATTGACCATCCGAACGGTGCGGTATGAGCCGCGTTGCCCACGGTCTCGTCGTTACCGTAAGTGTTCTCGAAGCTTGGATTGACAATCAGCTTTGTGATGTCATCGCCAGGATTGATGCCTGCAGCGATTTTCGCTTTGAGTATCTGGCTCTGGATATCCTCTACAGCCTTAGCCACACCTTCAGCGTCGAGCGAGGGATACTCAGCGTTATATATCTCATTGTTTTCATTATAAAGTGTTGACAGCTGCTGTCCTTCAGGAGTCTGCGCTGTGGGCTCATCGGAGAGCGTTTCAGCAGCCTCTTCCAGAATCACGGCAAACAAGTTATAATCCTTGATGCTTGCCTGAGCCGGCTCTATAAGTGCCAGGAGCGCTGTTGAGGCATTGTTGTAATCGTCGAACTTACTGCTGTTGCTGTCGATGACAGCCTGTGCTGCAGCTTTCGCTTCCTCAATCTGCTGACGGATGGTTCCCTGCATCTTGCTTTGCAGCAGTTCGTCGGCCTGCTGAATTGCAGCTGTGAGATTCGCCTTCGCCTCTTTCAGGTCTGCCCCCACATAGTAAAGTCTCAGGTTGTAGAAGCAGTTCCAGAAGCCGTTGGATGAACAGTCGAACTCCACTTTCAGTGTGTGGTCGGTAACGGTAGCCTCCACCACATTGTTATAAAGTCCAAGCTCAAAGAACTTGAGAGCTGTATTAGCATCGTTCGGCACAAAGTATGCCGCAGCCTCATATCCCTCCTGGATGTCGGTCGGTCCGCAAGCGAAAACATTGTGAATGGTGGTCTCACCGTCGTTAAGTCTCAGTTTTGATGTCACACGTGCGTCGATAGATCCATCGCTGGCAAGCCAGTCGCTCTCCGACTGTGCCCAGTCCCATGAGCACCACTGGAATCCCTGCACCTCGAGGCGGTATGTACCGTTCGGCACGTTCTCCACCACCTGTTCAGCCTTCCAGTCGCTCCACCATTTCTCCATCACCTTCTTGCCGGAGTCGATGCTGAAATCATTGAGTGTTGCCACCCAGCCTCCAGTCGTGTCGAAATGTCCGTTGATGAGCAGGTCGGTCACATCCGTGCCACTTGCAATCACCGAATTCTTAGCCTTGGCGTTGAGTTCCGTGAGCTTGGCAATGACAGCCTGAATCTGTTCGTTGTCGTAAGCTAAGTTGTTGAAATTGTCCTCAATCTCATTCTCATAGTAATAGTCGGAAAGAATGCCCATCTCGTCGGAGTCGCCCAATGTGAAGGTCTTTCTGATGTCTTTCATCAGCTCATCCAGCTCAGCGTAAGCCTCCTGGTTCTGGAGAGCCGCCTCATAGTCAGCCTGGAACTGGGTGAAGAGTTCCTCCTGCGCTGCCTCGTCGCCGCTTGAAATCAGTTCGTTTGCCCTTGTGATGTCGGTGTTGAGCTGGTTGGCATACGCCGAATTGATGCTTTCACTGTCAATCAGAGTCTGAGAATTCCCAATCAATGCTGTCAGCCGCTCCGATGCAGGTTTTTCGCCGAGGTACTCCAGTTTGAAGTCGAGGATGACACACTGTCCTACGTTTGTTCCCTCGAACATGATTCCGACCTCAGCCTCGCCTGTACGGCACTCGAACACCACCTCAGAGAGTCCGCGCCACCATCCGGTGTCGGTGAGTGGCTCTTTAAAGAGCTTGTCGCCCACTTTCGCATAGATATAAGCTCCTGTGATCGGGTCGCCCTCCTCGCCTGTGTGGCGTATCCACAGTCCGTAGTTTCCGAATTTATACTTACCGTTGGGAATGCCGGTAATCGTCTGATAAACCTTGTTGTCGCCAAAAGCTCCGCCTGACCACGAACCGAGCGTCTTATTGTCGCTGTAGAAGCCCTCATTGTCGAACTCGCCCATTCCACAGAAATTAGCCGGCACCATGGTCCATCCGGGAACATCGTGGCCGTCGCTCACCCAGTTCTCAGTCAGGTCGGCATTGCGCAGATATTTTGAAGTCACGTCGAACGGATTGTCCTCTGTGGCCTTTTGCATACGTACTTCAAAGAGAACGTCGGCAACGCTCTCAACCGCCACCTCAAAGTCCTCCTTGGTGGATGCGGGGTTGTTATACACCTCAAGCAGCGCGGTGATGTCCTTCCCATAGTTCTGCATATCCGTCATGGCATTATGCAGATTACGCTTGGCAATGAAAGCCTGATAGTCGGTCTCGCTCACGATTATCCATGCGATATCTCCGTCTTCAGCCTTCACCAACGGCATGACCTGCCAGTTCTCGTGTGACAGTCCGGTCCACATGTCGGGATAAGCCGACCATGAGAAGTCGGGGTCGGACTTCGACGGGCGGATATAATAATAAGCTCCCCCTTCCTGGCTTTCAATACACCATTCGATGTTGGAGTCTTTCGAGCCTCCGTTGTCGCCCACATATTCCAGGTCGGAATAGAGAAAACCATTGTCCACCTCCAAAGTCCAGTCGCCATTCTCGGCAGATTTGAGGTTGACCTGTTTGCCCTCATCCTGCAGTGTGACCTTCATGCTGGATGAACTCAGGAATTTCTCAACAGACACATTATAAAAATAATAAGTCTGCTGGTTTTCTGGAATGCTGTTGGCTGGCACTGGCTTGTCCCATTCAGCAGCAGCTACGGTAAGCGAGGATGCCACCGCCATTGTCAAAAACAGAAAAAGTAGTTTTGTTCGTTTCATAATTAGTTATAATTTAGTTGTTAAATGAATTTTCGCTTTTATAAATTATATTTTTACGATTAATAGTGCTTTTGTACTAAAAATTTTCAGACAAAATTACGTTTAATTTTATTTTGGTGTTAGTCATTTTGTTTCAAAAAAGAGAAAAGATGTTGTTTTAAGGGCAAAATCAAACTGAATGAAACATAAATTCCCCTCTAAAAACTATTTTTTCTTCTTGAGAAAGCGATTTTTGAGTAAATTTGCAATAGTTTTTTAAGAAGACCAGAAGAAGAGAAGATAAGACAAAAACAATAGGCACATAACTATTATAAACAATGAATATGATCAGATTATTTTCCGCAATTTTGCTGTTCCAGCTATTCACGATGCAGACTAGGGCTGCATTTCCCACAGCAACAGAGATAGCACCGGAGATGTATCCAGGTTGGAACCTGGGCAACACGCTGGAGCCGGGTCCTTGCAGCTGGCTGAGCGACCCGCTGAAGTATGAGACAGCCTGGCAGGGCTCGATGACCACGCAGGAAATCATCGACTACGTGAAGTCAATGGGCTTCCGCTCGGTGCGCATCCCCTGCTCATGGATGGTACATTGCGACCAGAACTACAACATCGACACGAAGTGGATGGACCGCGTGCAGGAGGTGGTTGACTACTGCATCAACGACAGCCTGTATGTGATACTGAACGACCATTACGACAACGGCTGGATAGAGCGTTCGTTTGCCGACAAGACGGAGTCGTCGGTGAAGAAAAACTGTGCACTCCTTGGTATGATCTGGCGTCAGATAGCCACCCGTTTCCGCAACTACGATTATCATCTGCTGTTCGCCGGACTGAACGAGCCAGATGCAGCAGGCGACAGCAGCAAAGACAAAGAAGGCGACATAGACGCCCTGACCCGCTATGAGCAGGCGTTTGTGAACGCTGTACGCCAGACCGGCGGCAACAACTCAAACCGCGTGCTGGTGGTTCAAGCTCCAACCACAAACATTGATCTTGCTTATAAGTACGACTCGATGCCCGTGGACTCCCGCTCCAACGCTATGATGTATGAAGTGCATTTCTATTCTCCTTTCAATTTCTCGCTGATGGAGAAGGACGAGTCGTGGGGCACAAGGAGTTTCTACTGGGGCACTGGTAACTTTTTGGACGGTTCAAGATATAATTCCACCTGGGGTGATGAAACCTACGTGCAGAATCAGTTCAGAATGATGAAATCGAAATACACGTCGAAAGGGATACCTGTAATTTTGGGAGAGTTTGGTGCGCTTTGGCGGACGATGCCCTCAGGCGAGAGCCAGGAGAAGCACGACGCATCGATTTATGCCTGGTACTACACGGTATGCAGATATGCCATCTTTAACGGTCTTGTGCCTTTTGTTTGGGACACGAATGCCTGTCAGCGACCTTCGATGGACATCATCAACCGTAAAACGCTGAAAATATTTAACCAGAAGGCATACGACGGCATCATGGACGGCTGTGCCTCTGTAAGATGGCCCAACTACACCCCGACCGATATCAGCAGCCCGTTATCTGAAAACAGATGTCCAAAGGTGATTTACGACTTGTCGGGACGGATTTTGCCAACGATTCCTGAGAAGGGGGTTTTTATCATGAACGGGAAAAAATATTGTAAATAGTTTTCAGTCTTTAGTGATTTTGATTTGGTGAAGTCGGTTCCTATAGGTGTTACGAATAAAGAGTTTCAGGAGACAGGTGGATTACGGTTTCAGCAGAGACGCCCCACGGGGAGTCTCTACATGGGGACACAGAAGGTTTGCAAGGATTGGGAACGTTCCGGTGACGGGTGAGGTGCGGTTTCTGTAAATCATTTATAAGATTTAAGCGGTTATCATTTCAGGTTCACTAAAAAATATGTAACTTTGTAGTTAATTATCAATAATTACAAAAACAATTATCATTATGACAACAAAACGAATGTATGGAAGCCTGTTTGGTCTGTTTGTCACCATTTTAGGCATCTTAACACTCAACTCATGCACCAAGAACAGCGTAATGAAAGAGACAGCACTCACCACGCCTGGCAACCCCTATCTGCCGCTTTGGGAACATATCCCCGACGGGGAGCCCTACGTGTTTGAAGATCCCGACAACCCGGGGAAGTACCGTGTTTATATCTATGGCTCGCACGACAGCATGGTCAGCGGCTACTGCGGACGAGAGCAGGTGGTGTGGTCGGCATCGGTTGACAGTCTGACCAACTGGCGCTACGACGGCGAGATATTCAGCGTGAGCAAGAACGCGAAAGGCGAGCAGTTAGACTCCGCCGGACTTGCCGACGTGCTCTATGCCCCTGATGTCACGATGGTGACGGGTGCAGACGGCAAGAAGACCTATTACCTCTATCCGAACAACCAAGCCGGGGGCCGCAACGGCATGGTATGCAAGAGCGACCGCCCCGACGGACCGTTCGAGGTGTGCAACTGGAACAAGGAGAACCCCAACGAGACCGACGGCGTGCTTCGCTTCGACCCAGCCGTCTTTGTCGATGACGACGGGAGAATTTACGGCTACTGGGGCTTTGAGCGCTCCTACGCGGCTGAGCTCGACCCGGAGACGATGGCAACGGTGAAGCCTGGCACTGAAATCGTGGAAGACATGATTTCGGGCAGAAACCAGCCGGGACGGTTCAAGTTTTTCGAGGCCTCATCTATCCGTAAAATCAAAGACAAATACGTGTTTATCTACAGCCGTTTCACAGAAGAGGGCGAGTTCGGGCTGCCGACCTCGAACTACACGCTGGCTTACGCTTACGGTGACAACCCGCTCGGTCCGTTCACCTACGGCGGCACCATCATTGATGCCAGGGCACGCGACGTGAACGAGCAGGGCGACACCATCGCCACCGCCACCATCGACGGCAACACGCACGGCAGCATCTGCGAGATAAACGGTCAGTGGTATGTGTTCTATCACCGTCAGACCGGACCGGATGAATATGCGCGTCAGGCGATGGTCGCACCTATCGAAGTAAAAGTAGAAGAAGGAAAAGGCGGCAAAGTGGAGATTTCCGAAGGTGAATACACGTCGGAAGGATTCTCGCTGGAAGGACTGAATCCGCTGGAGCGTCACTCAGCCGGCATCGCCTGCTGGTACACCGGTCCGAAGACCGCTGTCCACGAATGGCCGAACAACACGTTCTTCGGCTCGTTTGTTGACAGGGCTTACGGCACCGCCGACAACTTCAAGAACCCCTACGACCTGAAGAACAACACAAATCCGGTGGTGAACAACACCGACGGCTCCATCGTGGGATACAAATACTTTAACTTCACAGCAACGAAGGGGAAGAAAGGTCTGGCATTGCTGCTCAACCTCACTCCCGAGGGCGTGGATGGTAAAATCGAAATCATGGCAGACAACCCGTGGACATCACGCGGAGGCAAGCCGCTGGGCAGCATCGAGCTGAAAGCCGACATGGCGCAGCAGCCGACCGAGCTGAAAGCCGCCCTGCCCGCCCTGGAAAAGATGGAAGGCAAGCACGCCATCTTCTTCAAGTTCACCTCCGACGTGAAAGAGAAGTCGCTCTGCACGTTGCATGACTTTGTTTTTAGTTATTAATTTTTTTAGATAGATTTTTATAGATATTATAGAAACTATAGGAACTATAAAAATCTATCTATAAAAAGCATCCTGATATGCACAGAAAACACCCACTGACAAGTATCATCCTTTGCGTGGCTTTATGGTCGTTGGCAGCTGGAAGCCTCGCACAAAAGGCTGCAGTCCCTGCTCCATGCGGCCCCGTACCCACCGAACAGCAATTGCGCTGGCAGGACATGGAGATGTATGCGTTCATCCATTATTCCATGAACACCTACACCGACGAGGAATGGGGATTCGGAAATGAGGACCTGGCTTTGTTCAACCCGTCTGACCTCGACTGCCGTCAGTGGGTGAAAGTGTGCAAAGAGGCTGGCATGCGCGGTATTATCTTCACCGCCAAGCATCATTGCGGCTTCTGTATGTGGCCGTCGAAATACACGGATTATTCGGTGAAGAACACGCCGTGGAAAGACGGAAAAGGCGATGTGGTGCGTGAGCTGGCTGATGCCTGCAAGAAAGAAGGGCTGAAATTCGCTGTCTATCTCTCCCCCTGGGACCGCAACCATGCGGAATATGGCCGCCCTGCCTACGTTACGTATTTCCGCAATCAGCTGCGTGAGCTGCTGACGGACTACGGTGACATCTTCGAGGTGTGGTTCGACGGTGCGAATGGCGGCGACGGCTGGTATGGCGGTGCGAACGAGACCCGCAAAATCGACGGCAAGACCTACTACCAATGGGCGGAGACTTTCCGTATGATACGTGAGCTGCAGCCAGAGGCTGTCATCTGGAACGACGGCGGCGACCGTGGCGACCTGCGTTGGGTGGGCACTGAGGCAGGCAACGTGGGCGAGACGAACTGGAGCCTGCTCAACCACGACGGCGAGGTGACATGGCCGATGCTGCATTTCGGACTGGAGACCGGCGACTCGTGGGTGCCGGGCGAGACAAACACGAGCATCCGTCCCGGGTGGTTCTACCACGATACAGAGAACGAGCACGTGAAAAGCCTGTCGAAACTGATGGACACCTATTACAAGTCGGTGGGCCGCAACTCCACGCTCCTGCTCAATTTCCCTGTTGCTCCCAACGGCCGCATCCATCCGAACGACAGCCTGCGGGGCATCGCCTTCAACTGGATGATTCATGAGGTGTTTAAAAACGACCTGGCACGCAAAGCCACGTTCAGCGCAAGCAACGTGCGTGGCAACGACAAGCGGTTCGCCGCCTCCCGTGTGGCAGACGGCAAGCCCGACACCTACTGGGCAACCGACGACAACGTGACGAACGCCAGCCTTACCATCGACTTCAAAAAGCCGACGACATTCAACCGTTTTGTGGCGGAGGAATATATCCGGTTAGGACAGCGTGTGAAGAAATTCTCCCTTGAAGCATTTGTCGGCGGAGAATGGAAACCGTTAAAAGACTGTCTTGTGGAAGGCTCCGACGGACTGACCACGATTGGTCACCGCCGCATCATCTGCTTTCCTACTGTGACCGCCACCCGCCTGCGGCTGACCATCCTCGACAGCAAAGCCTGTCCGCTTATCTCGAAAATCGGGATCTATCTCGCTCCTGAACTGACGTCCGACATCCCGAACTCTGGAGAGAAAAAGTCGTCGGACCTGCATATCTTCTTCGCCAGCCCCAAACAGATGATGATTGACTTTGACCAGGAGCAGACCATCACATCGTTCCGTTACCTCCCTCCGCAGGAGAGCCGCGACGGCACCATCACGCACTACACGCTATGGGCATCGTCCGACTGGAACAACTGGAAAAAGCTGGCGTCGGGCGAGTTCTCGAACATCGTGAACAACCCGATATGGCAGACCATCAAGTTCGAGCCGGTGAAAGCCAGAATCCTCCGTCTCGACGCCGACCGCCTCGCCTCCGGCGACCGCATGGGATATGGCGATGTTGAGGTGGTGACTGATTAGTTGATAGTTTTTAGTTGTCTTCGAGAACAGGCCAGCCTTTCTTGAACTTGATTTTCTTGACTACGAGCTTGGATGCTCCGTTGAGGGCGCGGTCGTAGCCATGGGCGACGAAAATCCATTGTCCGTTGATTTTCGCGGCACCGTTGTGCCCAGCGCCCACATAACGGTCGTCACGTCCCAGGATGGTGGTTCCCCCACCCTTCATCATGAGTTTGCCTGCTTTGTCCTTGTAGGGACCGGTTATCTTCTTCGACCGCCCTACGATGGTGTGGTAGGTGCTGCGCATCCCGCGGCAGCATAGTCCTGCTGAAGCAAACAGATAATAATATTTCCCCTCTTTGATGATGAACGGCGCCTCGATTTCGTTGTCGCCCGCCTCTACGCCCTCCTCCGGCACTGCGTCGGGGTTGGTGTGGCGTGCGATGGTCTGCGGCTGCCCCACAGGTGTTTTCATGTCTTTATCCAGTTGGACAAGCTGTATGCCGTCCCAGAAAGAGCCGAAAGTGAGCCAAGGTGTTCCTTTGGAGTCGATGATGAGGTTAGGGTCGATGCAGTTGTAGTTGTATCCCCTTTTCGACTCAATCACCATGCCAAGATCCTCCCAACGGTAATCGGGAGATTCAGGGTTGAGTGTGCGATTGACCGCCACCCCGATGGCAGACATGTTCTTACCGAACGTGGAGCAGGAGTAATAGAGATACCACTTGTCGCCCACTTTGCAGATATCGGGTGCCCAGGTGTGGCCGCGATATCCGTTGATGCGTTCGACCGCCCACTGGGGAGGCTCAGGCAATACGCCTCTCCCTGGCCGCCATGTCCTCAGGTCGGTGGAAGTCATGGTGCCAACATTGAATCCAGTACTGAAAATGTAGTATGTACCGTTCTCGTAGGCAATGACCGGATCATGCACATCCGGGTTCTGTGCATCGAAACGGAACTCGCGCCTGCGCCGAGGCGTCTCATTTTGGTTGTTGTTTTCCTGTGCGTTAGCAGTCAATGAAGTTAAAGCAATCAAAATTGCCAGATAATTCTTAATGTTCATTCTTCTATAATTTTTATTAGTTAGTATTTTAAAAGTTACAAGACGCACCGTAGCGTTCCTCTGCTTGCCAACCAATTCAGAGGTAGAAATCCTCGGTGATCCGTCTGAATTCGTCGGTGTATAGATGTTTTTCGTTGTATATGGTGATGGATGATACGGTTGACGGTTCGATAATTTTCGAAAATTCCAGCAGAGAGCGTTTCGGAGGTTTCCCCGCAGTAGTCACAACGTCGCAACGTCTTTTCAGGTACAGTCCGTTGAGAGCCGCCTCACCCACCGCCTCGTTGACATCAGCAAACGGAAGAATCAACGAGAGCGATCCGTCGGCAACAAGCATATTCGCCGCGTTTCTCATGAGCATGTCCATGGGAAGAGCCTCTGAACGTCTTGCCCTATCCCGCTGTGAATCGGGGGCATATACCTGGGCTTTGTAGAACGGCGGGTTACTCACAATGGCATCGAACTGATAGCCCTCAAGCACAAAAGGATAGCAGAAATCACTGTTAAGGATAGTGATTCGTTCGGTCCAGGGACATTCGTCACGATTTTCCCTTGCCTGCTCCACCGCTCCGTCATCCACATCAATTCCCCATATCTTAGCATCCGGATTCCGCTGCGCCATCATCAGAGCGATAAGACCAGTGCCTGTGCCTACATCGAGAATCTGCTTTTTCCCTTCCACAGCCGCCCATGCACCAAGCATCACACCGTCGGTACCCACTTTCATGGCACAACGGTCCTGACGAATGGTGAATTGCTTGAAACGGAAAGACGGCATATTAGTGATTTTGTTTTGGTGTTTGGGAGGTGTACGGTTTCTTTTAGACACCCCACGGGGAGTCTCTACAGGCACTACGGCTATTTCATGCGTGGGCAGGAATTAGGAAGCGTTTTGATGACGGGTGGTTTACGGTTTTATTTTAGACGCACCACGGCGCGTCTCTACTTTTCCTCGACAGGCCTTTTAGGGGTTCGCTTGGGACTGAGCACCTCTATGGCCTCCTCGCCTCCGGGATTGTCATCGTTGCCAAACCCAGCGATGATATTGATGATAGCCACGACATCAGAGATATCCACTTTATTGTCTTTGTTTACATCGCCGTCAAACTTGTTGCTGTTGCTGCCCGAAATGATGTTGATTGTGACAACTACATCAGAAATATTAACATCCTGATCTTCGTTAACATCCCCTTTCTTCTGGGCAGACACAACAGAACAGGTGAGAAAGGCGACAAGACAAACAAGAATTCTTAACATAATCATATTTTGTTATTTAATTACAGAAATAATATAATTTACTATTTACGTTTTTTTGACTATTTGGATATTAAATAATCTCACAGGAATTAATTGAATTATTCTAATGACAGCGAATAGTCTATTTACTAAAGACAATGGGATTTGATATTTGGTTGGGCCAGATTAAGACTTATAATTTCAGTATGTGCTCTCGGCACTGCTCCATCAGCCATTTGGGGGTGGAGGTGGCTCCACAGATACCTACTGACTGCACGTTGTGGAACCAGTGGGTCTGTATTTCATCGGGATGCCCGATGAGGTAAGAATTGGGATTCACATTGAGGCACTGCGAAAAAAGCACCTTGCCGTTGCTGCTCTTCTTCCCCGCCACAAAGATGATGACATCGTGCTTTTCCGCAAAACTGCTGATGTCGCAGAAACGGTTAGCCACCTGGCGGCAAACGGTGTCGAAGAACTTGAACGTGAGTCCCTGCTGATTCATCAGCACATTCTTGCCCGTCTGCAGGGTGGCGTTCATCCTGCGTGAGATGATATTCACAATCTGCCGGAACCCCTCAAGCGACATGGTGGTCTGGGAATAGAGCGATATATTTTTCGAGACATCCAGTTTTTCGGCATCGTCCGCTTTCTCCACGACAATGGCGCTTCCCTCGGTCTGTCCCACCAACCCAACCACCTCAGCATGTCCGTTCTTCCCGTAAATCACGATTTGCGTGTCGCTGCCTCTGCTTTCCGTATATTCCTTCTTGATTCGCCGCTGTAGGCTGAGCACCACGGGGCATGTGGCATCGATGACGGTGAGGTTGTTGAGTGCTGCCTGCTGATAGGTGGTAGGTGGTTCTCCATGCGCGCGGAAAAGTATTTTCACGTTGTTAAGCTGCTCCATCTGGGGATGCTCTATCGTGACAAGCCCCATGGTCCGCAGCCGCTCACATTCCTTTCCGTTATGCACGATGTCACCGAGACAATAGAGGCTGCCCTCTGTTGCCAGTTCCTCTTCCGCCTTACGGATGGCAGTGGTCACTCCGAAACAGAAGCCAGAACCTTCATCGATTTCTACCAGCATATTTTTAGTTTTTTAGTGATTTTGTCCAGGAGAACCAGCCATCCTAGTTAGCCTAGTCATCCTAGTCAGCCTAGTCGTCCTAGTTAAAACCACTCTCAACACTCCGAAAAGCAGCAATGCCAGAGCCATATTGAATAGCTCTGGCACTGCGATATCAGGATTTCACTTGTTAACGGCCTCGTTGAAATAGCTGAGCAAAAGCGCATTCTGCTCGTCTTTGGTTAGGTTGGAGTTGTCGATGACGATAGCATCATCCGCCTGCTTAAGCGGTGCGATATCGCGGTGGGTGTCGAGATAATCGCGTTCCTGCACGTTTTTGAGTACCTCCTCGAAGGTCACATCCGTCTCACCTTTCTCCATCATCTCGTCGAAGCGCCGTTTGGCACGTACCTCAGGCGTGGCAGTGAGGAAAATCTTGAGTTCTGCCTTGGGGAAGACCGCCGTTCCGATGTCGCGTCCGTCCATCACAATCCCTTTCTTCTTTCCCATCGCCTTCTGCTGGCTGGTGAGGAATTCCCTGACGAACGAGAGCGCTGACACATTGCTGACATTATTTGAAACATCGAGTGTGCGTATCTCGCTTTCCACCACCTCACCGTTAAGACAAGCCATCGGCAGATTGTTCTCAGGGTTGAGCTGAAAGCTGACTGTGATTTTTCCGTCGCTGATATCCTGAGCGAGGCACTGTTCATCGACTGTCTTCTTATCGTCTGCCTCGCTTATCATGCCGTTACGCATGGCATAGAGCGTGACAACACGGTACATGGCACCTGTATCAACATAGATATACCCCACTTTCTTTGCCAGCTCCTTTGCCATGGTGCTTTTTCCGCAAGAGGAGAAGCCGTCGATAGCTACGATTATTTTTTTCATTTGCTTTTGTTTTATTAGGTATAGGAAAGCCTAGGATTATCTAGGAAAACCTAGGGAAACCTAGGAAAGCCTATCAATAATAACTCTTTCAATCAGCTTACACGATCCCTTTGCCGTGGCAGGCCTTGAATTTCTTTCCTGAACCGCAAGGGCACGGGTCGTTGCGTCCCACCTTCGGTCCGTTATTGACTACCGGTGTGCGCTGCTGAGCCTGCTGGCCGCGGTTGGCACCAGCACTTGCAGCCGCCTTCTGCATGGCTTTCTGAGTGTCGGAAAGCTCATCAAGGTTCTGCTGGTCAGTGCCAGACCGTCTGCCTCTCGCCTGCTGCTCCTGTGCCTGACGTACCTGATCAGGATCGGGCATCGGAAGGTTCACACGCATCAGCACGCTGATTGTCCCGTCGTTTATCGAGTTAATCATATTGTCGAAGAGGGTGACCGACTCGAGTTTGAAAATCACGAGCGGATCTTTCTGCTCGTAGCTGGCGTTCTGCACAGAGTGTTGCAATTCGTCAAGCTGACGGAGGTTCTCTTTCCACTCCTCGTCAATAGTATGCAGCAGGATGGCTTTCTCGAATGCAGTGATGATATTCTTACCCTCTGATTCGTATGCCTCCTTAAGGGGCACTGAAATCTGATAGGTGCGGCGTCCGTCGGTGAGCGGTACGAGGATATTCTCATACTGATGTCCGCGGTTCTCATATACGTCCTTGATGACCGGCCATGCCGTCCGTGCGAGACGTTCGCCTCTCTCCTTGAATTTGGCGAGCACCTTCTCGTATGCCATCTCCTCACGGTTGTCGCGGCTGATGTCCTCATGTTCTTCGGCAGTGAACGGATATTCCATGGCGAAGACGGTGATGAAACGTTCTTTGCACTCGTCGTAGTCGTTGTTGCTCATAATTCTGACCACGCGGTCCCATATCATGTTGGAGATATCCATGCCGATACGCTGTCCCATAAGGGCATGACGGCGGCGTTCATAAATCACCTTACGCTGCTTGTTCATCACGTCGTCGTACTCAAGCAGGCGCTTACGCACGCCGAAATGGTTTTCCTCCACCTTCTTCTGTGCACGCTCAATCGACTTGTTAATCATCGGGTGCTCTATCATCTCGCCGTCCTTAAATCCGAGACGGTCCATGATGCTGGCGATACGCTCGGAAGCGAAGAGACGCATGAGCTTATCCTCAAGCGACACATAGAACACTGATGATCCCGGGTCGCCCTGACGTCCTGAACGTCCTCTGAGCTGACGGTCCACACGGCGGCTCTCGTGGCGTTCCGTACCGATGATTGCAAGACCTCCCGCCGCTTTCACCTCGGGCGAGAGCTTGATGTCGGTACCACGACCTGCCATGTTGGTTGCGATGGTGACGGTGGATGTCTGACCAGCCTGTGCCACGATGTCCGCCTCCGCTTGATGGAGCTTGGCATTGAGCACGTTATGCTGGATATGACGCATGGTAAGCATCTTAGAGAGCATCTCGGAAATCTCCACGGATGTGGTACCGACGAGCACCGGACGTCCTGCATCGATCATCTTCTGAATCTCCTCGATAACAGCCTTGTATTTCTCACGGTTCGTGCGATACACACGGTCGTTCATGTCGATACGTGCCACAGGTTTGTTTGTCGGGATTTCCACCACATCGAGCTTGTAGATATTCCAGAACTCACCAGCCTCTGTAATGGCAGTACCGGTCATGCCGGCGAGCTTATGATACATACGGAAGTAGTTCTGCAGGGTGATGGTGGCGAAAGTCTGTGTTGCAGCCTCCACCTTCACGCGCTCTTTCGCCTCGACCGCCTGATGGAGTCCGTCGCTCCAGCGGCGTCCCTCCATGATACGTCCTGTCTGCTCATCTACGATTTTCACCTCACCGTTCATCACCACATAGTCGTCGTCCTTGATGAACATGGTGTAGGCCTTGAGCAGCTGCTGCATGGTGTGCACACGCTCCGACTTGATGGCATAGTCCTGGATGATGGCATCTTTCTTCGCCAGACGCTCCTCCTCATCCATGGTCTGAGCATCGAGCTCGGCAAGCTGTCCTGTGATGTCGGGCAGCACGAAGAACTTGTCGTCTTTCACGATATTCGCCACGAGCTGGTTACCCTTGTCGGTCATGTCCACCTGCTTGAACTTCTCTTCCACCACGAAGAAGAGCGGGTCGGTGGCCTCATGCATGCGCCGGTTGTTGTTCTCCATATAGATAGCCTCGGTCTTGAGCAGTCCGCTCTTGATACCGTCCTCAGAGAGGAACTTGATGAGCGCATTGTTGCGGGGCATACCCTTATAGGCTCTGAAAAGAGCAAGGAATCCCTCCTCCACCTCTTTTTGGTTGTCAGAGTAAATCAGTTTCTTGGCAGTGGAAAGATAGTCATTGGTGAGCTTACGCTGAGCCTCGACGAGTTTCTCCACGATAGGGCAATACTCCTCGAACATCTGTACCTCCCCTTTCGGCACGGGACCGGAGATGATGAGCGGCGTACGTGCGTCGTCGATAAGCACGGAATCGACCTCATCGACGATGGCGTAGTTGTGAGCGCGCTGCACAAGCTCCTGCGGCTGCATCGCCATGTTGTCGCGGAGGTAGTCGAAACCGAACTCGTTGTTCGTACCGAAGGTGATGTCAGCCTGATAAGCCCTGCGACGTTCATCAGAGTTAGGCTTGTGCTTGTCGATACAATCGACGGAGAGTCCGTGGAACATATAGAGGGGTCCCATCCACTCGGAGTCACGCTTGGCGAGGTAGTCGTTGACGGTGACCACATGCACGCCGTTGCCTGTGAGCGCATTGAGGAACACAGGGAGGGTGGCGACGAGAGTCTTACCCTCACCAGTTGCCATCTCTGCAATCTTTCCCTGATGAAGCACTGCACCGCCGATAAGCTGCACGTCGTAGTGGATCATGTTCCATACCGTCTCGTTTCCTCCGGCTTCCCACGAGTTGAACCAGATGGCCTTGTCGTCCTCCACCTCCACGAAATCGTGGTCACGGGCGAGCTCACGGTCGAAGTCGGTGGCGGTCACCTCAATTTCCTCGTTCTCTGTGAACCGTCTTGCTGTCTCCTTCACAATAGCGAACACCTCGGGAAGATAGCTGTTGAGCCCATCCTCAAAAATATCAAGAATCTCTTTCTCGATTTTGTCGATTTCATTGAATATCGGCTGTCTCTTCTCTATTTCGGTCTCCTGGATTTTTTGGTTGAGCGCCTCGATCTCTTTCCGTTTCGGCTCCACCATCTTCTGCAGGTCGGCACGAATCTCTGCCGTCCTTGCCCTGAGCTCATCGTTGGTGAGCCGTTCGATGCCAGGATACACGGCATTCACTTTATCGACAATCGGGCGGAGAGCCTTCAGGTCTCTTGACGCCTTGTTGCCGAAAAGCTTGCTGATAAAACTTGTAAAACCCATTATATTTATTTACTATTTAATAATTTACTATTTTACGATTTATTTATAATTACGATTTAATAATTTACGATTTACGATTTTTTTTATAATTAAGATTTAATAATTTACGATTTACGATTTATTTATAGGAACTGCTTAAACGGAAGTGAGTGCAAGTGTAAAAGTGGAAGTAAAACTGTAACATAGATCAGGACATGATTACATTAACAGAGTAAATACACTATTTACTTCGTAGAATCTTGTCACGACTCGGCAGAATTTAAGCAAGCTTATTCTGCTCTCGCTGCTCCAAGATTTCACATCGTAGAATCTTGTCACGACTCGGCAGAATTTAAGCAAGCTTATTCTGCTCTCGCTGCTCCAAGATTTCACTATTCACATCTTTTCCCCTTCCACAGATTTTTCCGAGAACGACGATACGGGTCACTGACCTTACTAGCAAAGTCAATACCAGCGGCAGCATGGCGATATTGAGCGACTGGATCGGCGCGACAAAAAGTGCGAGTGTAAACACAAGCACTGACAGATTGACAAGTTCAAACCAGTCGTACTGCCTGCCTTTGATGGTGACGCATGCCATGAACCGCTTCTGCCATGTGGAGAACACCACGTCGGGAATCATGATGAACACGAGGGGGTTGAATGCCGCCACGAGCCAGTTGGAGCCCACAGCCGGATGCTCGCTGAAAAAGAAGAGGAAGGCGACGAGGAACCCCGCCAGTCCGCGGATGAAGAAGCCGGTGATGTCGAGCCATGTTGACAGCTTGCCTCTCCGGATGTCCACCCATGCCATGATGCAGACGAACACCAGCAGGATAAGGAACGTGGCGAGCGGTGAGAGGGGGAAGTTGGCAGTCTGCTCGAGTGTTCCGACTGGCGGGATGGTAGTCTTTTCCTCCACCATCTTCGTCTGTGTGCCGTCGGCATGCTGAATGACCGCATCGTCCAGCTCCGCCTCGTAGATGAACGGGATGAACATCTGCTCCTCCTGTGTGCGTGGGCTGTCCACCTCTGAGCCCAGCACGAAGTCGATGCCGAACTCGAGCCATGGCGACGGTGCGGTATATCTGTGGAGTATCTGGCGGAAGGTGGTCTGCTCATAGTCAGCGTCCTTCTTCGCATACACCACCCTGTCGCCTGTCTGCTCCACGGCTTTCTCCACGATTTTCGCCGCACGGGTGGTGCAGTTGTCGTAGAGGAAATTATAGCGGTAGGTGCGGTTTTCTTTCTGTGCGTTGATTTCCAGCAGTCGTGTCAGCTCCTGTTTCTGTGCGTCTGTGAGGTTGAGCACCTGCTCACGCATCGGTATGCCGTAGTATTCGCTGTAGCGTCCGAGGAAATATGCCGCCTTATCGACGGAGAGCACGTAGTCGGTCTCACCTTTCACGAAATAATAGATGAAGTTGTCGCGTCGGCTGTCGAACACCCCGTAGTTATAGGCGAAGTCGTAAAGCGGGTTGTTGAGGTCGCGGATGCGTAGTGCGGTATGTCCGAACATCTGATAGGCATCGGATCCGGGGTCGCAAGTGATAAGCGTCACCTGCAGGTTCATGCCTGTGGTGTCGCCCACCTCCTCGATTTCCGGTTCCAGGCTGCTGTTTTCCTGCGCCTTATCCAGACGGCTGTCCTCCTGCGCCTTCAACGTCAGAACCGACAACAACACCATAACCGTCAAGAGGAATAAATGCCTAATTTTTATCATTCTCTTCTTTTTATCGCCTTAGAACTTGCAAAGTTACGAATAAGTGAGCGAAAAACCAAATTTTGGAGCAGCGAATGTAAAGATTAGCTCGCTTTATCTTTACTTAAAGGCTTACCGTTTTCCGAAAACGTCAGAAACGGACGAAAATTCAGCGTAACTTTGCAGCGGAAACAAGAAAAATACGGAATATAAACAATACACAAATCCCATGACCATCGATTTTCAGGACATTTTTGAGCGTTGCATGATGGAGAGTGCCTATATCGGACGTAATGCTGCGCAGGAGGCGAGCGACGCGGCCCGCGGCACAACCGACGAGAAGGTATTCTCAAGCCAGTATGCGGGCAAGTTCAGACAACTGCGGATCCGGGAATTCGACAACGAGCTGATGAAGAGCTTTATCCGTGAGGGAGCCCACCTGACCGAGAGCCGGCTGAGCGCGCTGATGAGCAGTCAGGGCAAATACAGCAGCGAGACCGTCGTCTGGCATTTCGGGACGAGGCAGAATCCGCCCCATTTTCCTCCCCCCTTTTTTGACCCGGATGCAGAGGAATCCACAGTCCATATTCCAGATGCGAGCCATGGCAATCTGAACCAAAACCAGGGCGGCTTGGACGAAAGTCGTGGAAATTCAGATGAAAGCCAAGGACTGTATGGTCTGCTGGAAGACCTGTTGACCGCCTACGCCCTGTGGCGTTGGCTGGCGGACAAAGCACCGGAGCTGTCAGCCCTCTATGCCTCTAAATGGAACGACGGCATCGAGCAGGTGAAAACGATGGTGTTTGCCCAGGGACTGCGGAAACCAGTGAAACAACGAGGGGAATAACCGGCGTATTTTGGTTTGTAGTTGATAGTTTATAGTTTGTAGTTTTTAATAGTCATGCGGATGTTCTTGTTTTCATCCGTCTTCGGGCATTTAGCCCTCGACGTCTGACACGGTCGGGACGACCATGCCCCCAGCCGAATTGCATCATTTTTTTTCCGCCGTATTGTGTGTGATTTCTTTCGGGAAGCCCTTTTATTTTTTGGGCTTCCCTCTTAAAATCACACCCAATCCGGCTTTAATTGAGCTCCATATTTTTTTGAAGTGGGAACTAAAGGGCAAGACGAAGGCCGAGGAGGCCGTCGCGGTTGTCAGGCGCGTAGCCGTGGCGGCGAGCCACACGGCAGCGCCTGGCGCGGCCGTACCAGCTTCCGCCCCGGTGCACACGGTTGGAGCCCGACGAAGGACCTTGCGGGTTGAAAGACGGGCTTTGTGCATAATAATTCTCACCATACCAGTCACTGCACCATTCCCACACATTGCCCGACATATCGTAGATGCCAAGTTCGTTCGGGGATTTTGTGGCAATGTTGTGAGTCTGGCAATTATTTGATTGAATCTTATCATAATCCCAATCATCATCTGTGCCTGAAAGGAATTTCATACCGCTATTCTGCCAATACCAAGCCACATCAATAAGATTGTTGCTGCCTGCGTACTTGTAGCCACGGCTCTTGGAGCCTCCTCTTGCGGCAAACTCCCACTCTGCCTCAGTGGGCAAACGGAAACGTTGACCAGTCATGCTGTTCAGCTTAGTGATGAATTTTTGGCAGTCCTTCCAGGACACTTGTTCCACAGGCAGCTTAGCACCTTTGAAACATGAAGGATTGTCGCCCATCACAGACTGCCAGAGCTCCTGAGTCACCTCGGTCTGACCGATGTAATAGCCGCTGAGCGTCACACGGTGGGCAGGTTTCTCATCATCAAATGCTTCAATCCCCTGCTCAGCCGTCGCTCCCATCGTAAATGTGCCGCCCTCCACAGGAATCATTGTAAACGATACGCCCTTCACTTTGAATGTCTTTGGCTGGGGTTTAGCCACAGTGGCGTCGGCAACCGTCACCGGGGCTATGGTTGTCTGGTTGGAAGGATTATAGACCGTATTTGCCAGACTGCCATAGACCGTGGAATTATTATCGTCAGCAGGGGGCGGCGTCACCACCCTGTTCAGTTCCGCCTCCACCTCATCGACACTTTGCGGACGGTTGACATATACCGGGCTCATCATGTGGATGACCAGCCTGCGCATCTGCTGCGACACCGTATCGGGGAAGGAGAATGCCTGCGACTGCCTGACGCTGATATCGTCGCTGAGCGGCGGGCGGTTGCCGGTGAGCAGGTTGTAAATCGTGGCGCCCAACGCATAGATGTCGGTCCACGGCCCCCAGTAGTCTCTGTTTCCGTTCACCTGCTCCATCGGCGCATATCCCGGTGTCTGGGCGATGACAGACGAGGTGGTGCCTACGCTGTCCATATCCGTCTGCTTGCTCGCGCCGAAGTCGATGAGTGTGCATCTGCCCGACGCGTCCATCATGATGTTACCCGGTTTGATGTCCATGTGCCATATCTGACTGGCGTGGATGCAGCGAAGCGCGTCGGTCATCTGAATCAGGAAGTCGCGGCACTGCTGTTCGCTGAACGGATGCCCCTGTGCCTTCATCAGCCGGCTGAGCGAATTGCCTTCAATATAGTCCATCACATAATAGACCGTGTTATTCTCCTCGAACAGGTCGTGCACACGCACGATATGGTCGTTGTGGAGTTTGAAGATCCGCTGCGCCTCCTTCTTGAATTTCGCCTTTGCCAACTCAAACGTGGATTTCATCATGGGGTTACTCACTTGCACGATATATGCGTTGTAGTCACGGTGGTTCACGCCGCTCATAAAGAACTCCTTGATGGCACATTTCGCATCAAAAGACGTGCTTACCGCCTCGTAGGTGTTGCCGAAACCGCCCGATGCGAGATGGCGGACAATGCGGTACCTGCCGTTGCTGAGCATCGTGTCGCCGGCAAGCATGTCCTTCTTTGATGATCTGTCCTGGTTCATTGGCTATTTTTTTGTATGGAGTTAATTCTTATTTGGAGTTAATTTTCTGAGAAAAAGGAAGTACACCAGCCACATTGAACCCATCCACTTGGGGGTGCGGTCATCTTGACCGCATCAGCGTGTGCGAAGCACTGCAAAACATATCTTCTGTAAATCACAGGATAAGGGTGGGATCACATTCAAATTCTGCTACTGACAAAACTGATGCAGGTGGAAGCACAGAAAGGTTCGGCTGGGGGCATGGTTGTCCCGACCGTGCCAGCCGTCGAGGGCAAAATGCCCGAAGACGGATGAAAAAAACATCCGTAGGGCTACTTAAAACTATAAACAACAGTCTGACCGTGCTGCGCCGGTCTAATTGTGCGGTCGGGATGACCACAAACCCAGCCGAGGACAGACGGGCTGCGGAGGAGATGGATAACATCGTTCATGCGGTCAGGATGACCGCGCCCCTATGTGTATCGGTGCAAAAAGGATTGCAGACACACAACGCTTTTTTGCATCTCTTTTTTGCAACAGGAAGCTAAAGGGCAAGGCGCGGACCGAAGCCGCTGCAGCGGAGGTCATCCTTGTCGCCGTCGCGGTACACCACACGGCAGCTCCTGGCATCG
>JAEEOB010000006.1 GCA_016284045.1 Bacteroidaceae bacterium
CACGAGACAGCAAGCGCGTGGCACCCATGGAGAAGGAGCCTATATCAGTTTGCCCAGCCTCTGTACAAATAATTTCACCGCACCAGCTCATAGTATTTATTCTAATTATTTACAACAACTCACAAAGGCGTGCCTAAACAAGAAGGCACGCCTTTTTTTTCATTACAATCAGAACTATAGTTCCCGGTTAAATAAATCTGCTTTTCATGAATCCAGCCATCTTTTCACAGCTGCGACCTTGTCCTTGCTGACGATGATTTCGGTGTTGGGGAAGGCAGCCATGTGTATGCGCATCTTGCCAAGAAAAAAAGGGGACAGCTTGGTGACGGTTGCCGCATTAACGATGAACTGACGATTAACCCTCATGAACCGTTGCGGATCGAGCTGGCTCTCCGCTTCTTCAAGGGTCAGATTCAAGGTGTAGGTCTTTCCTGAAATAGTACACAGACGAACCACTCCGTCTCGGATAGTGATATGGCTCACTTCGCAGACGGGAACAATCAGATATTCGCCAGCCCTATACGAAATGAGGAACCGTTCGCGATAATGGATGGTCTGCGATTTCACGGAAGCTAAAATCTGCGCTATGGCCTGCGTGGTGGAAAAGTTATTTGTTGTCGCCCCATCTTCGATGGTTCTTGCAGGTTTTACCTTTGCCAAAGCGTCATGCAGCTCTTCGGTTTCGATTGGTTTCAGCAGATAGTCGATACTGTTGAACTGAAATGCCTGTACGGCATAATGGTCGTATGCAGTAGTGAAGATGAGCGGTATTGCATCAGGCACTGTCCGCAGGGACTCAAAGCTCAGTCCGTCGCCTAACTGGATGTCGCTGATAATCAGGTCCACCTTGGCGTGGTCATTTCTGTCAAAGAAGGTCCTCACCTCAGCATTGCTGGTGCATACACCCACAATCTCATGTTCATCCTCGAGCATCCTCTTCAAGCGGTCTGCACTGCTCTGCTCGTCCTCAATAATCAATATATTCATACTTGTAACCAATTATTCACATTTCACTTAATCAACGGTATGGTCACACAATACTCATCCTGCGAGTCAGTGATCTCAACCTTCTGATGAGTCAGCAGACGGTAACGCTCTGTGATGTTATGCAGCCCCACGTTGGTGCTCTCCGGCTTAATGATTGGCTGCTTCTTGTTGCTCACACTGAGACGACAGCCTTCAGCCTTCACGTTGATTATGAGCGGATGCGCTTTCGTATGCTCATTATGCTTGATGGCATTCTCAATCAGCATCTGCATTGCAGCAGGAGGGAGGGAGCCTTCGGCGGCTGTCACGCTGTCGTCAATCCGCACCTGAATACCCTCCCCGAAACGCTGTTCAAGCAGCGAGAGATAGCGATGCAGAAATTCCAGTTCTTCCTTCAATTTGACTGTGCTGTGGTCGAGATGGGTCAATGTATATCGATAGACCTTGGAAAGGTCCATCAGATATGCCGATGCCTGCTTCGGGTTGACCTCAATGAGGTCGGCCAGGATACTGAAGTTGTTGAACACGAAATGCGGGCTAAGTTGGTTCTCCAGGGCCTGCAGGCGGAACTTATCGCGTTCCCTCTCTGTGCGTTCCCTTCGTCGCCAGTAGTACAATGTGACCACAGTCGTAAAGAGGCAGCATCCTATGTAATCCACCATCACCATCCATGATGTCCAGGGCCAGCCCCATTGCCACATTTCTATGAAATGCTCATCGCTGAGCAGCCAAACCGCATAGTAGAACAGCAGTCCTATCAGCGACAGCCCGAGCACCATCAGCACACTTTTAATGATTCGCCTTGTCTTCATCTAGTTGCAAATATAGATAAAAAATCCGAATTATTCCCTATTGAGAAAAAGAAATTATCATTTCTTTTGATGAATCACCATCCACCCCATTCACCGTCCCATCCTCCGAAGTCACCATCCCATCCGTCGTGATGGTTTTTGCCGTCCTTCAAGGCGTTCTTGCCGCCTAATATGTTGAACTTATATACGACCCGAAGCATGCCGTACTGATAGATGGCATTATGTCGTGAGTCGGTACGCATGAGAGCCTCGATATTGCAGCTGATGTTGGTCTGCTGTCCCAGGATGTCATTGACTTCGAGCATAAAAGTGAGCGCACGCCCCTTCAAGAAAGAGTGAGCAATCTGCGCATTCCACAGCAGCTCGTTGGTGTTCATCTCTTTCTGTGCATAGCCACGCCTGCTGTTCATACCGATGTCGGTTGATATGGATGTTCCCCAAGGTGCGGTCCACTGGAACTCGGCTCCGTAAGAAAAGTCGTATGTGTTTTTGTTTCCCATCTCATTGAGATTGTTTTTAGCATTAGTATATTCCAGACGTCCGTTGAGCGTGGCGTTTAATTGTCCTTTGCGGTAGGAGAACTCCAGCCCGCTGTCGATGCTGATGTTCCGAGTGATGGACTTCTTGTCGTCGGTTGCATCATCATTGTTATAGAAACCGACATGCCTTGAATAGTCGCCACCAAGATCTATTCCGATGTTAAAGAGTTTTTCCTTTCCCAGTCCCATATTGAATCCGAATCCACCCCCTCCGTTCCAATTGCCATTGATATTCATCGGCATGGTGGTGCGCACTCCCGTCTGATTATCGTATGTTGTCTTGTTATCGATGCTGTTGCGTGTTGTGCTGAACCAGAGCCAGGAATAGATTCCCTGCATCTGCTCCATATTGAAAGAATTGAAGTTAGCCATGATGTTATGTGAAAACGACGGTTTCAGTCCGGGATTACCTTTGGTGATTACAAGGGGGTTGGAATCGTCCGTGATGTCAAGGAGGTTGGTCATGCTTGGCTGGCGTGCACGTCCGTTATAGCGCATGTGGAGGTTGGTATGCTTATCGAAGTTCCACCTCAGGTTGATGCGCGGTGCCAAATTGAAAACGTTGCGTGTAATTTCCGGATAGTCATGCCCCATATACTTGTAATTCAGAGTAGTGCGCTGTGGTATGAAGTCGAGTCCGATGCTGAAGTTATATTTCTCTCTCACCCTTCTGAAGCTGAGGTTGAGCGTGTGTGTGTAGTTACGGTATTCGCTGAACTGGCTCAGACGGTCAGCCACAGAGTCGGTGCCATTGAGCACATACTTCATATCTTCCATGAATCTCAGCACGGCATCGATGTCGTAGCGGTTGTTCTCCATGCTCTGTGTCAGAGTCTGGTAGGCATCACTGTCGTAGATATACGCCCTTCGGTCGTTTTTACTATAACTGTAGTTGTAAGCATAACTAAACTGCAGATATGTTCTGTCGAAAATAGGTTCGCTATAAGTCAGCTGTCCCGACCATTCGTAGTTTCTTGATGGCGTGTCGTAGTAGCGGTTGTTCTGCTGAGCTGTGGCCAAAGTGTTGTAGGAGATGTTTGCAGCCGACAGCTGCTGACTGTTTCCACTGCTGAAGTTGCCCGTCATTCTCAATGTCAGATTGCGGCCTTTGTTTCCGAACTTCCGGTTGGCCTGGAGTTCGCCATTCAAGTTGGTATTAGAGTTGATGCTTTGGTTACGGCTGTTGTTGGTATTAATCACCATTTCCATCAGCTCGTCGCTGTAGGAACCGGATTCAGTGAATCCACGGCTTCTGTTACGTGAATAAGTCAAGTTAGGCCGGAATATGATGTTGGTCATGGAGTCAGGTTTCCATTCCAGCCGGAAGTTGGCAGTCAGCCGATGGTTCGATGTAAGACTTTTCGTGTTGTTCTGGTTGAACTTTGCTGTAGTGGCGTTGAAGTATTCAGTCGTGGATTTGTTTTCGTTGTCGCTTCCGTCATAGCGGAAACGGATGCTTCCACCGGTCTCGAGCTTCGGCTTTGCTGTGGCGAAGTTTCCTCCAATCTCCTTGCTGCTGCGCAATCCCTGCCTGCCCCATCCCCATCTGCCGCCTCCGCCACCGAATCCCATGTCGGACACGTTGTTGGCACTTCCGATGAGCGATGCTTGGAAGTCGTTATTGAACCGGTTCACGTTCATGCGCTCAGCATAACGGTGTTTTGTGCCCGCTCCCAGGTTCACGTTTCCGAACCATCCATTCTTCATGCCTTTCTTCACAGTGAGGTCTAGCACCGTCTCCTCCTCTCCGTCGTCGATGCCCGTCACACGGGCAAGGTCGCTCTTCCTGTCGTAGGTTTTCAGATTGTCAATCATCTCGGTAGGAATGTTCTTCATCGCCACCTCCTTATCATTCAGGAAGAACTCCTTGCCGTCAACAAGGATTTTGCTTACTTTCTTACCATTTATGGTGATGTTTCCCTCTTTATCCACCTTAGCACCAGGCAATTGCTTTACCAGAGCTTCCAATGTGGATCCTTCCGGCACACGGTATGCAGCTGCGTTATAGACCAACGAGTCGCCCAGCACCGCCACTTTGGCAGCTTGTGCAGTGACCTGCACATCTTTGAGCAAAACAGCATCCTCTGTCATCGTGATATATCCGATGTTGAAATTCCGTTTTTTCTGTGCGTTGAGATCAACATCCACATACTTCGTTTCAAGACCGATATACGAAATTCTCATTGTGTAATTTCCTTTCTTCACTCCCTTCAACTCGAACTGCCCCTGCTCTCCCGTCGTTGTTCCTTTAACGAAATTGCTGTCAGGCAGTGTCAACAACTGTATGGTAGCAGCCACGACCGCTTCGCCCGTCGCTTTCTCCACCACCGTTCCGTTCATCTCAAACGAATTCTGTGCCACCATGTTGGCATATACCAGTGCCATCATGGCAATCAAAATGCATATTTTCTTCATTTGTGAAATTTTTTCTGCAAAGGTACAGCATTTACAGATGATGAAAAAGCACAAAAAGTGTGAAAGAGGAAAAAAAGCCGTTGAAACGGAAATAGAAATAAGTCAACAAAAAACGGCATCAGTTTATTTTATTATAGCATAAATAAAACTGGGGAAAAACCGCTGAGGCGGAAAAAAACATCTGTATGATTTCTTTTTTGATGAGATTCTATTTTGACCACGTTTTGACCACGAAATCTACAAGCTGTCCCGTAAAAAAGAGCGAGGAATACAGACGGTCAAAAGACCATTCAGAAATCAGCCTTATCAGATCAGGAGGTTGACGCATCCCATGATTGTACCCAGGAGGGCGCCAAGCCAGATGATGGCTTTCAGTTCCTTATCCATCAGTTCGAAGATAAGTTTTTCGGTCTCATCCATGGACATCTCGTTGATGCGTCCCTCTACGATTTTAGGGATATCCACAGCTGAGAGGATACGAGGCAGATGTTCTGATATAATGGTGTTGTAGAAAGACATCGCACTCTGGGTGAACTGCTCTATCTGAGCATCTTTTCCTTCAAGCAACTTACGCATAGGTGTCTTTTCGAAAGCATCCACTTCTTTCGTGATGAGATTGCCAATCATTTCCTGTCCGTTTTTCGTCATAAGCTGGTTAATGTTCTTTGCAAGAAACTTACGTACAGGAATTTCAATGAGGTCTGCGAGTTTGTTCCAGAGTTTTGGTCCTATAAGCCTTGCGAGGATACCAGGAATGTTCAGGTCGAGTCCGTCGCTGCGGAGCTTGTCGGTGACATGCTTCGCCGCGACCTCCGCAATCTGGTTACCAAGATCAGAGTCAGACATGCGTGATGACATCTGTGCGGTAAGTTCCGACTTGATGCTGCCGACGGCATTTCCCACGTCCTCCTCAGAGAGGTAATGTAGCAGGAACTCATGAAGCGTCTCGTCGTTCTGTTTTTGCTCGTTGAAAAAGACTTCGATAGATGTGCGAATACGCAACGTCATTTCGTCGGAGAGCAGATTTTTCTCCAACACCTCGCGGCTCATAAGGTTCTCACTGATGGCTCCACCAATCGCTTTAGCGATACGTCCTTTCTCTTTAGGAATGATGCCAGGAGTGAAAGGCAGTTTTTTTCCAAACAGGTATTTAGGTGTGTGAGGTCTGAACAGCATCTTGATAGCAAGCGCGTTCGTGACGTAACCGATTACGCCACCGACCAATGGAGCAATGATATATGACCAGTCCATATTCTGTGAAATATTAAAAATTCAAGTTACGGAAGTTAAAAAGGAAGCCGAGTTAATTTAAAGATTTAATTATGTAAGATGTAAGATTCATACAAGTGGATCGGAATTTAAAATGGGAGTTAACGAGCCTGCGGCTCGTGGAGGAGACCCTCACAAAAAGCAAAAATCAGTCCGACATAATTATCATAACCACCCAAATGCGATTAATATTTTTTGCAAATATACGAACTTCTCTTTATTTTCACTATATTTGCAAAGAAAAAAGTCTTTTTAAGTGAATAGAGAAAAGTGAAAAGTGTCGTTACTCAGATAATGGTCACCACTCACCACGAGGGACAAACAACGGCATCAGACCCGAGGATGCCAGTCAGTATCGTCATTTAGAGAATGGAGACAAAATAATCATAAAACAAAGCAAAACACAAACAAAATGAAAAATATGAGACGAACGATAATTTTAATGATGCTGTCAATCATGCTGATGCCCTCATTAATGAGGTCGCAGGAGCTGTATGTAGGCAGTTACAACATCCGTTACCAGAATGATGATGACACAAAAAAAGGAAACGGATGGGAAAAGCGTTGTCCTGTGGTCTGTGGTCAGTTGAATTTTGAGCACCCTGACATCTTCGGTGCTCAGGAGGTGCTGTACCCTCAGCTGACCGATATGCTCAGACTGCTCGACGGTTATGCTTATATCGGCTGCGGCCGCGAAGACGGCAAGGAGAAAGGTGAATATGCCGCTATTTTTTACGACACAAAACAGTTGACGTTGTTGGACGATGGTCATTTCTGGTTGTCTTCCACACCCGATGTGCCGGGTAAAGGTTGGGACGCCGCATGTGAGCGCATCTGCACATGGGGATTGTTTGAGCAACAGCAGACCGGTTTGCGCTTCATGTTTTTCAATCTTCATCTCGACCATGTGGGGCATACCGCCCGAAGGGAATCAGCACGACTTGTGATGGATCGTATCAGAGAACTTGCAGTAGGGCGTTATCCCTATATCCTGACTGGTGACTTCAACGTGGACCAGTTCGACGAGACCTACCGGCTGTTTGCCGACTCAGGTCTTCTGAAAGACAGCTATGAGCATACACGGCTGCGGTTTGCTGAAAACGGCACATTCAACGACTACGACATGGACAGGAAAATAGCGAGCCGAATCGATCATGTGTTTGTGAGCGCTGAGTTTGCGGTGGAACGATATGGAATTCTAACGAACACTTATTGGACACAGAAGCACGATGGTGGAAAGTATGAGCGACGGTTGCCCTCAGACCATTATCCGGTGTTCGTACGACTCAAGTGCTCTGCCAAGCTCAACGAATGAACGTAGTTTGATTCTCAACGAATTATTCTGTTGCTACAAATCTTTACGAATCTTTACGATTTATATTTGGATTTTTTTCTACAAAGAAGCAAAGCGAATACAAACAGAAAAAAAGGTATAACAGTTTTTTGCAAACAAATGTAATATGCAAAAACTGTTATACCTTTTTAATATAATGGTTATCAGTTCAAGATGAGCACAATGGGGAATACTGTTGTACGGCTATCTGGAGACACCCCACGGGGAGTCTCTAGTCGGTTGTACAAATCAGTTGAGGATGACCACAGCTCCGTTGTTTGGGATGGATATTTCAATTTGCTGCTTTTTGTTTAGCTTGACGTTGTTGACGGATCCGTTGAGTTGTTCGTCGTCAGCGTAGATTTTGAGCTGGGCAGCAGCCGGAATCATCGGAATGGAGATGGTCTTTTTTAATGTCTGTTTTTCCGCATTCACTCCCACGATGAACCACTGGCTTCCGTGGCGGCGCGCCATAATGATATATTTACCGGGATAACCGTCGATGAAGCGTGTCTCATCCCAAGTGGTCGGAACGGACTTCATGAAGTTGATCGCCCAAGCCGGTGCGTCAGTGAGGTTGTTCGGAGCGAGTGCGAAATGCTGTACGGCACTCTGGAAGAGAACCGCCGTTGCGAGCGCATAGACATCGGAAGTGCGTCGCTGTGTGCCATGCTGGTTGTCAGCATTGTAGAACTTATTGAGTGCAGAGCCACCGAAGTCCATAGAACCGACGGTGTTGCGAATGAAAGGATGAAGCGTGGCGTTGAACGCCTCGTTGTCGCATGCCCCTTGTCCGAAATGTAGGTTCTCGCTTGCGAGCACAGCCTCACTTGCCGCATAGTTGGGGAACATGCGCTCCCATCCTCTCGGCAACGTGCATCCGTGGAAGATGACAAGTATTCCGAAGTCGTTGGCATCGGCAAGGATATTCTCGTAAAGCTGCATCATGTTCTGCTTGTCGCCTCCGAAGAAATCCACTTTGATACCGCGGATTCCGATGCTCTTCATCCATGCCATCTCCTGACGACGTATGAGGTTGTTATCCATCTTTCCGATAGGCGACTGTGGCGCGTCGTTCCACGAGCCGTTGGAGTTGTACCAGAGGAACAGTCCTACCCCTTTCGTCTTTCCATAGGCAGCCAGCTCCGCGATTTTGTCACGTCCGATCTGCACGTCCCAAAGCGCGTCAATAAGCACAGTCTGATAGCCCATGGCAGCCGAGAAATCGATATACCGCTTCTGCTCATCGAAATTACAGCTGGAGTCCATGCCGATAATCCAGCTCCACGAGCCTTTGCCGTAGATATATTCTTGCGACGCCTCATATTTGGGTTTCACAAGGTCGAACGGTACGGTGGTCTCCACGATGTTAGCGAGCGGCCCTACGGTAATGGTTCTCCATGGTGTCTGACAAGGCAGATGCACCGACGCGTTGGTCGTCCCAAATCCGTTGCACTCCCCCTCCTGTGGAAATCCAATCTTATACAATGCGCCGTTGACGTTGAGCAGACGCGATGCGCAATAATTGCCGTCAACACCCGTCTCGCTGATGAGCACCCATCTGTCGTCCGCCACCTTGAACAGACATGGGAATGAATATCCCTCACCCCAGCCGTTCTTGCCGATGGCATCGTCCACAGTATAGGAAGTCTCGTAGCTTGGTGAAGTACGTGCAAACCCACCCATCGGCCTTGACTGTGGACAGAGGAAGGTGGTGGTGTTCTGAGGAAACTGGAATCCGCTCTCCTCACCGTTAACCACACACACGAGAGTCTGATTATTTCTTACCCTCTTCTCATAAATTTTGTAGCAGAAAGCCACATCACGGTTGCTGACACGGAAAATCACATCGATAGCCTTCTTTCCGTCCTGCTCAAAATGGCAGATCGCCTGACGTGCCTGATAATTGACAGTGCTCTGCTTGATATTACGCAGCTGATAGGTGTCGTTGACATCCGACAGCTCGCAGTCGGTCATCTTGAGATTTTGGGTGTAATCCCCGATGTTCGTACTCAGACCGAGCGGCGAAGCCACCAGCATCTGCACATTCTCATAATCCACCTTGTAGGATGGTTTTCCACTCTCATCGCTGACAACGACCTTCACTTTTCCGTCGGGGCTGGTGAACTCCTTCTCCGTGGCGGAAAGAGATGCTGACAAGCAGGCAAACGCACAAAGTGCAAAGAATTTAAAGTTCATAAAAGAAAATTTGATATTTACAATTTATTTAGTTATTAGGATATTTTATTAGGAGACAAGAAGTCAAGAAGACAAGTAAACAAGACTATACTCATTTGGTCGGCATATCACAGACAGCAGCAAATGAATCAAGTTATTTTAACACTTCACTTAAATACCAGTTGAATACGAGGTAATTATAAATATTGTTGGAAAAAGTCAGTGAAAACAATACAAATTTAGTGAGTTTTTCCGAGAAAGGCAAATAAAAAGAGTTGAAATCGTGTGGCATGTATCAAAGCGAGAAATAAAAGTAACAATCAGCTGATGGCATCATAAAAAACACTGAAAGGGCAGATGATTCAGATTTTATCTTTAATGAAACATTCTTAAACAATAAAAATGGAAAATGTGATTATTTCAAAAAAAAAACGTAAATTTGTGGAATAAATAAGCTGTTATTGATATTTTTTGCTTTTCAAGCTGAAATAAAACACCCCTTCATATTTATGCAAAATAATCTGAAGACAGGTAAGAAAATGATACAAACAAAATAATATAACACTTAATTATGAAGAAAGAACTATTCATTATGCTTCTGGGAATGGCTTCGTTCATTTCCGCAAGTGGTCAGACCGGCAAAGAGTGGGACGACCCGAAAATCAGTAATGTAAACCGTGAGACCGCTCACACCGTGTCGATTCCGATGGCATCAGCAGCCGATGTCAGCAGTAATGACATGAGCACATCACCCTATTATCAGTCGCTCGACGGCACATGGAAATTCTACTGGGTGAAGACCCCTACCCTCGCCCTCGCCACCTTATGCGGCAAAGACTATAACGATGCAAACTGGACAAACATCGACGTGCCTTCAAGCTGGCAGGTGTATGGTCTGCATCACAATAAAAGATGGGACAAGCCCCTGTATTGCAATGTAGCCTATCCGTTCTCGTTCAACGAGTCGAACTACAGCGTGATGGCGAGCCGTCCCAGCTGGTTTACGTACAACAGTGACATGCCGAACCCCGTGGGCACCTACCGCCGTCACTTCACGATTCCAGAGAGTTGGGCAGGGCGTGACGTGTATGTGCGGTTCAACGGCGTAGGTCACGGCTATTACCTGTGGATTAACGGCAAGCGCATCGGCTATAGCGAGGACTCCTATCTTCCCTCCGAGTTCAATATCACCGACTATCTGGAAGAAGGCGACAACACGATAGCCCTGCAGGTTTATCGCTTCACGAGCGGATCGTTCCTGGAGTGCCAGGACTACTGGCGCCTGACCGGCATCCAGCGTCACTGCTTCCTGTGGTCAGCCCCCAAAAGCCAGATACGCGACTATTTCTTCACAACCGACCTGGACAACAGCTACGTGAACGCGAAAGCCAACGTGAAAGTGAGCCTGACCGGTATCGAGAGAGTGGAAGGCGGCAAGGTAGATGTCCGTATAGAGGACAAAGGCAGCCTGGTAGCCAGCACATCCACCACAATCGGCACCACATCGGAGCTCAGTCTGAATATGGATGTGAGCAACCCCCAGAAATGGAGTGCAGAGAGCCCCTATCTCTACGATCTGATACTGACGATGAGTGATGCAACCGGCAAAGTGGTGGACATCAGAGGCGGCAAGGTAGGCTTCCGTGAGGTAGGCATCCGCAGCGACGGTGCCCTCATCATCAACGGCAAGCGCATGGTGTTTCACGGTGTGAACCGTCACGACTTCAGTCCTGTGAACGGCCGCGCCATCACTGCCGAGGAGATGGAAGAAGACATCAAGACGATGAAACGCCTTAATATCAACGCAGTGCGAACCTCCCACTATCCCAACGACCCAGTGTTCTATGATCTGTGTGACAAATACGGCCTTTATGTGCTGGCAGAGGCAGACGTGGAATGCCACGCCCATCAGAAACTGTCATCGGTTGAGATGTTCCGTTATGCGATGGTAGAGCGTTCCACCAACCAGGTGCGGTGGCTCCGCAACCATGTCTGCATCTTCATCTGGTCGTTCGGCAACGAGTCAGGCAACGGCGAGAACTTCAAGTATGTGGGTCCCGCCATCAAAGAGCTGGACAAGACCCGTCTGACCCATTACGAGGGCAACAGCGACTATGCTGACGTGTCGAGCACGATGTACGCCAGCTACGACAACATCAACTGGATAGGCTCCTCTCGTCAGGGCCAGAGCAATCAGAAACCCCATATCCAGTGTGAGAACAGCCACTCGATGGGTAACTCGATGGGCAACGTCCGCGACATGTTCGACCTCTACGAGAAATACCCCTGTCTGACCGGAGAGTTCATCTGGGACTTCAAGGACCAGGGTCTGCTGACGAAGAACAGCGACGGCCAGGAATACTGGGCCTACGGAGGCGACTTTGGCGACAACCCCAACGACGGTAATTTCTGTATCAACGGTCTGGTGCGTCCAGACTGGAGCCTGACTTCCAAATCATACAACACGAAGAAAATCTATCAGCCGCTGGAGTTCAAAGCCGTGAACAACAGCACCACGTCGTTCATCATGAAGAACAAGCTGGCATTCCTTCCGAGCAGCACCTACGACGTAAGCTACAGCATCGTGGATGAGGAAGGCACCGTGCTGTCGAGCGGCAGCATCGACAAGGTTGTGTCGGCCGGCAACAGCGGTACGTTGAGCATCGACACGAGCAGTCTCTCGTCGGTTGACAAATCAAAAGAAGTGTTCATCTATTTCTGTGCGAAACTGAAAGAAAATACCGCTTGGGCAGATGCCGGCTATGTGGTGGCAGAAGAGAAGCTGCCGCTACGCAAGGCAGAGAAGCCGATGTTCGACCTGTCGGCACTCGACGGTTCAGATCCGCTGAATGTCGAAGAGACCACCACCGGCTACACCGTGTCGAACGGTCAGTTCAAAGCCCAGTTCAGCAAAAGCACCGGCACGCTAACCACCTATTACTACAACGATGTGCTGCTGATGAACAAATCGCTGCTGCTGAAAGCTTTCCGTCTGCCTACCGACAACGACGGCCGTCAATCGGGCAGCTGGGACACGATGGGTTTGAACAGCTTGAGTGTGAAATGCAAGCAGTCGGAAGCTGTCAAAAGCGATGACGGCAAGATTGCCACCATCTCGACCACCAGCACCTACACCGGCAAGAACGGCACGACGTTTGACGTGAGCATGAATTTCATCGTCAGCAGCGACGGCACCATTATGGTCAGCTCGTTCATCCGTCCTTCAATCACCGGCACCATCATTCCTAAACTTGGATTCCGCCTGGAGATGCCCTCGACGATGGAGCAGCTGAGCTGGTTTGGCCGTGGTCCTTGGGACAGTTATGTTGACCGTAAGGAAGCCTGTCTGCCCGGCATCTACAACAGCACGGTGAAAGAGCAGCGTGAAGACTATATCCTTCCTCAGGAGCATGGCACAAAACAGGAAGTTCGCTGGTTGTCGGTAAGCAACAGCGATGGTCAGGGCCTGGTGTTCGTGGCCCCCGACCAGATGGCAGCCTCCGCCGTTCATTTCCGACCTGAAGACAACTACACTGACCGCAACAACCGCAGCCGCCACACCTATCAGTTCAAGACCTGTGCTCCCACTGTCGTTTCGCTCGATGCCGTGACCCGCGGACTGGGCAACGCCAGCTGCGGTCCCGACGTGATGGACAAATACGAGCTGCGTGCCGCCAACACCCCGTTCCGATTCATCATCCTCCCGTTAAAGTCAGGCGAGTCGGCAGCAAAGAAAGCCCGTGTGAACATGCCGGTATGCCAGCCAGTGAGCTGCGAGCGCAATACCAGCGGCAAGATTCAGATGAGCACCACCACGCCCAACGCCACGATATACTACAGCATCGACGGCAGTGAATACCAGAAATACACATCCGCCTTCACCCATGATGATGCCTGCAGCATCAGCACCTACTGCACCGCCAACGACATGATGGACAGTCAGGTGATGGACTACAAGTTTGACATGTTTGTGAACAAGAGCAAATGGAAGCTCGTGTCGGTTGACAGCGACCACAGCGGCAACGAGGCGCGTCTGGCGTTCGACGGCAAGAACAACACGTTCTGGCACACGGAATACTGGGGCAGCGAGCCCCGCTGTCCTCACACGCTGATCGTGGATATGGGTCAGACCTACAACGTGACCGCCTTCACCTATCTCGCCCGTCAAGACGGCAACCAGAACGGCATGGTGAAAGCCTACGAGATTTACCTGAGCATGGATGGCAAGACTTGGGGCAGCCCCGTTGTGAGCGGCGAGTTCAAGAACACCACGTCAGAGCAGATAGCCGCCCTGAGCAGCGCTACCGAAGGCCGTTACTTCAAGTTTGTCGCCAAATCAGAAATCAACGGCAACGCCTGGACCTCCGCCGCTGAAATCGGCATCCAGGCAGCTCCGCTTGCGACAAGTATCGAAGCCGTAAACATAGAAAAACAAGAAACCCTCAACCCCTTCGTCTATGATCTTCAGGGACGAAGGGTTGAGGGCGACCTCTCGAATCTTCCGAAAGGGGTTTATGTGTATAATGGGAAAAAAGTACTTGTCAAGTAGATAGCCGTGTTGGCAACTCGGCATACCGAACCGCTCATATTAATACAACAGACAATTATTATGCCATAGCGGGGAATTCAGTTTCCGCGGAAGAAATGAGCAATGGGTTTGATGAATGGAGTGACGAACTGTCTCCGTCCCCAGATGTTCTCGTGGGCATAGCTGATGCAGAGGCGTTTCTTCGCACGTGAGAGCGCGACATAGAATTTGCGTGCCGACTCCATCTGTTCCATTTCCGCCTTCTCCACGTCCTCAAGCGAATAATTGTGACGGGCGTTCAGCACCTCATTTGTCTTAAAGAACGGATAAACCCCGTCGTTTGCACTGAGAATGACCACATTCTCGAATTCCAATCCTTTTCCTTTGTGTACGGTCATGACAAAGATACGTTCGGTCATGAGTCCTCCCGCATTGATGAGGTCGCCCTCGTTGATGCTAGCTGTCATGTCGTTGACATGCGTTTGAATCTGTGTCAGGATTGTCTCTTCGTCCCCTTTCTCCGGGTCGATCCACTCGTTCTGCGCATACATGAGAAAGATATCGAACTTAGAACCCAAATCCTTAATTAAACCCAGTTTTCGGAAATCCTCATATACTCTCTTCATCTCATCGACAAGCGTGATGCAGGTGGCAGACACCGGCATCGACATCAGCCCCTTCAGATTATCTGAGATAGCGGCCAGCGGCATGAGCAGCTTCTTGATTTTCCTGTTTTCCGTTTTTGCGAAAAACGCCTGTCTGTCCGCTGCTTTCGAAACCGCCTTCTGGCAGCAGTAATCCACGAGCGATTTGGTCGCCATAATATCCTCGTTCGCCAGGTGGGAGTTCTTCCCCTGAAGATTAAGCTGCCGCAGGAGGAACTCCAGCTTATACATCCTCAGACCCGGCTCCACACATTTGATGAGATGGAGT
>JAEEOB010000072.1 GCA_016284045.1 Bacteroidaceae bacterium
GATTTTATTGCCGGCGGCTCAGGCTCGGGCGATGTCAACAAAGCATATACCATTGACCTGATGCAGGGGCTGACAGAGGCTGGGCTTGAGGTGAACCCCAAACTGGCAAATCTATATAAGAGCTATCTGGCCTATCAAAAGTGTCTGAGAGAGGCAAGTCAGACTAGAGGCGGATGGTTCTGGGGCAGAGCACCGTCGCCTGAGATGGAGGTGAGCCGCACGATTGTAAACCAGCAGGCTCAGGAGTCGGATATGGCTGTCATCACCATCGGACGTCAGGCAGGCGAAGGTAGCGACCGCAAAGATGAGGGCGACTTCATGCTCACAAACGTGGAGCGGAAACTCATCACCGATGTGTGTGGGGCATTCCATCTGGCTGGAAAACCAGTGGTGGTGGTGCTCAACATGGGTAATGTCATGGAGACGGCATCATGGAAGAGTATGCCCGACGCTATCCTGCTCGCATGGCAGCCCGGACAGGAGGGTGGATATTCCGTGTCCGATGTGTTGACAGGAAAGGCTTATCCTTCAGGTAAACTCACCATGACTTGGCCGAACAACTTGACGGATTTGCCATCCAGCCAGAACTTTCCGAATGTCAGACCGACAGCTCCGCGCGGACGGGGGAATAACAAAGTGGAATTTCAGGACTTCACAAAACACGTGGAGGGTGTCAATGTGGGCTATCGCCACTTTGTCACCACCGGTAAGCCGGTGTCTTATCCGTTCGGATTCGGACTCAGTTATACCAACTTCACATACAGCAAGCCTGTGGTGAAAGCCACGAAAGACGGATTCACTGCTTCTGTCAATGTGGAGAACACAGGCACCAAGGCTGGGAAGGAGGTGGTGCAGCTCTACGTGAGCGCACCAGCCGGAGGCCTTGAGAAGCCGGCACGTGAGCTGAAAGCCTTTGCCAAGACCAAAGAGCTGATGCCCGGAGAGAGCCAGACAATCACCATGGACATCTCGCTCTACGATCTGGCTTCTTACAACGAGGCCACACAATCATGGGAGACGGCATCAGGCTCTTACACAGTCGGATTCGGCGCCAGCTCCGAGGACATTCGTGTCACGGCTCCTTACAACCTCACAAAACCGTTTGCTGTGAAATGCCACGATGTGTTGCGTCCGAGCATGGAGCTGGCCGGAAAATAAAAAGTCTGAAGTATCCGAAGTTCTTGAAAGCTTGATATAACTTGGGGGCACGGTCAGGATGACCGTGCCCCCAAGTGTATTGCATCAATGCCTGAAAAGTAAACTTGAACAACAAGCCTTATCTTCTGATGTATTTCTGTCCATCTTCGATAATGATGCCACGGTAGGAGTCGTTGGCAGGAATACCGCTGACGGTATAGGAATGACGCTGGGCTGCCGGGTGAGGCACAATCTTGACAGAGTTGATGTCGTCGGTCTCTCCTTTGAGCCGTTTAAACTCCTCCTGAGCGGCAACAAGGTCGGTCAGATATTCCGGACAAGTGTGCAGGCGTGCAAAAACACCAGCTGCCAAGAGACGTGATGCGTCAACATCACTCTGCCAGTGATAGCCTGCGATTACACGGCTCTGCCCCCATTCATAGCCTAACTTGAGCAGGTCGTCCTGACGTTCAGGGTTAATCTCACAGAGCACCAATGCGAGTCCCCATCCGCGGATGGTGTGGCCTGAAGGATAAGAGCCGGTGTTGTACTCTCTTTCCTCATCCCATGGAATTCCAGTCGGTTCTTTAAAACGGACGTAAGGGCGTTTGCGGCCATAAGTCTCCTTCGGTTTGGTCACAGAAAGGCGGAATGTGGGAATAACGCGGCTCATCAGCTTATAAATTGCCGGTGTCTCTTCTTCTGACAGCGTCATGCCGAACGGAACACTGTAGAACTTTGCCATTTCTTCGGCAGAGGTCACCCAGTGGTCTGCTGCTTCTTTGCCTCGTTGAGTGTCGCGTATGGACTTTCCCCACATATACTGCATGATGTCGTGGGTGAACAAAGCGCCGATGGTGTCGGGCGGCTCAGGAAGCCATTCCACAGCGTTAGGCAGATCGTCTGCTGTCAAATAAGGTTCGGTTGATACGTCTTGCGACTTCATTGTATTCGCCATCATGATGGCGAATACAATCACAAATAGCTTTTTCATTCTTTATTTGTTTATGTTTCTGATTAATAATTCAGATAATTTATAAAAAATGCAAAATTACAATAAATAATTCAAAACAACAAACTTTGCAATTACTTTGCACAAAAAAGTCATTATCATAGATGTAGGATTTTAACTCACAATTGTAAAACGATTGTTTAAAACGTCATTTAAGGACAACAAATGAAAGAATTCACTCTTTATATAAATAATTAATCGCGCCTTTTAACGATTTACAAAGCATATTTATTGATTTTCCCACTAAATATGCTTAATTTTGTAAATTAATTAATTCAAGTTTCGGATGTTCAATCAACAAAAACACTGATTAAGCTAGAGCAGAGGAAAACTTGTTTTCACTATGCCGAGCGTGAAGTTTTTAGCCGGAGGCAAAATCCATCTGGTTTGATTGCCAGAACACAACTGATAATGTGTTGGAAAACAATAAATAATGACTTCAGAAACTTGAGTTATGTAAGATGTAAGATTTATGCAAGTGGTTCGGATTTTAAAATGGGAGTTAACGAGCCTGCGGCTCGTGGACGATAGTTTTGCCAATGATAAATCATATTAGAATCACTCAATAATAAACAGAACTTAATAATTATCATCATTTTCAAATACTTGTGACAGTTGAATTACTTAATATCAAAAACAAGATGAAAAGATTATTTATTCTTATGCTGATTGCAGTCACATATAGTTTTGCATCAGCTCAGACCAAGAAAGTGTCGGTTCTAGGTGATTCATACTCCACATTTGCCGGCATTATCCCCGCCAATTACTTTACCTTCTATCCCAACGACCAAAACGACGTTAAAGAGGTTGAGCAGACGTGGTGGAGCCTTTATATTAATGCCAAAGGGTATGCATTGGAGAAGAACGACTCATGGGGCGGCACAACCATCTGTGGCACAGGCTATGGCCGCATGGACACATCCCGCAATAATTTCATCGCACGCGTGGACAGCCTGGGCAACCCGGACCTTATTTTTGTGTTCGGCGGCACCAACGACGCCTGGGCCAACTCACCCATAGGGGAGTATCAGTACTCAGACTGGACAACCGCTGACTGCAAGTCGTTCCGCCCTGCCCTAGCCTGCCTTATAGACAAACTTCAGAAGCGTTATCCAAAGTCAGAAATCTGTTTCATTCTGAACTCTGAGCTGAAAGAGCCAGTCAACGAGTCAATGCGTGAAGTATGCAAGCATTACAACATCAAGCTCATTGAGCTTCACGATATCGAGAAGCAAAACGGTCATCCTTCGATAAAGGGGATGAAGAGCATCTGCGAGCAGTTGCTTGAAGCAGGACTGTAAGGTTTTCAGGAACGTCAGTAAATCATTCGTAAGTAACGAAGGTGTGTCAAAAAATTCAGGCACACCCTCTTTTCTTTTTTCGATATATAATCGTAACTTTGTATTTAATTTCAAATCTGCAGAAAGTGATTAAAAATTTATTACTGGTAGGAGCCGGAAGTTTTGCAGGTGGCGTTTTGAGATACTTCGTTTCAATTCTGATGAAAAATCAATCAGGATTTCCATGGTCCACATTCATTGTGAACATTTCAGGCTGCCTGATTATAGGCCTTTTGTGGGGATTGACGAGCCGTCTCCACACCTTATCTCCTGCATTCACTCTGTTCCTCATGACTGGTTTTTGTGGTGGTTTCACTACATTTTCCACATTCTCCAAAGAGGGGCTGGCACTGCTTCAGACCAATAATTACATCTTATTCACACTCTACACAATCGGGAGTGTGGTATTGGGAATTGCAGCAGTAGCATTAGGTTATATAGCCACAAAGTGATTATTTTGCGTAGAAACGAAGTTGCGGCAAGCCCCCCATGGATGATTACGAATTCTTCTATGCTTTCTACAACTATGGATGGACAAGGCTTCCGTCGTAGCAGCCCATGCCCAGCGGAAGAAATTAAAGCATACTACTTCTATGTAAAACAAACGCCAAGCTGAAAAATGAACCCAGAATCAATCGACATATCAAAAATGTGCTCACACCTTCAGAAGAAACTCTTTGAAGAGGACGGAGCCTATCATCATCTTTGGATTGCCATGCAAGACGATCCAGCGGTTACGGCAGTTGTCCGCTCACACCAACTTCACATCTACCGCAATGGTAAGAAAGTGCTGATAGTGGCAGGAAAAGCGAAAGTTGAATTATGGATTTCAAGTCAGGGTAGTCAAAAGAGTAAGTAAAATATTCGTATAGAGCAGTTAAGTAAATCTCGTAAATCGGAATTCAGCATGAAACTAAACTTAAGTTATAAGAACATTCATATAGGATCAATAGCTATTTTTTATTTAATAGCCTTATTGGTTCGCCTGATATCATTGCATTTTGTCGATAAGTTTCCTTCAATAGAAACGGACTATGCGTTACAAGTTCCCACAGCACTTGCCACGGGGCTTGGTCCCGCAATCGGTGCATTGGTGGTTATGCTATTTTTCAAACGTAAAACGGAATACACTTTAGTAGGCAAGTCTGCCTGGAAATCAATTTCGACCATAGTTATCCCATGTATTGTTTTTGGCATTATCGGCGGATGGGACTTGAGCTTGATATGTTTTTGGGCTTTTGCTTATGGGCTATTGGAAGAATATGGCTGGAGAGGCTTTTTGCAATATGAACTCAGAAATTTGCCCATGTGGCAATATGTACTTATCATCACGGTGATGTGGTTTCTGTGGCATTTAGATTTAACTCAACGAAATGTTTTGCCATTCTTCTTGCTTCTGCTTTTCGCTTCATGGGGAATAGGAAAGGTGGTGAATGAAACCCATTCATTGCTATTATGCGCTGCATTTCATGGCATCGCAAATTTCTCGAGACGAGACCTGTTTTCTGATACAACTTTCTCCGTGGCTTTTATCTGTGTAATCATCTTTTGGATAGTTATGTGGTATTTTGTTGGTATTTCTCCCAAACATCAAGGTAAAGATGAGTAAATGCCGATTTGATATGCAAATCTGAGTTACACGGAAATTTACAGCAAAGAAGTGTTCTTAATATTTCTCACCCACAAATCCATCAGCCACATCTCCTGAAATCAAATCAAAATGTTTAAAAACAGGCGGTGTCGGCGACAAGTCAAAATAGTCAATCTCTGCAATTGGAAGGCAGAAATATTCCAGATTCTCATAGCTTGAATAAAGTCTCGGCAGCACAGTGTTATTGTAGTAAATCCACCGCTTCACATCATTCTCCACATTAAAATTCACCATCCCGGAGCAACGAACCGAGACATTATCTGCGTATGCCAACATCTCCACGTTTGGATTCTGCCTCAATTCTCGCCAGACAGCTTTCTCTGATGATGTGGAGAAATAGAGCACATGTCCTTCTTGTCGCATGATTTGAAAAATGCGCAATTTAGGCAAATTGCCCTCACACGTGGCAAGGGCAATCTCCTTATGCATTTGCAGAAACTGTAACGCCTGCTGTAACACAGCGTTTACCATTTCAGTTGTTCCTGCAGAATCACACCATCGGTCATGGGGCTGTCAGCCTCAGTAAACGCATTGGCCTTATACTGAATGCAGAGCATGGTCAGATTCTCAGAACCAGTGTTCTTGAGCGCACGTTTTCCGTCGGGAGCAACCCGGATAACCGTACCTTCACCTACAGAAAAAACTTCACCATCAACCTGATACTCTCCCTCCCCTTTCAGGATAATATACAATTCCTCGTGCGTCTTGTGGGTATGCAGGAAACCGCTGTCCTGTCCAGGAACGAGTGTCTGGAACGACAGCTCACTACCCGTAGCACCAACTTCCTGACCTACAAACACCTTACCTTTCAGCGTGAAATCCGGCCCCATGGGCAGCTCATGCTCAATAATCTCATTTACTTTACCCACACTTACTGCTTTGAAGTTTTTTCCTTCCTTAATTGTTGAAATCTTTTTCATTGTTTTTGCTTTTAAAGTTTATACATTTTTTGTTTTGCTGATGCAAAGTTACTATCATTTTCCCATTCTCACAAGAAGGCACTTTTTAGTAGGATAGTTTCCAAAAAGTAGGAATTGGGCAATCATCAGTTTTCTCCGCTAAACACTTTAACACATATTAACAAAGTATCTATTTGTTACTTGATAACAAATTGTTACCTTTGCACTAAAAACACAAAATATATGGCAGATATTAAGACAGAATATTTGGCCTGTCCTATCAGGCAAGTAGTAAGCCGTTTTGGCGACAAGTGGTCACTCCTTGTTCTTTTTCTTTTGAACAGGAATGAAAAGGGAGTCATGCGATTTAATGAAATACGCCGGTTTATGACGGATTGCTCCCAGAAAATGCTTTCGCAGACTCTGAAAAACTTAGAGCAGAATCATCTGGTTCATCGTGAAGTATATCCTGAAGTACCTCCGCGTGTGGAATACTCCCTGACAGAAACAGGCAAGTCGCTCATGCCGTCACTCACGTCACTTATAGAATGGGGTAAGGAACACTTTGATGACGTTGTTACCAAGAATATCATCATGGATTGAGTTATCAGAGACCCAAGTGTCTGTCACAGTGATGGTTTGCCAACCAATAAGCCTATAAAACGCAAAAAGAGAGCACTTTGCTTTGCTCTCTAAGTTCATCATAAATTTACTAGGTTGTAGCGCCTACGGGAAAGAAGCCTTATTAACTAACTAATCCTGTAATGCGCCAGCTATCAGGAATTTGTGCTCTATTGGTTTCGTGTTGAAAACGTGTAAACGGAATGTCAAGTTTTTTGCCTGTCATTTCGCGAATTTCAACAATCTCACCTTACTAACAAACTAACTCTGTAAGCTCACTTAGAGAATCGAAAAAGGTTTCAAAGATCTCTGAAATATAATGCGAAGATAGTGGAGAATTTTGTGAAAACGGACCCCTGATAATTGTAAGGTACTGACCCCTGATAACGATTTGCTACTGACCCCTCTGTAACGATAAAAAAATGACCCCCGCAAATTCATGCAATTTGTGGGGGGCTTTTTTGTATATTTGCCAAGCGTCTTTTGGAGGGGAATTGTTGCAAAATGACGACTTGCACACTCTATCTTAAGGCTTTCGGCTCGACGGTAGTCTTTTAGACTATCCTTATCATAACCTTTCGTTTCAACCACGAAGTAGATGTGCTTGATGCCACTACCCTCATGGAATACCACAGCCCATTCGAGATTATAGTGCCCAACAGGTGTGTTGATATAGAAGCCATTGGACCGTTTCGTATAGACAGCGACCTCAATACGAGGTTCCAACTGATTTGTTAGGTCCATCTCTTTGCCTTTTGAATCAACTACCACAAGGTCGTATAGGGAGATTAGTGCGACTCTATGGCCTTTACGCCAAGATGACCTTTCAGAGCCGATGCTTCTATATGATTATGTAAATCCCACAGTTATCATATTTATCCAATCATTCTGCTCATCGGTATTAATATGTTTATCTATAACCACAACCAACCACGGTCTTTGGCCGAAGCTTTATTGTCCTATTCTACTTCTATATTGCCTCAAAAACTCTATCACAGCTTCTTGCTGCCGCTGTTGTTGCACCATCCACTCGTTATACTCATTCAATAACCGCATAAAGTGATCCATATTCTCTTGTCCATCAATAGCAGAACACATTCTCTCAGCTATCTGCGGAGGGAAATTGTTTCTAATGATTCTTTTCTGCGTCTCATTATTAATCTTATTCCCTATTATATTGTACTCAAGCTTCGGATTTACCATACGAAATGATTGCCAGACAATTAAAGAGAAAATAAAAATAAAAAAACTTCTTTTTAGTTGTAAAACGTTTGCTTGGTTGATTCTTGAAGAAGGTAACGGAGACG
>JAEEOB010000073.1 GCA_016284045.1 Bacteroidaceae bacterium
ACAATGTGGTTCGTGATGCAGCAGAGATGATTGAGAACGGTGAGGTGGAAAAGGCGAAGATTGCCAAGAGTGTGCTCGTCGTCGATGAGGCACAGGACATGAGCGCCGACGATTTCAGACTGCTACAGGCGCTGATGCGGCAGAACGAAGAGATGCGTGTGATTGCAGTAGGCGACGACGACCAGAACATCTTTGCGTTCAGAGGCTCTGACGCTATCTATATGCAGTCGCTCGTGAAACAGGAAAATTCAAAACTCTATGAGATGACCGACAACTACCGTTCTGCTTCAGCCATCGTCGATTCCGCAAACCGGTTCGTACAACGGATACCCTGCCGAATGAAACGCACACCTATTCATTCGGCGACGAAGGAGACTGGTAAGGTTAAACAACTCAAGTCTATGAAAGAAGCAGACTTGAGCGCCCAAGGGAGCACCGCCATCCTCACCCGGACCAACGAGGAGGCTATGCAGATGGCATACGAGGTGGAACAACACGGATTCCATGTCACACTTGCACAGTCAATGGGCGGATTCCGTTTCGGCAACCTAGCTGAGGTGCGTTATTTCCTCAAACATTTGGCGGCAGAAAACGAGATATCCATATCCCATGAACAATGGCAGACAGCGAAACAACTTACATTAGAGACCTACGCCACCAGCAAATGCATTGATGTCATAAAGCATTTCTTCACTGATTTCGAGACTACACACAAGACCTACTACCTCAGCGACCTGCGCGAGTACATCTTTGAATCGAATATCGAGGACTTCATAACGGCTGAGGGAAGGTCCATCTTCATCAGCACCATCCATAAAGCCAAAGGACGGGAGTTCGACAACGTCTATCTGATGTCGCCCATCCCCGGCAGGCTGGAAACCAACGAAATGCGGACTTATTACGTAGGACTCACACGCGCCAAACTGAATCTCTATCTTCTGCTCAATCCTCCTTCCATCAGCTCTTCGGTTTCTGTCGCATTGACCATGCACGATGTAATTTTAGATTTCTTCAAGGACAAAATCCGTAAAAAAAACATCCTGCTCCTTCGAAGTGGAGATCCGCTGATTTACCGCAACGACTTTTTGCTTACCACTCAGGGCGAGCACATAGCTGCCTTGTCTGGAGCCTGTATTGAAAACCTGAAACGATGGAAAGAAAAAGGATACGAAGTGACCAACGCAACTGTCAGCTACACCCTCGCATGGCGAAACAAAAAAACTAAAACCGAATACGCCGTATGCCTGGCAAATCTAGTGTTGACAAAAAAGGAAAACAAAAAATAATCTAATTCTCTACAAAAACAAAAAATAGCATACAAAAAAAGTATCACTGCATATTTAGTGATTAAATCTGAGAAAACCTGCTTTTTACTTGCATATCTCAATAATTTTGCTGAATTTTGCATGATATATTGAGCTGCCTTCCATTTGAAAAATTAACTCCATTTAAAAAACAAAATTATAGAGCTATGAAATTTATTCTTACAACATTGCTAGCGCTGATGAGCGTCATGGCTAACGCCCAGAAATTAGAAGGAATGTATAACGCCGACAAGGAGTTTGAGGACATGGCAAACGAGTATGTGGGCAAAGTGATTGAGCAGAAGGACATCCGTCTAGGCTTGGATATCAAGGTGGGACTCAGCCTATTTTTCAATGGCGACAACATCGACCTGATTATCAACGTCAGTGGCGAGATGGAGAGCGTCAGGGCAAAAGGAGCCGTCACCTTCATGGGCACTTACACCCGCGAGGGCAACCACATGGTCTGCACGTTCAGCAAGGACCGCATGAGCCCAACCATCTCTAAGCTGGAATCCGACGACCCGGAAATAAAAGAGGTGCTGCAGAGTGATGAGGATGTCATCTACAAAGTTGCCGAGGAACGGATGGAGGAGCTTGTGGCACCACATGCCGACGAGCTGTTCAAAGCCACAAAGTTCTTCAAGGAGTTCGACATCACCTCACAGACCGACACTTCAATCCGAATTCAGCTGACACAGGGACAGGAAATCAACCTCTACAAACCGTAGCAGTTAGTTTTTAGACATTTAGATATTATAACACATACCATTGTGCAATTCATAAACGGCTGCAGATGAACGGGATTTCATCTGCAGCCATTTTCTCTGCCTGTCAGCAGAGGATTATGTTTTCAATATAGACCGTGCTGCACCGGTTTTAGTTTGTAGTTTATAGTTATTAGTGGCCATGCGGATGGTATTTGACCGTGCTGCGCTCGGTCGAATGTGCGGTCGAGACGACCACAACCCCAGCCGATGTCATTTCGGGCTAATTACGGTTGGTTTTTTTAGACGCACCAGCGCGTTTCGGTGGTACGGTTTTTCATGCGTTCTGGTGACGGGGCTCTGTATGTTTTTTGACTGTTCATCGGCGGCCCCCTCCACCGCCTCCACGACGGCCTCCACCGAATCCGCCAGGACGTCCACCTCCGCCACGGCGTCCGCCCCGTCCGCCATCAAATCCGCCTTCACGACGGCCTTCTCCTCTGCCACCGCTGTTTCTGCCGCCGAACAAATTGACACGGTAGCTCACGTGAATCATGGCGTAGCTGGTGATGGCATTGACCTCACGGTCGGTCCAGCCGTTGGCGCTGACCGTACGCGAGAAATTAGACTGCTCATGGAGAATGTCATACCACTGCAACATCACTGTCAGCGGTTTTCCGCGCAGGAAACTATGCGACAGTTGTAAATTCCACAACAATTCGTTTGTGTTGAGCGAACGGTCGCTATAGCCACGTTTGCTGTGCATGTGAAAGTCCGTGGAGAGATTGGTGCCCCAGGGAAAGGTTATCTTCGTGTTTCCGCCATAATGAAAGTTCCATGTGGTCAGGTTACGCGAAGCCTGCAGTTTGTTTTCCGTTCTTGCATAGGTAACACTGCCGTTAATGGAAAAACTGAGCCACTTGTTCCGGAAACTTAACGAGGCGTTTGGAGTGAGATTATACGTGTGGGTGACGTTACGGTCTGCTGTGGCGGTTCTGTTCAGGTTCACGTATCCGATGTGGTGGTTGTAACTGCCTCTCATCGAACCGCTGATGTCCCAACGGTTCAGCGTGTCGAGCGCCAGATTAAACGAGACACCGCCGTTTGTGCTCCAGTTGCCGTTAATATTCTCGGGACGGGAGATGCGGCCGCCAGTGCTCTCGTTGTATGTGACAATGTTGCCGATGGAGTTGCTTGTGCGGCGGAAACTGGCATTGGCATTGTAGCTCCAGTGGCGTTGGGCTTTAGGCACCTGAAAACCCAAGCTGTCTTCCACGAACTTGGGAGTCCTCTGTTTCCGGAAGTTGGCTTCCAGCGTCGTGGTGAACGAGGGTTTGAGCCCAGAGTTACCCATCCGGACGGAGAGCGGGTTGGTGTCGTCGTAGATGTCGAGGAGTTGGGTTATCGACGGTTGTTGAGTCTGTCCTCTTAAAGTCACCTGAAGGTTGGTCTGCTGGTTGAAACGGTAGCGGAAATTAAGTGTTGGCGAGATATTCACAACCGTGCGTACGGTATCGACAGGATGCCCCAGATACTGCTGAATATAGTGTGAGCGTTGCGGCTGGGTTGACACCCCCACATTCATGTTCAGCTTCTCACGGACCATGCGCAACTGCACATTGATGTTGTGTCCGTATTCGGTCCGTTCTGAATAACGGCTCAGGCGGTCGGAAAGATATGTTTCGTATGGGTTGTCAAGACAGCCGAACAGCCGTTCCCATTCGCGGTAGTCGTGCAGCACGCTCTGGAAAGCCTCATCCGAGATGTCGGGAAAGTCATAGGTCAGCGGGTCGCTCTTCTGATGGCTGTAGCGGTAGTTGTAGTTCAGCTGGAGGAAGATTCCCTGCAGTCCGGTGTTGCGCCGGTTCTCTCCACGGTTTCCCCTGCGGTTTCCACGGCCTGGCTGTCTGGAGTTTGTCAGCGTGTCTTCCGCTTGCGGTTTGGGTTTAAAGATGTATAACGGCTCGGTATAGGTCAGCCCCAATGAATAGCTGAAATTGTCGGATGGTGACGCAGTGTAGCGGTTGGTCTGATAGGTTGAGTCGTTACCCCACTGGTCGGGAGTCTTGTAGAGATGCACGTTCGACAAATTGGCGTTGCGGTTGCTGTTGTCGCGGTAGTTGATATTGGTGTTCAGAGCCATATTCCTCCCACGGTTGCCAAATCGGCGATATATTTGCAGTTGCGATGTGATGTTTTTGTTCTCGCCGTAGCTCATCGACTTTCCCTGACGGCCGTTGACAATCAAGTCAAGACTGTCCATAGCAGTGATTCCGTCGTCGCCCAGAGGGTTATCGACATAGTCGAACGGATTGGCATTAAACGAAGCCGACGAGGAGCGGCTGCGGCTGTCGCTGGTGGAGAAACTCACATTAGGCCGGAACGAGAGTGTGGTGAGCGAGTCGATGGTCCATTGGAGGTTCATGTTGCCGGTCCAGCTGTTGCTGCGCGAATAACTCTGGTTGGTGCTGTTGGAGAATGAGCCGCCACGGGTGTTGACGAAGTTCTCGGAGCCTGTGCGGTTCCAGTTGTCGGCATCGTTGTGGTCCCATGTCACACGTCCGCTCATTTTCAGGTTTCGGTTATTCTCATAGCTCACGTCGAGCGCGGAGGTCTTCGTCTGACGCTGCCCGTTATTGTTACCCCTGCCACGGCCGCCGCGGCCGGAAAAGTTACGGCCGTTCACGTTGTTGGCATTGCCCATGAAGGTGAAGCGGGTGGCTCCGAAGGGCTTCATGGCTGTCAGACGGATGCCATACCGGTTGTCGGTGCCATATCCCACGTCGGGATTCATCTGCAGTCCGCGCCGTGCGCTGCGCTTCGTCACGAACTCCAGGACGAAATCCTCCTCGCCGTCGTCTATCCCCGTCATGCGGGAGAGGTCGCTCTTCTCATCGTATGCCTTCACCTGATCTATAACATAGGAGGGCAGGTTTTTCATCACAGCACTGTTGTTGCCAGTCATGAAGTCACGGCCGTCCAACTTGAACCGCCGCACGTTTTTGCCGTTGATGGTAATCTCGCCATTGTCGTCGATGGTCGCCCCGGGGAGTACCTCCACCAGCGACTCGATGACCGATCCCTCAGGCAGGCGGAAAGCATCGGCATTATAAACCACCGTGTCGTCCTTCACGACCATCTTGGGCATGTTGGCTGTGATGACTGCCTCGTCAAGACTCACGATGTCGGGCTCCATGGAGAGGGAGTCGAGCACAAGACCCTGCCGGCGTCTCTTCTCAAAAGCATACGTCAGCGGCTTATAGCCAAGGTAAGATAACCGTAACTGATAGATGCCCGCAGAGACTTTGGAAAAAGAGAAGCAGCCATCATCGTCCGAAAGGCATCCAGCAGCGAACGTGGTGTCCTTTTTGTTTTCGTTGCGCGTGGAAATCCTGTATAGTTGCAACGATGCATAAGGAAGCGGCTGAACCGTTGTTTTATCCACAACCCGCCCACGAACTGTTTCATTCCGGTTCTGCTGTGCCATGACCGATGACAGGCCAACTATCATGAAAACAGCAAACACAACAAACCTATATAGTACAATTCGATTCCTCATTGTTAAATTCTCTTCGGTTCTCACAGAAATGATTGAGCCCCATTATGCAAAGATAATAATAAAAAAAGTGTCACCCAAGTTTTCATCCACTTTCTTTCACATTTCCAATCAATTCAATATAAATTCAGCACCCAGCAACCTACAATTGCCAGGAAAACCGTTCAGCATAGAATTTCTTCGTTTCATAAGATTTTACAGAAGAATTCACCAGTAACTTCCCCTTCGAGTACATCGTCAACCAGGAGACGCTCAAGAAAGTGACACTGATGATTATGTTCAGGGAAACCCGCTCATACATCGACTGCCTGTATGCAGATTAAATCAGGGAAGTAACGTTACATTCTAATTACGTAACATAATCGTAACTGATTCAGCTTGGGCAGATGCAGGAAATATAGCTAAATTTGCAAAAAATATTCATAATTATGCAAAGTTATTTCGTTATCGCAATTGAACTGTTGGGAGCCTTGGGACTCCTGATTTTTGGAATGAGAATGATGAGTGAGTCGCTGCAAAAGATATCAGGACCACAATTGAGGCATGTGCTGGGAAAGATGACCACAAACCGCTTTATGGGCATGCTGACCGGAACACTCGTAACATCAGCCGTTCAGTCGTCATCGGCAACTACCGTGATGACCGTTTCATTCGTTTCTGCAGGACTGCTCACACTCGGTCAGGCCATATCCGTCATCATGGGAGCCAACATCGGAACCACACTCACAGCTTGGATTATATCCGTCGGATATAGCCTGAACCTGATGATGGTGGTCTTCCCCGCATTTTTCCTCGGGATGCTTCTGCTCTACAGCAAACGAAGGAGAAACCTTGGCGACTTCATCTTTGGAATCGCTTTCATGTTCCTTTCGTTAGTGATGCTCAGCAATGCGGGAAAAGAGCTGGACCTGGAACACAATCCTTCCGTGGTTGAATTTTTCTCATCTTTCGACACATCCAGCCATCTAACCATCATCGTGTTCCTGCTCATCGGAACGGTCATCACATGCATCGTGCAGTCGTCTGCCGCCGTCATGGCCATCACCATCCTTTTATGCTCCACCGGGGTACTGCCCATTTACCTTGGTATCGCACTGGTGCTCGGAGAGAATGTGGGCACAACAGCCACCGCCAACATCGTGGCTTTAGGCGCCAACACGCCGGCAAGAAGAGCCGCCATGGCACATCTGCTATTTAATATCTTTGGTGTCGTTTGGGTTTTATGCCTTTTTTATCCTTTTGTCAATTTCGTTTGCGGATTAGTGGGGTATAACCCGGAAACAGGGGGACAAGAGAAGCAACTGTCTGTCGTGCTGGCTATGTTCCACACCTGCTTCAACATGATGAACACCGCTATTCTGATCGGATTGGTCAAATACATAGAGAAAGCCGTGATGTGGATTCTTCCCGACAAAGCGGCAGGAAAGGAGAAATTCAACCTTCGATACATCAAAGCCAACTTGGTGCAGACACCGGAAATCGCCGTTCTTCAAGCACAGAGAGAAACCGCCTACTTTGGCGAAAGGGTGCAGAAAATGTATGCGATGGTTCGCAGGTTTGTGCTGGGAAAAGGAATAGATGATTCAGAGGAATATTTCAAACAGATTAAGGAAGAAGAAGAATACACCGATAACACGGAAAAAGAACTGGCCCGCTTTCTTGAGGAAATCAGCGGCGACCATCTCAGCGTGGAGACAAAGATGAAAATCCGGCAGATGATCAGAATCATCAGCGAACTGGAAAGTATCGGCGACTCCTGCTACAGCATGTCCTTCACAACCCGGCATAACGGAGAGTCAGAATTGGAGTTCACCGACAAGCAGACAAAGAGCCTTGAACGGATGATGGACCTGTGCGACAACGCCCTGTCAAGAATGAACCTGATTCTAAGCGGACGTAGGGAAAACTACAGCATTAAAGTGTCGCAAAGGATTGAAAGTCAAATCGACGAATTGAGGATCCAGCTGAAGGATGAGAATATCAGAGATGTGGACAACCACAAATACAACTACACGTTGGGGGCCGCTTACGCCGACTTGATTGATGAGCTGGAGCACCTGGGAGATTTCGTGATAAATGTGGTGGAAGCCAGGCTGGACATCGCATAAAAGCATAACAGGAATAAGTGGGTGTTTTTACAGCTCAAAAAATGGAATAAGTCAGTAAAAAACCATCAAAAAAAATGGAATAAGTGGGCAAAAATACCTTTAAAAAAACGGAATAAGTGGATTTTTCTTGGTTGGATAAGAAAAAAAATGTAATTTTGTGACGAGTTAATACAAAACAATTATGCTTGAACGAAAATTCACACCTTTTCTGGAACATTTCTTAATGGAAGATTCCAACAAAATTCTGCTCGTTAACGGAGCCCGTCAGATTGGCAAGTCTTTTCTTATCCGTTATGTAGGACAAAAGTTATTTCAACATTTTGTGGAAATTAACCTAAAAGAGGATAAGGAAGGAGACAGGGTTTTTGCAGATGTTCATACTACTAATGACCTCTATATGCGTCTGAGTAATTATCACTCAACACCTCTGGGAGACAAGACAAATACTCTGGTATTTCTAGATGAAATACAAAGTTATCCTCATTTGATGACCTTGTTGAAATTCCTTAACCAGGAGTCGCGGTACAGATTTATCGCAAGTGGTTCTCAATTGGGAGTCGCTTTGTCTGAAACACCATCTGTACCTTTAGGAAGTGTGACTATTGAGCAAATGTATCCTCTCGACTTTGAAGAGTTTCTGTGGGCAACGGGAGTTGGTAAGGAATGGATAGATAATATCAAAGAGAGTTTTCTTCACGAAAAGGCTCTGGATGAGCACACACATAATATTCTGCTTAAAAGGTTCCAGTATTATTTACTTGTAGGGGGATTGCCCGAAGCAATAAACAATTATCTGATTGACAGGAACATGATGCGTGTCAGGCAGACACATCGGGATATCCACAATCTTTACAGAATAGACGCCTCTCAGTATGACGAAGACAACAAATTGATTATTCGGAAAATATACGACCTTATTCCAAGCAACTTGGAAAACAAAAAGAAACGCATTGTATATAATAACATTGAAGGTAAAAGAGGAAAAACATTCACCGACTATGCCAATGAGTTTGAGTATCTTACTAATTCGGGCATTGCCCTGGAAGTTTCTGCCATCAGTAATCCCCGTTTCCCGCTTTCAGAATCTGAACAAAAACGATTGGTGAAGCTTTATCTCAATGATGTGGGGCTGTTAACTAACATCCTTTATGAATTGAACGTCAATGCTGTGTTACAAGACATCAAAAGTATCAACCTTGGTACAGTGTACGAGTCTGTCGTAGCTCAAGAACTTGCAGCACATGGTTTCAAGCTTCATTATTATGACAACAAGAAAAAAGGCGAAGTGGATTTTATTATAGACGACTATGACAGACTGAAGGTATTACCTATGGAGATAAAATCAGGGAAAGACTATACTGAGCACAGTGCGCTCACAAAGTTTCTTGAAACGCCTGAATATGACATTGACAATGCTATCGTTTTTTCAAACGAGCGAAAAGTATTCAAAAAGAAAGGAGTCACTTATCTACCTATCTACTATTGCATGTTCCTTCAAAAGAGACCTCGTAAAGAATTTACGATACTGCCAGAATTGGAAACCGTTTGATTTTATTTTTGAGCGTTAATGTACGTGCAACTATTCAGCGATTCTTATTTGAACCACGAATTAAACGAATTTCCAGCTTTCGCTGAATAGTGACACAAACGCCCAAATAGATTCTGCATTGCGTATCCATTCGGGCGTTTACTTCAAAACAGATTAGTTTGTAGTTTAAAGTTTATAGTTTATAGTTTATAGTTTGTAGTGGCCATGCGGATGGTTTTAGAGCGTGCTGTGCCGGTTGGATATGCGGTCGGGACGACCACAATCCCAGCCGATGTCCTTTCAGGCTAATTACGGTTGTTTTCTTAGACCCCACCTTTGCACTTAGCGTCTTCTGCTTCGCCTTCGTTCCTTGGCTCGCACAAGCCGAGTGCTGCACCACCTCATCACACAATCGATTATCAATCGATTCTGTACTGAGTTCACCACAGCGCGTCTCTACAAGCTCTATGGTTATTTCATGCGTGGCAGGAATTTGCAAAACGCTCCCAATTGACCCCTAATTTAGCTCCCATCCGAAGGATTAACTTCCATTTGAAAAATTAACTCCAAATATCAGAAAGAAATTTAACTTCCATTCCAAAGGAATTAACTCCCATTTGAAAAAATATATTAGAAATGATGTAATTTGAAGAAAATATTATAAATTTGCATGCGAAACAATATAGTTTATTATGGAAAAGACAAAACTGTCAGCCGTCGTGAAGGCCCTGCGCAAAGAGTATGGCCTCACCCAGGAAGACCTCGCCATGAAGTCAGGGGTCGGCCTGTGCTTCGTCCGTCTGTTCTATCCCGACTCTCCCCGCCACCCCCGCCAAAAATACCTGCTGACAATAAAAGGCAAGGCTCTCTACAGCAAGATTGCTCAACAGGAAAAATAAAGATGACGATTAATCTACAAATCACACACATGAAAAAAAGGATCATCATATTGTCGTTCCTCATGGCATCTATTTGCCTGGGAATGAAGTCAAACCCAAAGTTGCGCATCAAAGGCACCTTCGACCAAGGCTGGACCTTCAGACTTTGTGCCAGCCATGCAGAGGCTTCCAAGGTTCTCCAGTCGCTCGGCATCGCAAATCCCGACTTGTCATCCCCAGCCTCAACAGCCCAAAAGACGAAGGTGACCGATGACACGGAGCCGGAGCAGGCACAGGTGACAGCAAGCGAAATCACCACATCCAATGCCTACTCACAATCATCCGACAAGGCTTTCAGAAACGTCACCATCCCGCACGACTGGAGCATCGAACTGCCCTTCGACCAGAAGATGGGAGGCTCAGCCGGATATCTCGCCGGCGGACAGGGAGTCTATGCCAAAGATTTCACTCTCCCTGCTGAATATCTTGAAAGGCTGTCTGAAAAAGGGAAACTCAGCATCCATTTCGACGGGGTTTATCATCGCGCCACGGTATGGCTTAACGGTCAGCGGCTGGGACATCACATGTATGGCTACACCAGTTTTTCTTTCGACATCACCCCCTACATCAACAAGAAGGGAAACAACCGGCTGGTGGTGCATGTGGACAGAGAGGAGCAATCCCGTTGGTACACAGGTTCGGGCATTTATCGCCATGTCTGGCTGCAGATGTGTAATCAGGTGCATGTGAAGGAAAACGGCATTTTCGTGACTGCGAATACCGACGGAACAGTGAATGTGGACACAGAGGTGGAAGGCGGTGCCCGCTGCAAAGTGTCGCATGTCATCCTGGATAAGAACGGAAAGGAGGTGGCATCATCGTCCACCGCCCGGCTTCTCGTGAAGGACCCGCAGCTGTGGAGCACAGACTCTCCTTATCTATATACCCTCCTCACCCAGGTGAAAGACAGCAGGGGGAAGCTGGTTGATGAGGTGGAGACCGCTTTCGGGTTCCGGGATACCCGTTTCGATGCCGACACTGGCTTCTGGCTGAACGGGAAAAACATGAAATTGAAGGGAATGTGCTTGCATCAGGATGTAGGGAGCCTGGGTGTTGCCGTGCCCGATGAGGTTTGGATCCGCCGGTTAAAGGCATTGAAAGAAATCGGCTGCAACGCTATCCGGTGCGCTCATAATCCGCCATCGCCTGAATTCCTGAACATCTGCGACACCATCGGTCTGCTGGTGCTCGACGAGGCTTTCGATAAATGGAAGTCGGGTTATTACGAGCCTTTCTACGATGCGAATGCGCATCAGGACATCGCAGACATGGTACTGAGAGACAGGAATCATCCTTCCGTCATCGTCTGGAGCATCGGAAACGAGGTACGCGAAGCTTGGAACAAGGACGACGAGGGAGTGAACAGAGCCAGGGAACTGAACGTGATAGTAAAGAGATTAGACCCTACCCGACCGACGATGCTCGCCTGCCAACAGGGATTTGAGGACAAGATTGCCAATGTGGCTGACCTTGTGGGATACAATTACCTGGAACCCCGGATGATTGCCGACCACAAACGTTATCCCCACCGCAAGATGTTTGTCAGCGAGGCGTTCGTCTATTATTCAGGACTTCGGGAGAATCTGGTCCGCGATTTCGTGGAGCATAACCCATGGCATTTCGTGGAGGAGAATCCGTTCATCGCCGGTTCTTTTGTCTGGGCGGGTGTGGATTATCTGGGTGAGTCTTCACCCTGGCCGGCTAAGGGATGGTGTTCATGTCCTTTCGACATGACCCTGAAGGAGCGTCCGCAGGCAGCATTCTATCATCCGGCGTGGAACCCGGAGAAAGATTATCTGAAACTCGTGGTGCGTGACAACTGCTTCGACCAGGCGATGGGCACCGACCATTGGCAGTATCCTCCGATGGCGGACACCTGGGATTTGCCTTACACCGACTCAAGGTGTGTGGAAGTAAGATGCTACACCACCTGCGACTCCGTGCAGTTCTTCTTCCCTATGTGGAGCAACCCGCAGTTGCCGTTGAAACCAAGAACGACGGCAGACTACAACGACCATTGCATCACGATCCAACTCCCGGCACGCCAAGGCAAGATTCTTGCCGTGGGATATAAGGAAGGAAAAGAAGTGATGAGAGACTCGCTCATCAACCATGGACCTGTCGAGGATGTTAGACTGGATGCCGACTACACAGTCCTGTCAGCCGCAAAGCCTGATTACTCCGAGGTGGCGTCACTGACAAGTGGAAACGCTGACATTCGGAACAATCCTGTTTCCCACAGCACCGTTTCTCATATCCGCCTCACTCTCGTGGACAAAGAAGGCAGAATCCAACAGATGCAACCAAAGAAATTCAGGGTTGAGGTAGAGGGTCCCATCCGCTTATTGGGCGTTGAAACCGGCGACATGCGGAGAAAAGATTCATGGCGAACCACCAAACTCAAAACTTACTTCGGAGAAGGGCTCGTCCGCCTGCAATCCACCACTCAAAAAGGAACCGCAAAGGTAAAATTCTTTGTGGAGGGCTTCGACAACCCTTTCATCAAAGAGATTGTGATTAAATAGCAATTATTTCATTCAATTTTTCCCCGTTTCTTTATTGCAAAATAAATTGTGAGCAAGGACGTTTAGAATGAAATTCACGAAGGACCTGCCGCATGTCCTCTGGGAGGAATGGCTCAAATTCACGTTTCATTTTTAACGGGATTCCCCAGATGGCTTCCGCTATGCTGCCTGTGATAGCACCCAATGTGTCTGCATCGGCACCAAGACTTACAGCCAATCGAACGGCATCCTCAAAGCATGTGGCAATACTGATGATTTTCAGCGCCACAGGAACTGTTCCCTGACATGTCTCGTCAAACTTGTTCAATACAGCTGACTTCGGGATGTTGATGTCATAATTGGAGAATTCCACACATTCGCGGAGTATCTCGTCAATGTGCATTGGGGCCTCCCGATAGCTGATGGCTTTGAATATTGCCAAAGCCACGGTCTGCGCACCTTTGATTCCCTCATCATGATTATGCGAAGGCATAGCTGTGGCAGCAGCAGCATCCAGAACTTCATTGAGGTCATCAAACCAATATGCCACAGGACTCACCCTCATTGCTGCTCCGTTGCCAAAAGAATTGTATGGTTTGGGATTATCGTTAAAAACCCATTCTGCAAACCTTCCGCCATATCCACCCATCGGATGAGGATAGCGACGGCACCATTCATGGATGCTGCCACCGTAGTCGCGTCCTTTCAGCAATGCGTCAGCCACTGCCACTGTGCAGATGGTGTCGTCTGTAAATGAACACTCATTTGAAAACCATTCAAAATTGTAGTCGTTTGTGGGATTGAACTCCCACCGGCTACCAACAATATCACCAATTATTGCTCCTAACATAACATTGTCTGTTTTTATAATGAGGCATACCCTTTGTTTAGTGCAAACTTACAGTCATCTTGTTTCAAATTGTGGCACAAGCTAGAAAAAAAATCACGGTCTCTTTAGCGAGGCAATATATTTCGAGGGCTGAAGACCGGCGTGTTTTTTGAAGAAGCGGGTGAAGTGCTGGAGATACTCGAAGCCGAGGGTCTCGGAAGTCTGAGTAGCGGTGAGGCCACTGACCAGCAGACTCTTGGCACGGCCGATAAGGAAGCGTTGAATGACTTGTGTGGGACTCTCGCCAGAAATACTTCGCACCACATCACCAAAATAGCTGGGCGACAGGCAGAGTTCGGAGGCGCAATATTTCACGTTGGGAAGGCCGTGCTGACGCTGCAAGCCACGGTCGTAGTAGTCGGCGAGCACACGATGGAATCGCGACAGCAGGTCGGTCTGTTGGCGGACAGCATCCTGAAACTGACGCTGATAGAACAGCTGCGCATAGTCGCAGGTCAGCAGAATGTAGTCCTGAAGGATGCGGTCGGTCTGAGGCGACGGACGGCGGTGCTGGATGAAACGCCTGATCATCCCCATCAACTGCCATAGCAGATGTTTCTCGCCCTCGGTGGTGTGCAGTGCCTCGTTCACGTTGTAGGAGAAATAGTGATAGTCCTGTTGCCGCTGCTCGAATGCCGTGCCACGCATGAACTCAGCCTCGAAGTGCAGCGTCCAGCCGTGATATACCTCACGTGTGCCGTCGTCAGCTTTGCCGATGACCTGTCCGGGCGAGGCTGCTGTCAAGGAGCCTTTAGAGGTGTCGTAGCCAACCATGCCGTAAGTGGGGTCGGAAGGGAAATTGTCCTGTACGAAGAAAGCATACACATCACCCATCTTGTTCAGCGTGTGGGCAATCGGGCCCAGTTCATCAAAGTGTACGACACTTACCATCGGGTGGTACGTGTCGGCTCCCACGCTTCGTGCGTAATCGTTAGCGTGATTGAGATGGAGATAATCCTTTGTTACCATACCGCAAAATTACAAAATTTTACCTGAAAAATGAGTATCACAAGCGAAAAAAGATAAAATTGGTAAGTATTCCGTCGATTCAGATAACCCCATGAAGCTGATTTCGTCGTAACTTTGCACCATGTAAACAAGTCGCGGTTCTGGCGGTGACTCGGCATAGCTCAAAACAAGTTTGGCTCTGCTTTCGGCTTGCACAGAATTGCAGCGGATTTCAAAAAAAAGAGATAATATGAAGAGACCATACGTGATTTGCCACATGATGGCATCGATTGACGGACGCATCGACTGCGCCATGACGGAGCAGGTGGGCGGCAACGAGTACTACGAGGCTTTGGAAATGCTCTGCATCGACACCACGATAGAAGGCAAGACCACTGCCTTGAACCACTATGCTGAGAAGAAACTATTTGTGGTGCAGGACGCGACACCTGTAGGGCGCGAGGAGTTCTACAAGAGCCACGATACTAAGAGATGGGAAGCGGTGGTGGACACACGTGGTACACTACGCTGGCCGGAGGATGACACACCCGACCGCATTTGCATCGTCAGCCAGCAGGCTTCGCGCGAATACCTTGATTATCTGCGTGAGCGTGGCATCTCCTACATCGCTACGGGTGAGAAGGGCATCGACCTGAAGCGTGCGATAAGCATCCTGCAGTATGAGTTCGGAAGCGAGCGTATTGGCGTAGTGGGCGGTGGTCATATCAACGGCAGTTTTCTGCGTGAGGGACTGCTCGACGAGGTGAGCATGATCTACGGAGCCGCCATCGACGGGCGCGAAGGCTTCTGCGCTGCCTTCGACGGCATCGAGGCTAACCACACCCGTCCCTACATGCTCCGTCTGAAGAGCGTCCGTCAGATGGGCGACGACTTCGTGTGGATAAGATACAGTTGCATGTAACCAATAAAAATATGAAGATTATGATTAAGCGAGAGCGAAGAAAACATGATTGCTTTGCCGAGAGTGAAAAATTTCGAATGAAGTTCAAACATATTCTTTTACTACTGGCAGCTTTGCTGCTGACATGCTGCTCAAAGGACAGCGATGTAACGGCACAGACTATGACACAGAAATTGTACATCACCATCGACGGCAAGACGCTCCCCGTTGTGCTGGTCGATAATGCAGCCACACAGACGCTGGTGGCTGCACTGCGAGAGGGAGATATCACCTACGAAGCTCACGACTACGGTGGATTCGAGAAGGTGGGCGCATTGGGACACGCACTGCCTACGAGCGACAAGCAGACCACAACACAGGCTGGCGACGTCATCCTCTACAACGGAAATCAGATTGTGCTCTTCTACGGCTCGAACTCATGGAGTTACACCCGTTTGGGGAGTATGGAGTATTCGACGCAGGCTGACTTGGAATCCTTCCTCAAAGCCGGACAGGGGAATGTCAGTGTTACGTTGTCATTGTCATCAGAGACAACAAGTATCAGCAACATCCAAAACACATCGCATGACAAGGGCGTATTCTATTCTCTGAACGGTCAACAGGTGAAAAGCCCGTCAAAAGGGATTTATGTTAGAAATGGTAAAAAGGTACTTTTATTATGAAGAAATTATTATTAGCCGCAATGCTGATTGGCTTGACGCTCACGGCTTGCAACGAGAACCAACAAACAACAAACGAGAATATGAAACTATCGACATTACTATTGACTCAGGAGTGGGACAAGACATTCCCCAAGAGTGACAAAGTGGACCACAAGAAGGTCACGTTCAGAAACCGATACGGCATCGAACTTGCTGCCGACATGTACACGCCGAAGAATGCCTCTGGCAAGCTCCCTGCTATCGCCGTGAGCGGACCCTTTGGCGCCGTGAAGGAGCAGTCGAGCGGACTCTATGCCCAGCACATGGCAGAGCGTGGTTTTATTGCCATTGCCTTCGACCCCTCGTTCACCGGTGAAAGTGGAGGAGAACCCCGGCGAATGGCATCGCCTGACATCAACACGGAGGACTTCCTCGCCGCCGTCGATTTCCTCTCAGTGCAGGACAATGTTAACCCTGAGTGCATCGGCATCATCGGCATCTGTGGATTCGGCGGTATGGCGGTCAATGCTGCCGCCCTCGACCCGCGTATCAAGGCCACCGTTGCATCCACCATGTACGACATGAGCAAGGTGAACGTAGAGGGATACTTCGCCAGCGAGGACACCAAGGAGCAGCGTATGGAAAAGCGCAAGGCTATTGCCGCACAGCGTACCGAGGACTATAAGACAGGCACCTACAAACGTGCGGGTGGAGTCATCGATCCGCTGCCCGACGATGCGCCCTGGTTCGTGAAGGACTACTATGATTATTACAAGACCAAGCGAGGCTACCATGAGCGAAGCGGCAACTCGAACGACGGATGGAACGTCATGGGCTGTCAGTCCTTCCTCAATCAGCCTCTGTTGGCATGGGCGAATGAGATAGAGTCGTCCGTCCTGCTCATCCACGGTGAGAAGGCACACAGCCGCTATTTTTCTGAGTATGCCTTCGAGAAGATGACAGGAAAGAAACCGTTCGTCTCCTCAGTCGCTGAGTGCGCCAAGGCCAACGAGATTCCCACAGGCAAATATGCCGGTTCCCACAAGGAGGGCAATAAGGAACTGCTCATCATCCCTGGTGCCTCGCACGTTGACCTTTACGACGACGTGGCGGGGGTCATTCCCTACGATAAGATGGAAGCTTTTTTCCACGAGAATCTAAGATAATTTCGGCTGAAGACTCTGGCGGTAATCGCTGGGCGACTGTCCAAGGTGCTTGGTGCAGTAGCGGCTGAAATACGAGAGCGTGGTAAAATGCATAAGATCTGCTATCTGGGTGAGCGACAGACGGTCGTCACCCAGATATTCTTTTAATATGGGGATGGCATGACGGTCGATGTAGGAGGTGACGCTGTGGCCCGTCATGCGGCGAACAGTCTCTGAAAGGTACTTGGGTGAGACGTTAAGCCGATCAGCATAATAGCGCACCTCGCGTTCTGTGCGGCTGATGCCGGTTGAGAGCAGTGCCATCAGCTGTTTCACAATATAGCCGGCACGGTCGGTATGATTCTCTGTGGCATCACGCTGCGCATGAGCCTCAAAGATGTCGTACATCATCGTGAGACACAGACTGCCCATCAGTTCGCGGAAGAACATCAAGTGGCGGTCAGCCAGACGAGTGCGCAGGCGGTGGAAGTCGGCGAGGATGTGCGCTGCCTGTTCATCGGTAAGAGAGATGACAGGATTCTGGTTGAGTGAGATGCTGCCCCCGATGCTGTAATTGTTAGATGGAAGCAGACTCTGCAGAAACCTATTATCGGCAGCAAACCACTCCACCTGCAGATCGGCATGGGCAGCCAGGTTCTTCACCCTGTGGGGCAAGGGAATCACAACTAGATCATTCTTCACGATGTGGTGACACCGCTCGTTGAACACAAAACTACCCTCCCCTGCCGTACAGAGCAAATGCATGCAGGTGTGACTCAACTCACGGGCATTCATTCCGTGAAAATCAGTGGAATATAGGAAATCGACATTCATATCGCGCTGTTTACTGCACAAAATTACTCATTTATTATTATAAAAACAAACGATTTACGCAAAAAGTGAAAATAATGACGCAATTTGTGAAAATAGACTGTCAAATAATTACCGTAACTTTGCAGTATGATTTAATCACACAGCAAAGATGGGCTCCGACTCGACAAAATGAGTTTGCCGAGTTTATCATCGGAACCGACCCGCTCATCGATAACGGTGTGAATGCAGCTATCGGAACGCCCGCATAAACTCTGCCGAACGCGAGCAATTCCGACAAAGTTAATAATATGGATATAAAAGAATACAACTATGCTTGGAAACTTTTCTTATTACAACCCCACCAAACTATATTTTGGTGATGAGTCCCTGAACTTCCTCAAGGACGAACTGAAGGGCTACGGCCCAGTGGTGCTGCTCAACTACGGAAGCGGCAGCGTGAAGCGCAACGGCATCTACGACCAGGTGATTGCCATATTGAAAGAAGCTGGCAAGACCATCGTGGAGAATCCTGGCGTGATGACCAATCCCACACTGGAGAAGCTGCGCGAGGGTGTAAAGATAGCACGCGAGAACGAGGTCGATTTGATTCTCGCACTCGGTGGCGGCAGTGTCTGCGACTACTCGAAGGCGGTGGCGGCATCCGTCTATTTCGACGGTGACTACTGGAACCAGTTCTGGCTGAAGCAGGAGAACCCCGCCCAAGACCAGCGGTTACTGCCCGTGGGCTGCATCCTGACGATGGCAGGAACAGGATCGGAGATGAATGCCGGAACGGTGATTACCGATGCCGAACACACGTTCAAAGTCGGCCATGTGTTCGACAGCCGGCTGATGCCCCGCTTCTCCATTCTTAATCCGAAGTTCACGATGACAGTGCCGGAGAACCAGATGAAGGCGGGCATCTACGACATCATGAACCATATCATGGAGCAATACTTCTCCGATTTCGACGATAACACCAGCGACTATCTGGCCGAGGGACTGATGCGATCCGTCATCCACAGCAGCCGCATTGCCGTCAGGAATCCGATGGACTACGAAGCCCGTTCAAACATCATGTGGACTGCCACATGGGCACTGAACACCCTCATCGGACTGGGCAAGAAAGAAGATTGGATGGTACACATGATTGGTCACAGCGTAGGAGCCTGGACACATGCTCCTCATGGTTATGCGTTGGCATCCGTCTCGATGGCATACTATCGCCGCGCCATGCAGAAGGGTATGCCTAAATTCGTGCGCTTCGCCAAGAACGTGTGGAATATCAGCGGCGAGGGAATGACCGACGAGCAGATGGCCGTTGCAGGACTGAATGCCTTAAAATCCTGGATGCAGGAAATCGGTCTGCCTTTGACCATCAGCGAACTTGGAGCCAACGACGAGATGATTCCTGGCATAACAGAGACCACCGTCGTCTATCCAGCCGGCTATCTGAATCTGACCAAGGAGGACGTGACGGAGATTTTGAAAGAAAGCATGTAGGAATGCTGTCTCCACATCTGCCTGTTGGTTCATCTGATAATCGCCGGGCAAGATCCTTACGTTCCGCACAGTCTCTCTGGCGTGATTGCGATCAGCAATCCCGCCCTAAGTGAGGAGCCAATATGGGGCAGTGCAAAAAGAAACAAGTAAGGGTGGTTCTAAAATCAACCGAAATGTAACCATCCATTAGGAATATTTTATTAAATCAGAATTATTAGAACCACCCGTAACATAGAATAGCAATGAAAAGAATAGTATTTTTTTTAACAGCAATAATTATCATGACAACAACAAACGGTCAGACGCTGTCAGAGCGTCAGAAAGGATTGGCGGCATGTGCCTGCCTGATGGCACAGGGTAATTTGGAACGGCTGGAACCAGCAGTGCGGCAGGCACTCGATGATGGTGTGACCATCAATGAACTGAAGGAGGCTTTCTCCCAGCTCTATGCCTACACGGGATTCCCCAGAAGCCTGAATGCGCTGGGGGTGCTGAGCAGGGTGTTGGAAAAAAGACAGGCGAACTGGCAGGAGGGTAAGCCTTGGACACGACCTGCAGAGTGGGACGATGCCCGCAAGACCTACGAGCTGGGCACAAAAAACCAGACGCAGCTCTCCGGACAGCCCTTCGACTATACTTTCTGCCCGCAGGATGACTACTACCTGAAATCACACCTCTTCGGCGACATCTTCGCTGGCGATGGGCTGACAGCTGCCGACCGTGAGATTGTGACAGTCGCTGCACTGAGTGGTCTCGAAGGTGTGGCGCCCCAACTCGCTGCCCACAAGAAGGGCGCGGTGAACATGGGCAATTCGCAGATGCTGATAGATGAACTTTGTGAGTGGCTCGACAAAGAGGGTTATACCCTTCGTAGCAAATGGCCCAAGGGCGAATTGAACCCCTATGGACAATACTTTACTGGTAAAAGTTATCTGACCGACATGGGCGGTGGAAACTTCAATGTCACATTCGAGCCTCGCTGTCGCAACAACTGGCACATCCACCACAAGCAGGTACAGGTGTTAATTTGCGTCGCCGGTCGGGGCTGGTACCAGGAATGGGGCAAGGAAGCGCAGAAAATGACTCCCGGCACCGTCATCACCATCCCGGCAGAGGTGAAGCACTGGCACGGAGCAGCAAAGGATTCATGGTTCCAGCATTTGACGTATCATAAGGACGTGCAGGAGGAAGCAGCGAACGAACTGATGGAACAGGGAGATGCCCGAATCAGCGCTGACCAGCGGCAGAAGTCGGGTGAAACTCAATGGTGTGAGCCTGTCACAGACGAAATTTACGACAAGCTTGACTTTGCAAAAGACAATTGACTGAAGTTTTGCATTTAATAATTCAAGTTTCTGAAGTCATTATTTATTGTGTTACAATACATTATCAGTTCTGTTCTGGCAATCAAACCGGATGGCTTTTTGTTAAGCGAAGCTTTTTTTGAAGAACGAAGTTCTACTTTTTGTTAAGTTTTGTCAGCACGTAGTGCGGTATGGGTTGTGGGCATGGTTGCTGAAAACTTGTTTTCAGGCAAGCATGGCTGCAATCCATACCATTGGGCGC
>JAEEOB010000007.1 GCA_016284045.1 Bacteroidaceae bacterium
TCTCACCCAATCAATTCTCTTTAATTCGTAAATCGGCTAAGCCGATTCCCCTAATATCTCAAAAATAAATTCGTGTAAATTGGCTTTAATTCGTCGTTTTAAATAAAAAAATTCGTCGTTTGGAAAATAAAGAATAACCTCGGTTTAAGACTTTTTCTCTTTTATAATCTCTTTCTTTTTTGTTGATACGTTTTACTCTGCTTTTATTCTGAGTGTTCTTATAAAGTTCTTGTGAAATCCCAAGAAAAGTTTGGAGATGTCTGAAATAGTGACTAAATTTGTATGTGGTGATTCACAATCAGAGGGAATGCCCTGTTGAGGGCATATTCAGGCAGTTATGGATATTTAACCACCCAAACTAATACTCTTGTCTTTTTCCAAATATTGTATATTTACTAAAACTATGAGATTTTTTATATTATCATTTCTTTTATTGTTTAATTTTGCATTCACTTCCGCTCAGACCTACACATTCGATTTGTATGAAACGAGTGGTGGGGATTATACCGTCGCTATAGACATCCAGCGTAAGCAGATAACGGCAAGCAAGGCCGGTAGTCAGATATTTAACTATAACTACCGAAAATTCAATATTGAGAATGGGACAGGTGTAATAGGCTTTTCCTTTGACGACAGGTATTCTGTGATTATGCGTCCCGACCATGATGAGCATTATTTTCTGGTCCGCAAAGATGCGATATTCTGTTCCACGAGCAATGCCTCGCAAGAGTTTTATTTCAAACCGAAGAATACAGACCGTTACATCGTAACCTATCAGTCGCTGTTGAATGGGCTGACGGATAGTAATGCTTCCCCAACTCCCCAGCAGTCCAACCCTTCTCAGAACCTCACTTTTACCGTTGGTGGCGTGTCCTTCACCATGGTTTATGTTCCAGGTGGCACCTTCACCATGGGGGCGACCAGTGAGCAAGGTTCAGATGCTTGGAATGATGAAAAGCCAACTCACAGTGTAACGCTGAGCAGCTACCATATCGGCCAGACCGAGGTCACCCAAGCTCTCTGGACTGCCGTGATGGGAAGCAATCCCTCGGAATTCAGAGGTGATAGGCGTCCAGTTGAAAATGTCTCCTGGAACGACTGTCAAACTTTCATCTCCCGTTTGAATGCGAAGACTGGCAAGAACTTTCGTCTGCCTACCGAGGCTGAGTGGGAATATGCTGCGCGTGGTGGGCATAGCGGCGGTTCCAAATATGCGGGAAGCGATAATATCAACAATGTGGCATGGTATTATGACAACAGTGGTCGTGAAACCCACAATGTTGCAACCAAGTCTCCAAACGGCTTGGGCATCTATGATATGAGTGGCAATGTGTGGGAATGGTGTCAGGATTGGTATGGCGGCTACAGTAGTTATTCCCAGACCAACCCGAAAGGCCCTTCCAATGGCGGTGGCCGCGTGAATCGTGGTGGCAGCTGGGGCCTCAACGCCGGGTACTGTCGTGTGTCGGATCGGGACAGCTTCACGCCTTCCCTCAGATTCTTCAACCTCGGCTTGCGCCTCGCCTTTTAGTTTCCATTTTATCTTTTCTTAGAAGCCGGACATGAAGGGATGGCAAAGGAAAGCCCAAAAATAAAAAAGGGCTTTCCGATGACATGCCGATTGGATGGTGCAAAATTAATAGAAAATGAGGCGTGATATGCTCGCTATATCATTCCCATAGCATAGCTGGTTTGACGAAAGCAATCCTTTCAATCCTGCGCGCAGCGCGATGTTTTTCGTTGATTATAAAGAATAATCAGATTAAAAAACAGTCGCATGCTCCCTTAATTAAAAATGATTGTAGCTTTTTATTAAGCACGCAGTGCGGTTTTTCCTCAGCTGCAAGCTGAGCTTTTTCCCAAGTGTCGGCTGTCACGCAGTGCATTTGAAGTTAGTGCTGCGTCCGTTGGGAACTTGTTCACATAAGGTCGCAACATCAACTTCAAAACACGGCAAAGCCGCAGCCGACACGGTTTAGTATTTCCTTTTTTTCTAAAGTCTAATCTACCATCCGCATGGCCCCCTAAAGTCTATCTTCGCATTAATTCGTAAATCGGCTATGCCGATTCCCCTAATATCTCAAAAATAAATTCGTGTAAATTGGCTTTAATTCGTCGTTTTAAATTTAATAATTCGTCGTTTGGAAAATAAAGAATATCCTCGGTTTAAGATTTTTTCTCTTTTATAATCTTTTTCTTTTTTGTTGATACGTTTTACTCTGCTTTTATTCTGAGTTTTCTTATATAGTTCTTGTGAAATCCCAAGAAAAGTTTGGAGATGTCTGAAATAGTGACTAAATTTGTATGTGGTGATTCACAATCAGAGGGAATGCCCTGTTGAGGGCATATTCAGTAAGTTGTGGATTTTTAACCACTCAAACTGATACTTGAGACATTTCAAACATCATTCATTTACAGAACTATGAGACTGATTATAATATCATTATTGTTATTGTTTAATTTTACATTCACTTCCGCTCAGACCTACACATTTAATATGTAC
>JAEEOB010000074.1 GCA_016284045.1 Bacteroidaceae bacterium
AACCGGCATATGTTTACCACCCATTTCTTCATCCCTGTTCCCGGTTTTACATTTCCTGCCGGTTATTCCTCTGTTAATTTAATGACACCAAACACCGCATAGTTGATGATGTCCATATAATTTGAATCGATGCCTTCGCTTACCAGCGTTTCGCCCTGCAGGTCTTCTATCTCCTTGATACGTTGTATCTTGGTGAGAATGAAGTCGGTGTAGGAACTTACGCGCATGGACCGCCAGGCCTCGTCGTAGTCATGGTTCTTTTTCAACATCAGTTCCAAAGCCTCATTGGCATGTTTGTCGTAGAGTGCCATGGCACCTTCTGGCGACAAATCCACTTCGTCCACATATCCTTTCTCCAACTGAATAAGCCCTACAATACCGTAATTGATGAGGGCTATAAACTCTGGACGGATTCCTTCTCCCACCAAAGATTCTTTCTTGATTTCAAGAGAGCGGATACGTTTGGCCTTGATGAAAAGCTGGTCAGTGAGTGACGACGGACGGAGAATACGCCATGAAGCACCGTAGTCGTGCAGCTTCTTTTCAAAAAGGGCACGACATTCAGCCATTGCGTTTCGGAACTGTTTTTCAGTGTTCTGACTTTCTGTTGCCATGTTTCGATTCTATATAAATCGTTGCAAAAGTAATCAATTTTACTGAGACAGCAAAATAAATCAAGTTATTTTGCGGTTTTGCCGCTGTCAGGCTTTACTTTCGATGCTGCTTTCTGGGTAACCTCCTCCAACTTGCGATGGAGAAATTTCACACGAGCACACTGTGTGTCGAACAACACCTTGACAGAATCACGATGAAGTCGTGCGGCTGCCAATTCGTTGAGTTCTGCTTCCGTCGCTTTCAATGCCTTCTTGTTTGCTTCCACACGTTGTGACAAGGAGTCGAAACTATGCTGGGCATGTTGTAGCAGACTGTCAAGGGCGGGAATACTTTGTTCTGCAGCATTGATCATGGAATCAATGCGATGTGCCTTGATTTCATGGTAGGGTGGGTACTTTGGCTTTTTCCCGCAGGAGCAGAGTAGCGTCAGGACCACCACAGTGAAAAGAATTCTTGTTTTCATTGGTGCAAAGTTACGAATAAGTGAGCATAAATGCAAAAAAGCTGAATGTTTTTTGTATGCGAGGGCGATGGCGTTTTATAAAATCTCCAAATAATTCGGATATCTGCGTTTTTTTTCTTACCTTTGCAGCCGCAAAAGAAAAAGTATGATACTTTATAGCGACGCACAGTTAGCAGAACTTCTCAACAAAGAAATATTCCGACTGATTTCTGATTCCGCAGATGAACTGGGAATGGATTGTTATGTCGTTGGAGGTTATGTGCGTGACCTTTTTCTGGAGCGTCCCTCTAAAGATATTGATGTGGTCGTGGTTGGAAGTGGCATAGAAGTTGCCACCCGACTGAAGGAGAAGCTTGGTAAAAAGGCTCACCTTTCTGTGTTCAAGAATTTCGGAACTGCACAGGTGAAAATAAGTGAAAGCTCTAAAGTGAAGAGTAAAGAATCTGCCGTCGTCGTCCCCTTTGCAAAAAAAGGTAATCAAAATTCCACGTTCCACACTCTACATTCTTCATTTATTGAAGTGGAATTCGTGGGTGCCCGTAAGGAGAGCTACAGTCATGACTCACGGAAACCAATTGTGGAAACGGAACCTTGGAAGATGATCAGAATCGCCGTGATTTCACTATCAATGCATTGGCTATCTGTCTGAACAAGAGTCGTTTCGGAGAATTGATAGATCCTTTTGACGGTCTCTACGACATGGAAGATGGAATCATCCGCACTCCGCTTGATCCTGACATTACTTTCTCTGATGATCCGTTGCGTATGTTGCGGGCAGTTCGTTTTTCCGCACAGTTGAAGTTCGACATCGACCGTGAGACGCGTGATGCACTTACCCGTAATGCATATCGGTTGAAAATCATCAGTGGTGAACGTATCCAGGAAGAATTAAATAAGATCCTGATGACTGATAAGCCTAGCCGTGGGCTTTATGAACTTTATGACACCGGACTCTTGCAGCAGTTCCTTCCGGAAGTGTGCAATCTGGATATCGTGGAAACCCGAAACGGACGTGCCCATAAGAATAATTTCTATCACACGCTTGAAGTTCTTGACAACGTTGCAAAAAGTGAAGATTCTTCTCTTTGGCTCAGATGGGCGGCCCTTCTTCACGACATAGGAAAGCCAAAATCTAAACGTTGGGATAACGTGGCTGGATGGACTTTTCACAACCACAACTACATAGGGGCTAAAATGGTTCCCGATATTTTCCGTCGGTTGAAGATGCCACTCGACATAAAGATGAAGTATGTGCAGAAACTGGTGGATTTGCACATGCGTCCCATTGTGATTGCCGATGAGGAAGTGACCGACAGTGCTGTTCGCCGGCTGGTGAACGATGCCGGTGATGATATCAATGATTTGATGACACTTTGTGAAGCTGATATCACTTCAAAGAACGAGGTTCGTAAAGCCCATTTCCGTGAGAATTTCAGGATGGTACGCGAAAAGATTGCCGATCTGCAGGAGAAAGACTATAAGCGTTTGCTGCAGCCTGTCGTGGATGGTAATGAAATTATGGAGATGTTCAATCTGAAACCTTCACGCGAAGTAGGTGTCTTGAAGCAATGCCTGAAGGATGCTGTGCTTGACAATAAGGTTCCAAATGAGCGTGAACCGCTGATGGAACTGCTGATGAAAAAAGCTAAACAAATGGGTCTTTCTGTGAAGTCATAACTCAGTTAGTGACGTTTGTTTTTTCTTCAATAGTGTCTTAAAGCTCGTTTCCGCCGATTAATAAATAAAAAATTGGTTAATTCTGCTTAATTATGGATGATGAAATGAGAGCAATAATGTAAATTATTGTAACTTTGCATTTTGAAAACTAAAGATAGTTTTTAAGTTTTCACTTTCCGAGGTTAAGGATAACCCCTGTCTGTAGGATAGATTATTAAAGTATTAATTATAAAAATAGGTATGAAAAAGAACAGAATTTTAATGATGGCAGCGCTTGCTGCACTTCTGGTTTCATGCGGCGGCAAGAAAGGCGGCATGAGTTTCGGAGACAATGAGTATCCTGTGGAGACGGCAGGTGTCAGCAGTGCATCGCTGCAGACCAGTTATCCGGCTACCATCAAGGGTATTCAGGATGTTGAAATCCGCCCCAAGGTTGCCGGCTTCATCACCCGTGTTTGCGTGAAGGAAGGTCAGATGGTTGGTGCTGGCCAGTTGCTCTTCGTGATTGACAATGAGACCTATCAGGCCAGCGTGCGTCAGGCACAGGCAGCCGTCAACACTGCTACAGCCCAGTGTAACACTTCGAAGTTGACTTACGAAAATTCCAAGAAACTTTATGACAATAAGGTGATTGGCGACTTTGAACTTTCAAGTGCCAAGAATGCTTACGATGTGGCCATGGCCCAGCTTGCGCAGGCCAAAGCCGGACTGGCTAATGCCAAGGAACAGTTGCAGTTCTGCTATGTGAAGAGTCCTACGAGCGGTGTCATCGGTAGCCTTCCTTACAAGGTGGGTGCTATGGTAAGTGCTTCCAGCACGCCTGCCTTGACCACTGTTTCCAACAATAGCACGATGGAAGTGTACTTCTCTGTAACCGAAAAGGATATGCTCTCCATGTCGAAGAATGCTGGTGGCATGAATGCCGCTATCGCCAGTTTCCCCTCGGTGAAACTCCTGTTGGCCGACGGAACTGAATACAGTCATGAAGGTCGTGTGGTGAAAGCCAGCGGTGTGGTGGATCCCGCCACGGGTACCATTCAGATGATCGCCCGCTTCAGCAATCCTGAGCGTCTACTCAAGAGTGGCGGTTCGGGTTCCGTCATCATCAACCGCTCCGACAGCAAGTCTATCGTCATTCCGCAAAGTGTGGTCACTCAGGTACAGGACAAGAAGTTCGTCTATGTGCTGGGCAAGGACAACAAGGTGAAATACACCGAAATCACCGTCAATCCGCAGAACGACGGCAACAAGTACATCGTCACCAGCGGACTGAACGTGGGCGACAAGTAT
>JAEEOB010000075.1 GCA_016284045.1 Bacteroidaceae bacterium
ATTGCACTTCTATCTTGAAAGTATAAATATTACATCCAGGGTGCTTATAATTATAAATTTTAGGCAGACACTCGTTAAAATAAATGAAAAAAACAAGCAATAAATGAAAAAAAGGCATAAAAAGAGGTATATGTTCAGATATATTTACTAAATTTGCGGAAACAACAGCTAAATGTAAGAGTTGTTCACTTAAATATTAATCGCTTATGAAAACATCCACATTGAATTTTATATGCATCATGTTCGTGTTGCTGGACATGATAACATCGCCGACGGGCTGCGGCGACCATCACCATAAATCCCCCAGACGAGATGTGGCAATCACCGGAATGGTCAGGTCTGTTGATTCCACTTGGGCAGAAATCGAGGGTGAAGTGTATCTGGACAATATTGCCGCTTATTGCAGTCCTGTTGAGTTTGGCGTGGAATACAGCGACTCGACAGACAAGAGCATGTCAAACGCAGTGCGAATTGCCGCATCATCGATGAAAGAGGAGTCGTTCAAGGTGAAAATCACGGGTCTTGAACCTTCGAAGACCTACGCCTACCGCACTTACCTGCAGTGTACCAGCAACGTGTCGTATGAAGGCGGCATTTACTATTTCCACACCTTGAAAGCCGCCGCCCCTGATGAGGAATAATCGAAATGAAAAGACAAATTATTATTTACGATTTACTATTTATTTGATTATTTGAATATTTTAGTATTTTAAGAAGACGAGATGTCTGAGACAACATCATCCCCCTCAGTTTTTTTGGCTGAAGGGGATGTTGTTTTTGTATGCAGTATTCAAAAGTTGTATCAGCAAACCAGATTTTACGACACCATGGTCATGGGGTCGTAATAGAGGACTACTTTCCCTTGTTTGAGAGAGGCCTTAACATCGATGAGGCGCTGGTTTCGTGAGCCTCGGAAAAGGAGGTCGGAGTCTTTCTGCGCCTCAATGAATGGCCCGTCCACAAGCACGTCGATGAGTTCGAGGAGTCTGCGCTGTTTCGGCATTCTCAACAGCATCTCAAACTTATAGCCGGTCCAGCACCAGATGGTTTTATTGGTCTCCATTCTGATAGCTTCAGCCAACTCCGTGAACCCTTCAGGCTGGAACATAGGGTCACCTCCGGAGAAAGTGACGTTGGCAAAGGGGTCTTGCTTGATGATGTCCATAATCTGTCGGGTTGACATCATTTTTCCGTTGTTAAAATCCCAGGACTGCGGATTATGGCATCCCTTGCAATGGTGTTTGCATCCTGCACAATAGATGGCAGTGCGGAACCCCGGTCCATCGACCATGGTATCTTCTATGATACTGATAACGGATAACATCGATTATATTTACGATTAAATAATTTACGATTTACTATTTATTTACAGTTGAAACCTTTTGTCATTTATGAAGACGAGAAACAAATGTCTTGTCTTCAGGCGGGTGTCTGCGGCCTACGCTCGCGTCAGCAGTTTCGGGTCAGACTCCCCGCCTTGGACAAAAATGGTGTTATCAGAGTTTGTCTTCCGGGAAGAGCGTAAGCTGGTTACCTGAATCGACATGCGTGACGCGGTCGTTGAGTTCGGCAAGCTTGCCCTTGTTCCACCGGTCTGTGGTTCCGACGAGATATCCTGTGATACGCTGCAGACGGTCGATATTGTCGGACCCGCATTTCGGGCAGACATGCATATTCGGCTCTGCGTTCTCATATCCGCAGTCCATGCATCGGTTGCGGTTGTGGTTGACGCTTCCGTAACCCATGTCGTACTGGTCCATCATATCGACGATGTTCATGATGACCTGAGGGTTGTGTGTGGCATCGCCGTCGATTTCCACGTAGAAGATATGTCCGCCTCGTGTGAGATTATGATAAGGTGCCTCGACTTCAGCCTTGTGGCGTGCGCTGCACTTGTAATACACCGGCACGTGATTGGAGTTGGTGTAATAGTCACGGTCTGTCACGCCCGGTATGACACCGAACTCCTTACGGTCGAATTTGGTGAACCTTCCGGCAAGTCCCTCAGCAGGTGTTGCCAACACACTGTAGTTATGATGGTATTTCTCACAGAAGTCATTGATACGGTCTCTCATATAGGTGACGATTTTCAGTCCGAGCTCCTGTGCTTCTTCCGACTCGCCATGGTGCTTTCCGATGAGTGCGACGAGGCATTCCGCCAGTCCGATGAAACCGATGCCGAGCGTTCCCTGGTTGATGACCGACTCAATTGACTCGTTCGGCTTGAGGTTCTCACTACCAATCCACAGGCTCTTCATGAGGAGGGGGGACTGCTTGGCGAACGCTGTCTTCTGGAAGTTGAATCGGTCGTTGAGCTGTCGTGCCGCCACGTCGAGCATGTTGTCGAGTTTTGCGAAGAAGAGGTTGATACGCTCCTCCTTATTCTCCACCTTCATACACTCGATAGCCATCTTGACAATATTGATGGTAGTGAACGAAAGGTTACCTCTTCCGATAGAAGTCTTTGGTCCGAAACGGTTTTCGAACACCCTCGTGCGGCATCCCATGGTAGCCACCTCGTGCAGATAGCGCTTAGGGTCGTCGGCTTTCCATTCATCGCACACGTTGAATGACGCGTCAAGGTTAAGGAAGTTAGGGAAGAATCGTCTTGCCGACACCTTGCACGCCAACAGATAGAGGTCGTAGTTAGGGTCTCCGGGAAGATAGTTCACTCCTCTCTTCTTCTTCCATATCTGTATAGGAAAGATGGCGGTCTCACCGTTTCCCACCCCCTCGAACGTGCTGATGAGGATCTCCCTCATGACGCAGCGCCCTTCGGCTGATGTGTCGGTACCGTAGTTGATGCTTGAGAACACCACCTGATTACCTCCTCTTGAGTGTATGGTATTCATATTGTGTATGAATGCCTCCATAGCTTGGTGCACTCTTCCGACCGTCTTGTTGATGGCGTGCTGTAAAGCGCGCTGCTCCCCTTGCATGGCATCAATTGGTTTAGATATATAGTCTTCCAGAGGCTTGTCGTAATATTCGCTCATGTCGATTCCCATAACTTCACCCACGTTCTTGAGCTCTTCCTTGAAACTGTTGCGAACAAACGGTGCGAGGTAGAAGTCAAAGGCCGGTATGGCCTGTCCGCCGTGCATCTCGTTCTGCGCGGTCTCCATGGATATACATGCCAGCATACTTGCTGTCTCAATGCGTTTTGCCGGTCTTGACGAACCGTGTCCGGCGGCAAATCCGTGGTTAAGGATATTGTCGAGCGGATGCTGCACACACGTGAGTGACTTTGTAGGATAGTAATCCTTGTCGTGTATATGTATATAATTGTGCTTAACCGCCTCCCTTGTGTCTTCCGAAAGTAAGTAGTCGTCAACAAAAGGCTTTGTTGTCTCGCTTGAGAACTTCATCATCATTCCTGCCGGTGTGTCGGCGTTCATGTTGGCGTTCTCCCTGGTGACATCATTATTCTTGATGTTGATGATTTCCTGGAAGATGGCACGAGTCTTTGCTTTTCTGGCAATGCTTCTCTGATTCCTGTAAGCGATATACTTCTGCGCCACATCCTTTCGAGAGCTTTTCATAAGTTCAATTTCCACCCGGTCCTGGATATCCTCCACGGTCATCTGAGGTTTGCCGTGCAATGCGATATGATCGGTGATTTTCTGGATGAGCTGTTCGTCCTCACCCTTCTCAGTCTGCATCATGGCTTTGCGTATAGCTGCCATAATTTTCTGTTCATTAAAGCCGACAGTTCTGCCGTCTCTTTTCAAGACTGTCTGAATCATAATAATAAATTTTCAGTTATTGTATGATGAATGTTATTTCCAAAAAGCTCAAAAGTAGATAGAAAAAACTATCAGGCAAGGTGTTATCTGAAACAAATGAAGGCATTCGCCATAGTCTCTTTCTAATCCGACAACAAAGATAGTACAAATTACAATACGTTGTATCTTTTGGGAAACTTTTTCTTAGTTAAAAAATGTTAACTCTCTTGTTTTCAAGTACATAAAATGTTAAAACGGAATTTTTTGTAAATTATTGAAAATCAAAAGTTTTCAAAAAATAACAATTATATGCATAATTTATACGTTGAAAACGAACAAAAAAAACATATTTATTCACAAAAAACGGGAGTAAAAAGAGAAGTTAAAATGGGAGTAAAAAAGGGAAGTTAAAATGGGAGTTACAGAAAGGAGTAAAAAGGGCGGCAGTTCAGCAACGTTTTTTAAGAGGGGGAAAAAAACGGAGCCGTTCGTGAAAAAGGCTCCGTGTGTTTGCTATGGTTGAGAAAGGAGTGTCAGTTGTTTTTTCCGATACGGTGGTAATCGAATCCGTATTTTTTCATGTCGGCAAGGCTATAGAGGTTACGTCCGTCAATTACAACCTTCGTGCGCATGGATCGTGCCACGACTCCCCAGCTAGGTGTTGCAAACTGCTTCCATTCTGTGATAAGCAGGAGTGCATCGGCATCGAGCACCGCGTCGTACATGTCGTTGGCGTATTTCACCTTATCGCCGAGTACTTTTTTAGCCTGGTCGATTGCAAGGGGGTCATATACGCTGACATCACATCCGGCGGCAAGCAGCTGCTCGATAGTGACAAGTGCTGTTGACTGGCGCACATCTGTGGTCTCAGGCTTGAAGGCAAGCCCCCACACCGCCACATTCTTTCCCTTTACATTTCCGTTGTAGCATTTGAGGAGTTTTTTGAACACCACTTTCTGCTGTGCGTCGTTGACCTCATCAACCGCCTTGACAACCTTCATGGAATAGCCTGCTTTCTCCGCAGTCTTGATAAGTGCCTTCACGTCCTTAGGCAGACTTGTTCCTCCGTATCCACATCCACTGGCAAGATAGTCGTCGCCAATTCTGGGGTCAGCACCCATGCCCCTCCGTACCATGTCAATGTCGGCTCCCACCAGCTCGCTGAGATTGGCGATGTCACTCATGAAGGAGATTCGGTTGGCAAGCATTGCGTTTGAGGCGTATTTGATGAGCTCTGCAGAAGTCTGGTCTGTCAGTATCAGTTCCACACCCTTATCGGTAAGTGGTTTGTAGAGCTCCCTCACCAGCTCCTCTCCCTTCTCAGATCCGACACCTGCAACGATGCGGTCAGGCTTGAGAAAATCATTGACCGCCGTACCCTCGCGCAGAAATGCAGGGATGGAGATGATATCGTAATGGATGTTGGCGCCCCGCTTCTCCAACTCGATATTGAGAGCGGCGCGCAATTGCCTTGCCGTCCCAATCGGTACTGTCGAGAGAATGGCGATTGCGAAATATTTAGTGACGGTCTGTCCGATTTTCTTGGCGAGCTCCGCCACCTGGCGCAGGTCGATGGTCCCGTCGGGCATGGCGGGAGTCGGTGTGGCACATACAACGAGGTCTATCTGGTCGATAAGACTCTTCACGTCTGTGGCGAACTTAAGTTTTCCCTCCCTGTAATTCCGGTTGAGTTTCTCCTCGAGTCCCGGCTCATAAAGGTGAACAATACCGTTTTTGAGGTTTTCTATGATTTTGGGGTCGGAGTTGATGCAGGTAACCTGCATTCCGATTTCAGCAAAACAGGTGGCACTGACCAGTCCCACCGTTCCTGTTCCTACAACAGCAATTTTCATATCTTTCTATATATTTTCTAGCTAGTGAATGAAGTAAGGTTTGCAAAGATAGTGATTTTTGCAGAATAATCAGATATGGTAAGAATAAAAAAAACGAATATAATAATTTTTTAACGATTTAACATGCGACAGATTTTTTAGAACAACCCTCAAAAGAATTGATTTATTGTCTGTGCCACGAACAAGGCGTCATCGTCGGTCATGACTGGAGAGATGGGTAGTGAGAGCTCATGGATGGCAATTTTCTCTGTATTTGGCAGTGAGACATGATGGAACTGAGGGAAGCATTTCTGCTTGTGAGGGGGCACGGGGTAATGGATGAGCGTCTGTATGCCCTGCTTTTCAAGGTAAGTCTGCAGATGTTCCCTTTGTTCGGTGAGAATGGGATAGAGATGATAGACGTGGTCCTGTCCCACCCTGTTCTTAGGCAGTCTGATCATGGGATGGCTGATATGCTGGTCATAAACTGCAGCGATGGCTTTTCTGCGTTCATTCTCTTGGTCAAGATATTTCAGTTTGACAGAGAGTACTGCCGCCTGCAGGTCGTCGAGCCGGGAATTCCGTCCTTCCACATCAGCATAGTATTTCTTATGAAATCCGTAGTTGGCGATGGCCCGAACGGTCTCCGCCAGCTGTGTGTCGTCGGTGGTGACAGCCCCTCCGTCGCCCAGGGCTCCCAGATTTTTGCCGGGATAGAAACTGTGAGCGGCAGCATCGCCGAGTGAACCGGTCCGTCGGCCTTCGAACCGGCAGCCATGTGCCTGTGCGTTGTCCTCAATAAGTTTGAGGTGATATTTAGTGCAGAAATTGCGTATCTGCTCCGAATAAGCGCATTTGCCATAAAGATGGACTATCATCAGTGCTTTGGTCTTGAAAGAGAGAAGAGGCTCCAGCTTCGTCTGATCAAGCAGTAGAGTATCAGCATCGGCATCCACAAAAACGGGATTTAATCCGGCATGGATAATAGCTGAGACGGAGGCGATGAACGTGTTGGCTGGCACGATGACCTCATCGCCTGGGGTCATTACTCCGAGCTGGATATAGGCGCGCAGTATGATATCAATGGCATCTAAGCCGTTGCCCACACCCACACAATGCTGTGTCCCGATGAAAGCGGCATAGTCACGTTCAAACTGATCAAGTGCTTTGCCCCGGACATACCATCCGGAGTCAATCACAGCAGCCATCGCCCCCTTAATTTCGTCAGCGTGGAGTGCGTTTATTTTTTTCAGGTCGAGGAAAGGAATCACTTTATTTACGATTTAAAGATTTACGATTTACTATTTATTTGAATATTTGTACCCCCCTCAAGGTAGTAGCTTACCATCTTGAGGGATGGTATGAGACATGATTATTTCTTAATGAGAGTTTTTCCCAGCTCTGACATGTCGTGCAAGTTTGTTAATCAGACTGAAAAAACAATGTTTTAAGAGCATGATAAAGCATTTATCGTTAACGATGCATTTATGATGCAAATATATGTATTTTTTTAGAGAAAAAGAGAGGGGGTGACAAGATTTTATTCAAAAAGCGCGAAAATACCGAAATGTTTTTGTTCAAGAAGTCAAAAAATGTCGATATGTTTTAGAAAAACTGATAAATCGGCGGAATGATTACAATTCTTATTGAAGACAGCAAAAAATGAGGATGTGCGCGGCACATCCTCAGACATTCAGTTTTATTCACACAAGCTTAACCATCAAAAAGGTTTTGTGGATGGGGACAGTACAATTCAGACTATCTGAGATGGCGCATGGAGCGTGACAAGGTATTACTATGAATGATTGCCTTGAGAATATACCATTTAGACGGCTTGACAGAAAGGGTGAGTAAATTAATCACACGGTAAATAGCGGAGAGCAACCAGTTGTGATGTTTGCTGTAAGTATAAAGTTTTGATATATACAGTTCACGCTTAGTGATTGATTTATATTTATTGATGGTCGCTCCATGACAATGTCTAAACCGGTATTTAGTGAGCACCACACTTTTCCATCCACGTTTTGATAATCTGATACCAATGTCGTATTCCTCATAATAGAGAAAAATATTCGTGTCGAATCCCCCGATAGCCCAGAATTTATCCGCAGGGAACATCATAAAGCTGCCGTTTAACTGTGACACCTCCAGTTCACCCCCTTTGAAAACCATATCAGGATTCGGAAACCGGCGTGGAAAGAGACGTTCAAAAATGGAATCTCCCAGCAGGTCATGTCTGATTCCCGTCTTATGCCGGAACGAGCGTGCATGCCTTCCCTCCCTGTCATACTGCTGCGGAGTGACACATCCCACATCATCATGCGCATCGAGAAACTGGCAAAGCGGTGTTATACAGTCTTCCACCAATTCCACATCGCTGTTAATAAAACAGAGGAATCTGCCCTTTGCCAGATTCGCTCCCAGCATGTTGCCTGCTCCGAATCCCACATTCAAACGGCTTTCGACCAATCGGCAATTCTCACTCAAATTCTTCTTAAGCGACAGTTTATCATCATCTTTACTTCCATTATCCACTACAATAATCTCATAGGAGCCCTCAGGAATATACTCCAGGATGGTCGCCACACACTTGCATGTAAGCTCCCATGTATTGTAGTTTACGATGATAAAACTGGTCATTGTATTTGTAATCATTATAATAATATTCTTTTCAAATTTCTAAAGAAAAAATGGAAGTTTTAAAAAGGAGTGCTTATAATTAGTGAAAAGCAGCCATGACACTGTCATAGTCCATCGTTTTTTCGACGATTCTCGGAGGGCAGTGATATTCGTTGGCGAGCACATCAACTGCAGGGTTGTAGTAGTCGTTTCGTGAGTTGCTGATGTCAGCGAGATGGAAGAGCAGCTGACAGACATTGTCGATGGAGAGAGGCCGTTCGAGCGCCTTCTCGATATCGGAAATGATGTCGGGGTTTTGTTCTTTGAATTTGTCGGAACACCATACGAGCAGAGGCACAGAATATTGGAATGAGATGTCGGGATGCTCCTCCTTGAATGCTTTCCGCCCGCACACATCGCGGTAGTCGTAGACCTCCTCTCCATGGTCAGAGAGATAGACAAGCACGGTGTTACGGTCGCTGAACAATTGGATGATGTTGCCGACTACGAAATCGTTGTAGAGCGTGGCGTTGTCGTATTGAGCGATCAGCTCTTTATGTTTCGTGTCTATCCACGGTTCTGTTCTCATGATGCTGTCGGCCTTGAAATGGTTAAACTCGTCGGGATACCTCTCATGGAAGAGGACATGCTGTCCCATGAGATGAAAGAGGAGCAGACTTTTCTTTGCCGGTGGATTAAGGTGTCTCGCCTTATAGTAATCCACCATTTTTCCATCGAAGTGGAAAGCGGAGTCGCACAGTTCGTCGTAACAAAGCTCAGCGATTTCAGGCATGTAGAGATAGTTGCTGAGTGAGAACATAAACGTGTTCTGGTCGTTGCCATACGACCGCTGGTTGTCATACATGGAGACATGGAAGCCGTGCTGACGGAAGACAGCTGTCAGCGGCGGCCGGTCCATCCAGTGCTCACCCAGCCCCATGGCATTGCAGCTGATGATGTTTCTCACCGCATTGGTGGTCATGTTGAAAGGAGTGACAGCATCCTTGAATACGAAGAGCCGTCCCTGCTGATGTTCTTTGAGAAGCACGGGAGTGGTGTTCAGGCTGTAGCCATAGATTGGAGAGTGAGCCTTGATATAGCTCTCTCCAATGACGAAGATGATATTAAGTGAGTCGCTGTCAGCCGGTGCGACGGGTTTCATCTGCCTGACTATCTCAAGGTTTTTCATCATCTCGTTTTTTCCTGCCCTGATATCGACGAAAGCCATGACAAGCCTTGTCATGACATCCTTTGGATGTTTATGAATGACCCCCCAGTCGTCCACTTCGACAGAGTCGTCGGCGTTAATGAGCGACCAATAGCATGAAGAAGAGAGCAGCCCGATGATGATGACAACGAGCGCAATCCACCTTGTCACCCCACCCCATTTGCGTGTCTCCATCCACTGTGACACCCTCAAACGGTATTTTTCGGCAAACACATTCGCAACGGCCACAGCAACAATCACAGCAAGCGCCATCCAAAACTGTGGCTGAGAGATGAGTGTTGTCAGGAACTCAGTTGTCTCCCGCTGATCTGTCTCGAGCAGCAGAGTAAGTGTGGTTGGTGAGATATGCATTCCATAGGTAAAGATGAGAATGGTCTCTGTGGCGAACAAGACATAGCAGAAGAAATAAATGAGCCCTTTGACAATCTTCGACTTGGTGAGATGAGCAAGAGCGGCTACACAATAAGCCTGAAGGAAAATGATGAACGCCCTATAATAGAGATTTTTTGTGACGGAGGCACCTCCGATCAGTATGATGAAAAACAAAATCAGTGGCCACTGCCTTGTGATAGGGCGTGTCCAATGTCCATGACGCAGGAAACGAAATATGTTTTTTAAGAGATTACTCATAGCTTTAATTGAAAAATATTGCAAAGTTAACAAAAAAATAAGTGAAAAGTGAAAAATGAATAGTGAAAAGTGTAGTTACTCGGGAAGATATTGATATAGTTAACATACTACGACTGGGCAATATAGACGAAAAAAGCGATGCTTTGCATCGCTTAGTTCCTGAAAACCATTAAATCTCATAATGAATTTTCTAAAAATCACTTTTTTGACGCAGTCCCTCGCGGGATAGTAGAGCCTCTGAATTGAGGCATCTACTTTCGTCGTAAGTGTGTCTTGATTGGAGTTTGTTCGCTCTCATCGAGTTTGCAGAACTCCTAAAGGTGAAAAACACCAAATCAAAACGTTTAATCCTAATCAATCTTTTTACTAACCTTAAAAAACTAACCTATCGAGTCCTAAATAACCAAACTTTAATTAACCTTAACTAACTAAAAACCTATTGACATTTTTAAACCAATACCTTTATTATTAACCTATTAAAACAAATACGACATTCACATGCCCTTATCAATCTATAACCTTAAATAACTAACACTTCAAAATTAACCTTAAATAACTAATACCTAATTTATTTTTCTGTCAGCACCTTCAAGATGCTATCAGTTATACCTTAATGTTACTAAAACTTAATACCTATTTATTCTCTCAAATAATGAATCACCTAAGTGAGACCTTATTTTTTCTTTTGACGATGCAAAGTTACGACAGTTTTTTTAAGTGGCAATTGAAATAAGTGTAAAAAATACAACTTTATTTAATTTTGTTGACATAAATCAAGAATTGTGTGGGAACACAAACAAATAAATGAAGAAACCAGCGAGTAAGCGAGAGCAGAAGAATGCTTGCATTCATTATGCCGAGCGGGAGCAGGTTCGGCAAAGCCAATGAAAAAGTAGCGTGAGTGAAAAGTGAATAGTGAAAAGTGTATTTACTTTTCTGTGAAGGATTGAGAGAAAGGAGTAAAGTGGAAGTAAAACGGAGAAAGAACTTTTATTCAGCCATTTTAACTTCCACCTTAACTTCCTGTTAAAATAATTATTTCACGTTGATGCGGTTACCCTTGGAATGCCCGGAGAATGTGGGCGCGTATGCACACTGAACCGTGGCGATACCGTTGGCGTATGATCCAGGGGATGTGACATACATCTCGAGGTCGATGGTGACGGTTCCTTTCTGGAAGCGGTCGAAGAAGAAGTCAGCTGACGCATCGTGGAGTGCGAGGTAACCTCCCCTGCCCCCAAGCATCTGGTAGCCTGAGCGTGTCTTAGCCGGTTCGAGGCAGGCAGCATGCTGTGAGCGAATCTGGACAAAGTCGAGGTCGCGGTCAGCAAAAACGATATGCCGCATTCTGACTTTGTCGCCCACCTTGAACACATAATTGTCGTCAACCGGCTTCCATCCATCATCCAGTGCATTGGCGTCATAAACATACATTTTCCGTTCAACGGTAAGCGCCTCACCGTTCTGCTCCACCTTATCGAGCGATTCGAGAGCCTGTCCATAGACAGTACCCCAGGAAAGTCCCGGCGACTGCTTCTCTACCGTTACAACTGGTTTCGGCTGTGCCATGGCCGCCTTAACCATCTCTTCAGGCACAGGCTGCTTCACGAACCCGATGCCTGCCGTCTGGTCGTCGAGCTGAAGGCTTTTTCCAGCCATGGTCACCAGCGGCATCTGCGCCTCATGGAAGGTTGTGTCGGGCGAAACAGTGAGCAGGATATCCACCGCCTGGATGGTGTTGATTTCGCTGTCCCATTTCTGTCCCTGCTTTTGCCGGATGACCCATATCTGCATGTCATTGAGATACTGATCCGCATCGGTGAAGTCTTTACGAGTGGCAATCATCGCCTTCATGGCAGCCACGTGTGTCGGCAGTTTGTAATCGCACCACGAATAAGGTGCACGCTCGGTGTCATAATAGCGTCCCATGCCCGGTTTGGAGACCGTATATTCACGGAGAGACCTGACAAAGGCATCCGCCTCTTTGTTTCTTCCGTTTGCGAGCAGTGCAATGGCGCAGTTAGCCCGTCCGTACATGGTGAACTCCTTCACTTTTCCCTGAATCCGGTTGAGATAGTCGTCAATCATGGACTTCACCTTTCCAGTAGTCTTATGCTTAGCTGTAGCCACCATATAAATATAATGTAAGGTGCTATTGCCCGGTAAGAACTTCTTTTCTTTCTTGTGGTACTCCTCATAGTCCTCCAGTTCCTCCTTGTCGAGGAAAGAGAGTCCCTTCTGCAGCATGTTCTCGATGTTGTTGTCGGCGTTATCCCCCACAGCGGTGAAATAGCTTTGCAGCATAGACAGGTTGTCGCACACGGCGAAAGTGGTGTAGTAACTCGGCTCCATTCCCTTGAACCAAGACCATGCTCCACCTGAGAGTTGCAGTGATTTCAGTTTGTCCTTCGCCTTGCTGATACGGTCGTTTATGAGATTCTGGTTGAAGAGTTCGGCTATGACATGACGCTGCTCCGTCTCGTCCTGCGCCTCAAGCATCCACGGTGCCTCCTGCTGGAGGATGTCCTTGAGTTCCTGGTTTTTCTCCAGCTCGCTCTGCATGGTTGTCTCATTGCCCTCCTCATTCTCCCACTGACGGATAAGGCTCTGTAGTCTCGGCATGCGTACAGCCAGATGTTGAGCCACCATATTGACATAAAGTGAGGTTGACCAGCAGATGGCGCAGTCGTCCTTCGGATTAGCTACCCCATGGAGAGCGAGCACCACGTTCCACGCCGGGTTGTCTGTATAGTCAAACACCATCTTCCGCTGTGTGGCAGTAGGTGAGTTATTATTAAACAAAGCAGAGATATCGATGGTCTTGGTACCGCTTCCCTGAATGTAGAACGGAACAGCTTCCGTTATCAATTTCTTGTCGGAGAGGATCGGGAGCCAGTTTCTCTCACCGTCGGAAGTCTTTCCGTCGGACGCTGAGATTTCGCAAATCAGCATGTTGTAGTCGTCCGATACCTGATAGTCGAAGGCAGCGTTGGTGGTCTTCTGAGCATCCACCCTGAATGGTTTCTTCTGCGTGAAGACCACCTTGTCGGTGTTCGGGTCGATAAGTTTGATAAGTGCCTCGCCCTCCACAGGATTTTCACTCTGGTTGATGATACGCGTTGTAATCGTCAGCTTGTCGCCCGTCCTGACGAAGCGTGGCATGTTAGGCTGCACCATGAAGTTCTTCACAGCCACGACCGAAGCCGTGAGCATGCCGAAATCCACGTCCTCCGTATGGGCGAACGCCATGAAGTTCCATTTCGTGAGGCTCTCCGGGAGTTTGAACGAAACCTTCACCTGTCCGTCGTTGTCCGCCATGAGGTCGGGATAGAAGAAGGCCGTCTCGGAGAAGTCGCTGCGCATCTGCACTTTCTCAGCGTGCTGCTCCTGTCCTTCATCCCCCTCAGCAGCCTTTTCCTCTTCCGACTCCACCGCTTCATAATCCGAGGCCATATCTGCCGCCATCATCGGCATAGCCTCTTTTCTCATCGGCTCAGCCTCAGCCAGCATCATGTTGTCGGAAACAGCAGCCCTTGATTTCACCATTCTTCTTGGCCCCATCGTATTAAACACCATGACCTCATCGTAGCGGTCGAAGGGAATGAGAGCGCTATAGCATCTACTGAATGTCTCATATTCAGTCTTCTTGAACTTGAGGTCGAACCAGTTGGAGTAAATCCCTGATGTGGATACATTGGAAGAAACGCCAGGCACACTCCTTGGGAAAGAGAGGGAGAAACGCCAGCTGTGGGGCTTAATTGCATCAAGCGATGCATCGTACATGGCAGCAAGCATCTGTGCCTTCACAGGCTTCCCTTGCTTGTCCTTGATGGTAAGTGTCCATGTCTCGTCCTGTCCAGGCTGGAGCTTATCCCTGAATGTAGCCCACTGAATGTCAAGCCGTTTTTCCGGCCTGACATAGGTAAATGACTCCTGTACAGCATGTTCCTTGTCGTTTTTTACATAGACGAACATAAAAGTGACTCCGTCCTTATATTCCGGTTTGAAGTCGATATGCAGATGCTGGATGGTGTTGTCGAAACGTTCAATTCTCTGTTTTTCCACCTTCTTGTCGGATATGACATACGCATACACAAACGGCTGTTTTTCAGCCACCGCATAATAGATGTCAACACTTTTTCCCTCTCCGATTTCCTTGTCGGCCGTGAAAATCCAGTCGTTATTAAGCGTGATTTCTCCGCCACTGGTTGAGTAAAGGGTGAATGTATGGGAGTCATAATCCTTATTCCCTTTCTTATCGATGGTCTCAACCTTTATACGATACATTCCTAGCGGCAACTGGCGCAGTCCGTCGATGACAATCGGCTTACCCGTATCGAACGTGCCTGATGCACCCTGTTCCACATATTTACCGTCACCCTTATCGTCAATTACATATTTTTCGAGTTTCCATGTGCCCATTACCGGAACCTCTTGACCGCTGATGTTAACCGCTCTGGCGATGATATCCTCCGGCTTGTCGCGGTTGATATTGTCAGGTGCCTCGATTTTGAGAGAGAACTCTCTTGCCGACACGGCGAGCGACGTGGATTGCTCATGTGTCTCTCCCGCCTGGTCTGTGACGATGGCATCGACCTTATAGACCATGACACCGTAGAAATCGCGGCACCAGTTGTCGAGCGTCTCGTCGGCAGCCTGGTCGCCGTCAAGGAAGACATCGATGGTGAAGCGTCCGTCGTCATCGGTCTCCACATCGAATGTGCTGACATTATTCCAGTACCCGCGTGGCTGCCACCACAGGCGGAACTCGCCCCGCTTACGCTGCACTTTGACGCTGACTTTCGCCCCCTGCACCGGCACACCGAAGTAGGTCTTCGCCACCCCCGTCACCTTCGCCGTGTCTCCGAAGGCGAGTGTGCCCGTCTGTTTCTCAAACTCGATGTCGAATGTCGGACGTTTGTACTCCTCCACCCTGACGTATGTACTTTCATCTCCGAAACGAATGCGGAAATTGCCGTTGAGTCTTCCTTTCGGGATGACGAACTGCGCCGAGGCCATACCCATCTTGTCGGTAACGACCGTCTTGGACTCAATTTCCTGAGAGTTCGCATCACGGAACTGAATATCCACCTGCTGGTCAGCCACCATCTTGTGTACGTCGCCAAACTTCGAATAGACATATCCTGAGACATAGACCGTCTGTCCTGGGCGATAGACAGCACGGTCGGTATAAACCTCGTAATTCAGCTGCTCTATGATTTCCTTCTCGTAATTTCTCCTGAAGTCAAGCGTGACATGACTGCTGATATCGTCCTTGCTGAGCTCAGCAAGTGCCCAGTCCCATTTTTCCCCGTCATCTCCAAGCGGGATTTTCACTGTGCCGTTGGCATCAGTGATATAGGGCGTATCAGAAATCACATCCTTCCATTTTCCGTCCACCCATTTATTCTTTCCCGGATACACCTTACAGCCCTTGACCGGCATACCTGATATTGCCTCCACGACATTAACCGTGCAGTCCTCCCCTGGCAGCATATAGGAAATCAGCTTGAGTGTGGAAACCCTGAACTCCTTGGATTCCTCATGCTTGTTATCCGCTGAGGCAATGACTTTATACAGTCCTGGTGTGAGCGCGAGGAAGAGCGTGTCGGTCCTGCTGTCCTCCACATAGTTGTCCGAATCTTTGAATCCCTCTGAGACGACCGTCTGCTCCCAGACCGTTTTTTTCTTGTCGTCAACCACCTTGACGTTCACCTTGGCTACATTGCGGTGACTGACCCTGATTTTGAACTGGCGTCTGGCAATAACATTTCCATCGACCCCCACCGATACCGATTTCTCAAAGCACTTTTTTTCTATGCCCTCGAATGTCTTTACATACGGAGATTTCGGGAACTTGTTTTTAGCCATTCTGACAAACTGGAGGCGTTCCATCCAAGAGTCAAAAGAGCTCATCTTATAGTAAGCCATACAGGCGTCGGCTCCCGCTTCCAAGTCAGCGTTGTCCTCATACATCTTCTTGAGCAGTTCCCGCATGTCGCTGGAGCTGAGCCGTTCCGACTTGCTTTTGAGGTTATGCTGAATATCCCAAATTCTCATCTGCACGAGCAGTGCCGCATCGCGCATCTGCTTCTGCTGATAGATATCCTTTATCTGCCGCAGGTGAGCCAATTCCACGTTGGCATCGTGGTAGTAAGGTGCCTTGAAGCCCTGCTGGGAGATGAAGTCAGAAATCAGCGAGAGTAGATCGTTATTGAAAAGCCTGCTGTCTTCACACTCCTGATAGAGCGGTTTGTATGGAGTAGCACTGATGTTGGCAAGCGCCTCCTTCTGTCTCAGAGCCTCTTCCGTGTGGAACTTCACTTTCTCTATACACTGCGAGGTGAGCTCATCGTTTCGCCTTGCCAGCCTTGATGTCCTCACATCGTCATAGACAGAGATGAGGATGGCATGGAGGATGGCCTGCCGCTGTGGTGCGTCGTTCGATTTCACGATAGGTTTATCGAAGAGGTCCTCCATGTATTTAAGGTCGGGTATGATGCTGTCGGGAGCAATATCCATCCTGAGTGCAGCTCTCATCTTAGCTGCGGCGACAAACTCGGCGAAGTTCAGTTCATCCTCGGCTTTCTGGCGGATTAACTCCGTCACTTCCAACGCTGACTTAGGCAGTCCCTGGTCAGAGAAGTCTGCCGCTTGCTTATGAAGCTGCTCGTATGTGGCTTTTTTATCGACGGCCACTTTCCCTTCCTGTGCAAAGAGTGATACAGGTAACAACATAAATAATGAAAAAAGGATTTGTTTCATAGAGCTAGAAAAGTTATATTATTCAAGTATTGGTTTTTAGGGAATAAAGCTTTTGGTAACCATGCAAAGTTATAATAAAAAAACAGAATGAGCAAAGCAATTTAGAACAATTCACAATTGATTAAGCAAAATTAAAGAAATTCCATATAACTGTTTTCTCTATTTCATATTTTATATAAATTTTAGTTATGTTATTCAAGTTTCTGAAATAAAAAAGGAAGCCGAGTTAATTTAAAGATTTAATTATTTAAGATGTAAGATTTATGCAAGTGGTTCGGAATATAAAAGGGGAGTTAACGAGCCTGAGGCTCGTGGACGATAGTTTTGCCAATAATAAATCGATATTAGAATCACTCAAAAATAAACAGAACTTAATAATTATCAGCATTTTCTAATACATGCG
>JAEEOB010000076.1 GCA_016284045.1 Bacteroidaceae bacterium
GTGAGTTGGGATTGTAAATCTCCAGCTTGTGGTTGGCGGCAAACTGGGCAACCACTGCCGACTCGCCGGGCTGCAGGGGATACTGTGTTCCGTTGCCCGGGAATTTCCATACGCGCTCGCCGTAGCAGTATTTGTTGCCGTCGCTCTCAGGCCATACCGGCAGGTTGCGCGTGGCGTTCGTCGGGAACAGGTGGGCGAAATAGACACCGTCGAGATACTGCACCTCGCTCGAGTTGTTGTAAATCTCGTAGAACTGGTCGCGGAAATAAGAGAATCCCACCGGCGGCTTCGAACCGCAGTAGTAGATTTCCTTGAACACCAGCGGGCTCACCTTCAGTCCCTGCATCGTGATTGTCACCTTGTTCTCACCCTCGAACAGGGCCTTGTTCACCGAGTTGCCGTTGATGTAGTACTCAGCGCCCTCATTGTCCTTGGCGGTTCCCGACACCGAGATGGTGTATACGCCAGGAATCACGTCGCTCACGTTGACCTCCTCACCCGAAAACTCTTTCCGGTAAGAATATCCTTCCGAATTGTTCACTATCTTAACCACTAGTCCCTCAGCCGACCGCATGTTGGGAACATCAATGTTGAGCTTGACCGATACGTCAAGCGGCTTGATTCTCACCGACTCGTCGGCCTCCTTGAAACGGTCGCACGAGAAGACCGCCAGCAAGGCGATAGCTAACAAGATATATAAATTATTCTTTTTCATATTCTGACAAATTAAATCTTTATTGACAGCTCCATACCGAAATAGAAACGATTGTTCATCACCTCGTACTGGCCGGGGTTTCTTCGGCTGACGCGGCGCGGATAACTGCGGAACATATTGTTGGCAAAGAAAGAGACACGAAGCATGTCGCTGATTTCCTTCGTGAGGTTCAGGTTAAAACAGAAGTAGGGGTTGTACGAGTCCCTGACGGCGTTCGAGTGGCTCGGATAGTTGATCAGGTAGCTCAGTCCCTCGTCCTTCAGCTGCTGCGTGTTGGTATACTTGCCGGGACCGAACATGTGAGCCTGTCCGTCAGCCATAGACACGTAGCCCACGGGAATGCTGTCGTTGTAGTAGGTTGTCCAGTCCATCTCCTGCCATGTGGCCTGAGCGGTGAACGTGGCAACGAAACCGATTCGCGGAATGTTGTGCGTGATACGCAGCGCCGTGGTGAAGCCTTGGTCGTGGTGCTCCGAGCGGTGCTTGTCGTAGATACCCACATCGTGGCGGCTGGCAGGATTCTCCGAGTTGTTCTCGTAGACGTAGTAGTCGTCCGAGTAGGCGTCGCAGCGGGTCCATGCGCCGTTCAGCTGGAACGAAGTGCGGATGGCCTCGATACGTCCGAGGTCGAGTTCAAACTCCACACCTCTTGTCTTCGAGAAGCGCGGGTTGCTCGGCGTGTTGAAGTACGAGAGCACCTGGTATTGTGTGACGTCGAACTTCGTCGGGTCGTCGGCGTTGCGGCTGAACTTGTTGTAAGGCACCAGCTTGAAGCCGTCGAGCGAGGTCGAGAGCGAGTAACCGTTCTTCAGCTGCTCCTCGAAGGCAGTCACCGAGAGGCTCATCTTGCCGATGTTCAGGTCGAAGCCAATCTCCTTCTTGTAGTTCTTCGCCACCTTCAGGTCCTTGTTCTGCGTGTCGAAGATGCGCGTTGTGGTGATGAACTTACGGTCAGCCTCGGGGATGGCCTCGTTGGCCAGCTCGTTGATGCCCGTATACTCGAAGTAGGCGTTCTCCGGATAGAGGTAGAGCAACGTGGGCATCTTGGCCGTTACGCCATAGCCGCCTCGGAGCGTCAGCACCTCGGGGATAATATCTATAGAAAGGTTCGCGCGCGGAGAGAAAGTGCCGCCCACCACCGAGCAGTTGTCGTAGCGGCCGCCCACCTGCAGGTTGAGTGCGTTCTTGCCAATCATCCAGTTGAAGCTCTCCTCGGCGAATACACCAAACTGCGTGATCCAGGGGATATCCTTATACGAGCGCGGACGGAACGAGCCGTTCAGCACCGATACGGGTCGCAATGGCGGCGTGGTCTGTCCGAACTTCTTTCCCTCACCCTCGTTGCCGTCGGTCTTGAAGTCGGCACCCAGCAGGATGCGGTTGTTCACGCTGCCGAAGTGCTTGAAGAAGTTGGCGGTCAGCTTGGCGAAGAAGTTGATTTCCTTACTGTCGATGCTGTTGTGCTCGATATAGCTGCTGGGCAGGTAGTAAGCGAAGTAGCCCGCGTCGGCTGCCGAGAAGTTGGTAATCTCCTTGCCGTCGGCGGTATACAGGTGCTCGCCCGGCTTGTTCGAGAGCACCGCTCCGTCGGTCATCACGGCAGAGTAGGGTGCGTTACCCGAGCTTGTGGCCTCCTCGTGGAAGCTGTTCTTCGCGGTATAGCTTCCCGACACCACGTAGCGGATGTTCTCCAGCCAGCCCTTGTTGATGTTGAACAGACCGTTCGTGTTCAGCGTGAATCCCAGGTCCTCGCCGCGGCTCTTCACCATCAGAATCTCGTCGACGGGGTTCTTGTCGCGCTGGTCCTTGCCGTAGAACACGTCCAGCGAGGTGTTCGAGCGCAGCGTGTTGTTCAGGAAGACGTTCGAGTACAGGGCCTTTGCCGTCAGACGCTGGTAGTGCAGGTAGCTCTGTTTCACGTCGTTCACGTTGTAGGCGTAGTCGGCGCTCAGGTTCAGGGCACCCTTCTTGCCGCCCAGTTCGAAGCCCGTTCCGATACTGCCCTGATAGACGTTCGGGTTGGCTTTCGCCTTGATGCGCAGGGGCTCACGGCCAGCCTTCGAGTGGATAATCACCGCACCCGACGTCAGGTCGCCATATTCCACCGACGGAATACCGCGGATAATCTCCACGCTCTCGATATTCTCCGTAGAGATGCTGCGCACGTCGATACCGTCCGAGGGAGCGGCACCGCCACCCAGGGCAGCCAGCGCTCCTGAGTTAGTCTCCGACGACGTGGTAGGATTCAGCACCGAGAGGTTCGCGTTGTTCGAGATAGGCGCACCATCGCGGATGATGGCGGCACCCAGCGAGTTCTGCGCGCTGTTGTACGATCCCGTCTGTCTGATCTCTATCGACTTGGCAGAGCTCAGGTTCGGGTTCACCATCTGTGCGCCCGGCAGCAGCGACATCACGTCGTAGAGGCTCGTGGCCTGCATGTGGTCCATGGCCTGGCGCGAGATATTGCTCGATGTCGACTTACCGGCGGCGTTGTGCTGCGCCGTCACCGTCACCTCCTTCAGGCGGAAGTCCTCGGTGCTCAGCACGAAGTCCAGTTGCTTGTTCGACTGCAGCGTCACCAGCGTGTCGATCGTGTGCTTGCCGATATACTGCACACGGATTTTCACCTTACCGCCCGGAACATTGTCCAGCGCGTATTTACCACCATTGCTGGTAGTAGTGCCGATACCAAATTCTGGGAACGATACCGTTGCGAAATCCAACGGAACCTGCTGTTTCCCGTCCAACTCGAATACCGTACCGTGAATCCTGATCTTATTCTGAGCCGATGCCCCCTGAGGAATCATCATCCCCGCGGCCAGCAACAGCATGAATAGTAGGATTGCGTTACTGAATAACATTTTTTTTCTCATAACCTATATAGTTTAATGAATACTGTTCAGCGGCTTCTCTCTTCTGCGCTTGATTGTTCAATAAAGAATTATTTGCAAAAATAAACTTTTTTTTCTTAATGTGCAATACCTACAACCAAGTATTTGCGTTTTTTCTGTATAAAATAATCAGAATCGGTAGGAAAACCGCTCGAAAACCGACAAATTGTTATCCGTCAGCTCTGTGTAGATTCCAATTCGGAATCAATCCGAGCGGTTCTGTAAATCTTTTTGTGTGACAAAACTCCCTTATCGGCCTATATCCTCTACGACGGAAACCTGTCAAAATGCTCAATAAACGATGAAGGAAATACTAATCTGGTCCGAACCTCAAACCCATTAAGATCGGCACGAAATTCAACGCGGAAAGGTATGCCATCCACGTGAGCAATGAAATCTTCCGGGCGCTCGAGGGCCTTGTAGCAGAGTAAGGTTCTTTCGCTAGCTAGGTTGTTTCAAGCGTTCAAGCGTTCAAGCGTTCAGGCGTTCAGTGGTTCAGTTGTGAATCACAACACCCTCTTAAGTATATGTAACTATCTAATAATTAATAAGATATATAGATAATAAGGTGAACTGAAACATGCAAAAGGCTAGCTGAACGCCTGAACGCCTGAATATCATCATTTAACGTAACTAACTGATTATCAACATATAACATAATTATACCATTCCCCTTTCCCCTAAAATACCTAATTTTGAAGGGCAAAGATTCATCAAAATCTGCTCTTTTAGGCCTCAAAAAAGTGCAAAACCCTCTTTTTCCGATGTTTTTTCCTTTACTTGGCGAACATTTGAGCGTTGCAAAAGAATCAGTATTTTGACGAAAATAGGTAGGAATCATGCGGCAAATGGCCATTCTTGTTGCAGAAAGTGGGGATAACAAGGGCTAATCGTATTTTTTTGTAGAGACTATTATCCGCGATTTCCGCGATTACGACGAGACTGAGCAGAAAAAACTTGTGGAGGTGTAAGGGCTTCTGCGACTATTATCAGGCGGTCGTGAGAGGGGGACGCAGGTGCTGGGGAAAGGCTTCTCCAGACCGGTCGGAACGCTCTCTGCAGCGCTAGAGCAGCCTCCGAGTTGGCTCGAGGAGGCAAGAAGTTCATGGAGTGCAAGGAGTTGCAAGCAGTTCAGGGAGTGCAAGACGATAGTCAGTGTGGCGTGAGTCCCATCCTTCCATCAATCCCATCTTTAAACCTTAAGTCCCAATTTTTTTATCTGCTAATTATTCACAATGAACTATCAATCCAAGCTTTTTTTTCGGTCTTTTTCCCCCTGAATGCGACATCTGTGGCAAGTGTCCGACAGGTTGTTACAATACGGGCCCGGTGTCGCAACAAACTCGAGCGAAAAACATGAAAATAGTTGGAACGGGCTGAAAACCATCTTAAATTTGCATCAGAAATCAGAAATGAAATCGATCTTTGACTTACTGACACAGAAAGAAATGAAAGGCGAAAACTCAGCACCTTGAGTGCTCACTACATCAGTCCGGCCCCGACTGAAACCAAAAAGGGGCAAACAGAGATAAACTCAACTTTCGCAAGCTCCAGTTTCGTCAGGTTCTCTGGTTTTAAGGTCGCTTCGCTTGTAAGGTTGTAAGACCTCAAGACCTCAAACCTCAAAACCCAAGAAGTTGAGCACTTGCGAAACTTCAAATAAATATATATAAATAATAAATAAGTATAAACCATAAAACATTACAGTTATGGCAACAAAGAAAAATTTGGTAAGCTCGATGCTCATGAGCGTCGCTACCGCAGGTATTTTTAGTTTCACGTTCGTCTTCACAGCTTGCAACGACGACGAGATTTTAGAAGGTGCAGAATTGGCACCAGTTATGGAGCAGGAGTACAACGGACCGCTGCTCGAACCCTACGGACTTTCATTCTACGACTTCGTGACAACCAATGACGTTACTATCCTCAACGCCGACACCACAGAGATCTCCGTCAACAAGGCGCTGGCCGACAAGCTGGGCATCGAGTCGTTCCTGGGCCACCCGATGGGCATCTGGGATCATCCCGAACACCGCGCTTATCTGCGTCGCGCTACCAAGGAGAAGCTGGAAGGCGACCGCTACATACTGCACGTTACCCAGTCTTCGATTTCTGAGGTCCTGGCAGGAAACGACAAGGAAATAAAGATGAGCACCGAGCTCTACGTCAACACCGACCCGGCATCGACCCGCACACGTGCCTTGGAGAACAACACACCGGAGTACGCAGCCCGCTACATCGACGAGAACAACGTGCTGCACCCGATGGCCATCACCTTCAAACGTGCCGGAGGCGACCAGAGAGCCCTGACGCGTAACGATGCTGCCGAAAACAACATCTACGGCACTTATCTGCCAGAGCATCTGCTGGGAATGATGAACGACCCTGAGACACGTGCCTGGTATGACGATTTCTGGAATGGCGTGAAAACTGTCTGGGGTAAAGTCAGCTACGCTTTTCAAGAGGTCGCTTTCGCCACTGCAGAGTGGTTCAAGGCCAAGAATGAAGAATTGGAGAAATATCTGCATGAGAATACCGCATATGACATCGACTGGGACGGCCACAACACCCTTATCAACATCGAATCCACGCTGGAAAAGAAGGTCCCCATCCAGTGTGGCGAAGACAGCAATGACACCATCAACGTCTACGTGAAGACTCCCGTGAAGTTCAACCTCAACTACAACATCGTTATGCAGGCTGAGGGTTCACTGGTGGCAATACCCCATCTGAGTCGCTTCGAGGCCAGTGTTGACGGACGTTTCAACTTCGAACCAGAGATCCGTCTTGGATTCGACGGCAAGCTGGAGTTGCCTGATGATAAGCAGAAGGTGAAGCTCGCAGAGCTCGACGGGTTCTCGGTAATCTTCACTATCGGCTACGTTCCTTTCACGGTAGACTTCAATCCCTCCATGTTCCTGAAGTTCAAGGCTGAGGTAGGCGGAAGGGCCACGGTGGGTGTCAAGTACGAGTTCGACTCCTGGTTCAAGGGCGGCATTGCTTACGACGGCAGTCCCAAAGGCATTAACGATAGCAAGGTCACCAAAAGCAAGGTTAGCTTCCTCAAGCCTTCTGCCGAGTTCTCTGCCGAAGCAGGTATCGGGTTGATGCTCGGATGCGAGATGATCATCGACAAGGTGGCAGGTCCGGAGGTCGCCATAGGTCCTAGCCTCACAGCCAATGCCGACCTTACCTTATCCCCATTCGACCAGAAAGATCCCGTGAATTTTGAGGCTTCCGTAGATTTCAAGTTCTCGGGTGAGGCCGGCGGCAAGCTGAAGATATGGAAATGGGAACTTGGTGAGTGGAAAGTTCCCCTGAACTTCGGTCTGAACAAGAACATCTTCAAGTACCCCAGTGACGACGCCAGCTACGAGGTGAAGAAAAATGTCGATGACGTTTACAAGTTGCTCGTAATGCAGATTGAGGACAACCATTGGCAAGGTTTGGGCAACAGGCTGATGAAAGATTCCGAAATACAAAAATATGCGATAATGTATTTAGCCAAAGGAAATAAGGCTAAAGATATAAGCAGTGAGAAATTAAACGTCATCAGCCGCCAGCGCAGTGCATTCATCAAGAACTATGGTCGCTCTCCCCTGAACAACGATGAAGACTTCCAGCCGCTGAAGCAAATGACGATAGATGAAATAAAGATGCTCTACCCAGTAACGGGAAGAACCAATCCATTGGGACGCTAAAGGGACAACTCTCTCTCTTAAAAAGAAAAGCGAGCCGAAAGGCCCGCTTTTTTTTTGCTCTTCAGTGATCTTCATCAGGCTCATCTTCACACTCTACAAAAGCGTCACTGCTTCGCAGATGCCGAGCGGTCCAATCGTGAAATTGTCCAATTGTCCAATTGTCCAATCGCGGAATTTTCCCCTCGATGCGACACCTGTGACAAGGTTCCGACTGGTTGTTACAAAATGGGCTCTGTGTCGCAACAAGTCGGAGCGAAATGCTGGTGATTGTTTGGAAGCCGAGGGAATGGTACCTAACTTTGCAGTGTAACAATAAAAGACAGGAATTATGGCTACTAAGAAGTTTTTGGTTAAGACGATGCTCATGAGTGTTCTGACCATAGGAACAATGATGAACTTCACCGCTTGTTCAAGCGATGACGAGGTGCTGAGCGGGGTGAACGACAACTTGCAGTCGAAGAAAAACCAACATGCCGCTGTAGAGCGTACCGTGCTGGTGTATCTGGCTGGCAAGAACAATCTGTCGAAATCGCTGCAGACGAACCTGGAGCAGATGAAGACTGGCTCGAAGCACATCGGCAACAACACGCTGCTGGTCTTCGTGCGTCGAGACATACAGGGAGAGAAACCCTGGCTGGCACGTATCAGTAACGGTGAAGTGACAGACTCTGTGTCGCTCGAGGATATGGGCATCGGCACCAGCAATATGCAG
>JAEEOB010000008.1 GCA_016284045.1 Bacteroidaceae bacterium
TCTGAAAATGCAATATTCAGATAATGATGGGGTGTTCCAGAATGAAGAAGGTGAGGTAATTTGTTTTGATGCGATAGCTGTAGCAAAATCCAAAAACTATCTATTAGTCAAGAAAGATGCTCTATTGAATTATCTCAAGAAGCATCACAAGAAAATATTGTGGTATGTTCTTGGTGAAAAAAACATCATAGGCATCCATAATTATCAAAGCATACCCAATCTGCCTATGTGGCTTGTCATCAGCGGTACTTATACTTTGGATGATACAGGCAGAATTACAGGAAGCTTAAGAACGTCTCATGAGAGATAGCAACTGTAATTTGTACTTACTTATTGTATTCGCGATCCGTCATTAAAAGTTAAAAACGTTAAATCTTCATCTATTTTATCATCTACAGAATCTTCATCATCACTTTTCTATCGTTTAAATCAAAACAAGCTGAAATACAACAAGTTATGAATACTATTGATGCAGCGGGCTGACAAGTATTAATGTAGATAGTAATAATTCTATCTATGATACAAGGAATAATTGTAATGCCATAATTAGGGATTGTCATCAAATATTCAGAAGAAATATAATGATTTGATTGCCAGTGTCATATATTATTTGTATCTTTACATAAGAGAACAAAAAATCCCCCAAACTGCTTTGCACGGCCTGTTTTGGGGGAAACGAAAAATAATCGTCATGGCAAAGGTACAACAAATTTCTGAAATAACACCAAGTTTTGCGTTCACAGAGTTCGATTTATACAAAGATTATGAAGTTTCGTTCAAAACGAGCGAACTCGGGCGCATTCACGCTCTTCTTCCGTTGCACGAAATGGCAGTCAGATTCGGTCTGACAGATGCGCATCCACGTAAGAAAGCCGGTCGCAAGTCCTATTTCAGTCCGGAAGGCAAGGTGGCTCTCATGTTCCTCAAGTCATACACAGGATTGTCTGCCCCCAAACTCATGGAGCAGCTCAATGCAAACATCCACTATCAGATATTCTGCGGCATCCGAATCAACTCGAGGAATCCCCTGACCAGCTACAAGCTCATTGATGACATTGCCCTGGAACTCTCCGGTCGCCTCAGGATACAGAATCAGCAGGAAGCATTGGCTGAAGCATGGAAGCCGTACATGAAGAATCTCGACACCCTCTACACAGATGCCACCTGCTACGAAAGTGCCATGCGTTACCCGACTGATGCAAAACTGCTGTGGGAATGCATAGAAAAGGTGTATCCGATGATGTGTGGGGCAAGCCGTGAACTTGGCATCCATCGTATGAGGACGAAGTACCTTGATGTGTCCCGTGACAACATGGCCTATGTGAAGCAACGCCGTCACACTCAGAAACGGACACGCAAGATCATTCGTCGCTTGTTGGAGTTACTGGGAAAGATACTTGCAGAACTGAGAAGACTCGACAGGGAGAATCCTTGCGCCGGACTCTTCCCGGACAAGCAACTCGCAGAAATAGAGACGATAACGAAGATATACCGTCAGCAGCGCAACCATCATGAGAGTGGCAATGCCAGAGAAAGCATCCCCAATCGTATCGTGAGCGTCAACAAGCCATACGTGCGTCCAATCGTCAGAGGCAAGGAGATAAAAAAGGTGGAGTTCGGGGCCAAATGCAACAACATCCAGGTTGATGGCATATCGTTCATCGAAAAACTTTCTTTCAACGCATTCAACGAGGGTACCCGCCTTGTACACTGTGTGAAACTGGCCGAAAAGCTCTTCGGAGAGAAAATCACCAAACTCGGTGGTGACTGCAGCTACTCCGGCAATGAGAACCGCTCCTTTTGTAGCGAGCGAGGCATTGAGACATCATTTTCGCAGAAAGGCAAAAAGAGAGAAAACACAACATCCGTCAGTACTATCAAAAAGGAACTTGCCCGTGTGCGTGCCACTGCAATGGAAGGATCCTTCGGTACTCAGAAGGAACATTATGGCCTCAAACGAATAAATGGCCGAATCAAGAAGACGGAAATCCTGATCATCTTCTTTGGCATCCACACGGCTAACGCAGTACAATTGGCAAGGAGAATCGAGAAAGCGGAACTCTGCCAGGCTGCCTAACCGCATATCTTTACAAAATATCCCGAATGCAAGGGTTAACTGTGTCTCGGCAACATAATAATCAACCCAAGTAACGACAAAAATCTCAAAAAAGGCAGACGAGGGCAACCTCTAAAAGCATACCCTCGTCAATCAACAGCAATTTCTCTGTATTAAACGACTATCCCTAATTAGCCTATATAACGTAAACGCAGGTTACGGATAAACTTCCATAACCTGCGTTTTTGTTTGCAGATGGTCAACCAAATATAATTATTTGGCAATCAGCAGGAAATATTTTTTCTTACCTTGCTGAACCAACAAGTATTTGCCGTCGAGCAAGTCAGCACTGGTGAGCACGGCATTGGCATCGGCCAGCTTCTCTTTGTTGATGCTCACACCACCACCCTGGGTCAGTTTACGCATCTCACCTTTTGAGGCGAACACGGCTGCAGCGTCGGTAGTCAGCTCAATGGCTTTCACACCATTCTCAAACAAAGATTTGTCAACCTCAAAATGAGGAACGCCGTCGAACACGTCGAGCAAGGTCTGCTCATCCAGCTTCAGCAATGCCTCTTTCGTTGCTTTGCCGAACAGAATGTTGGAAGCCTCAACTGCAATCTCATAATCTTCCTGAGAATGAACCATCACGGTCACTTCCTGAGCCAGACGCTTCTGAAGCACTCGGCGGCCTGGATCCTGACGATGCTCTTCAATCAGGGAGTCTATTTCTTCTTTTTCAAGCGAAGTGAAAATCTTGATATAACGCTCTGCCTCATCGTCAGCCACATTCAACCAGAACTGATAGAACTGATATGGAGAGGTGAGACGGCGGTCAAGCCACACATTGCCCTTCTCAGTCTTGCCGAACTTACGTCCGTCGGATTTTGTCACCAGCGGACAGGTCAGCGCAAAGCACTCCTTGCCCGACATACGGCGGATCAACTCCGAGCCGGTCGTGATGTTGCCCCACTGGTCGGCACCACCCAGCTGAAGACGGCAGTTGTGATGCTCACACAGATAGTAGAAGTCGTAGGCCTGAAGCAGCTGGTATGTGAACTCCGTGAAGGAAAGGCCATCGCGGGCCTCACCATTCAGACGTTTCTGAACCGACTCCTTCGCCATCATGTAGTTCACTGTGATGTGCTTGCCTACATCGCGGGCAAAGGCAAGGAACGTGAAGTTCTTCATCCAGTCGTAGTTGTTCACCAACTCTGCACGGTTAGGGGCATCACTGTCGAAATCCAAAAACTTGCTCAATTGAGCCTTGATGCATTTCACATTGTGAGCCAGCGTCTCCTCATCCAGCAGGTTGCGTTCCTGACTCTTGCCCGAAGGATCGCCAATCATGCCCGTAGCACCGCCAATCAGTGCGTATGGCTTGCCGCCGCAGCGCTGGTAGTGACGCAACATCATCACTCCGCACAAGTGACCAATATGAAGGGAGTCGGCCGTCGGGTCTATACCCAGGTAGGCCGACACATTTTTCTCTTTCTCGAGCAACTCCTCTGTGCCCGGCATCATCTGGTGGATCATTCCACGCCATTCAAGTTCTTTTACAAAATTCATCGTTTTTCTATTTACGGAATTATGTGGGTTGTATAATGGTGTGTTCTAAAAATTCTGTTTGGGGGTTATTTGCAAGTCCGTAAAAATACTTTTCGGCCGCTTTTTGTTTTTTATCCGGTGCAAAGTTACGAATTTTCAAGAAGAATAAAGAACGATGAACAAGAAAAATACCCAAGTGGCAATCAATCAAGCCATCAACAGCAGCATTTTCGCTATGCCGAAGCCAAGGTAGGTGCCGACCGCATAGCCAAACAGGCCAACGGCAATGCCTGGACCAATCACGGCCTTGTTGTGCAACGCGCTTCCCATCACTGGGGCAAACGGAGGGCTGCAGATCAATGAGATGCTGGTCGTCAGCGTCGTGTCAGTGTCAATGCGGAAAATGGCACTCAAAAGCACGTGGAAAAGCAAGGCTCCGAGAGTGGCCACTGTGGTGAACATAAAAATACCGGGCTCCACCTCCGACAGGGTTTTCAAACTCACCTGGGAAGCCACGGCTATGCTGAAAATCAGAATAAAAAAAGTGCCAGCCTCAAACGTACGCTTGATGCCTCGGATGCGGGGATGAAGCGAGGCGAGGACAGACAGCAGGCTGATACTCAGTATAAAGATGGACTGAAAGGCTTCCTTCGGAAAAAGGAAAGCGATGCCCGCACCAACGGCGATAATTGCCGTGGCCACCAGCATTGCCATGCCCAAGTCTTTCAGGTTGTCTTTCCTGAACAGGCCAAGGAATAGTTCCCGCTCATGATTTTCCAGTTTCACGGTTACCGATTCCTCCGTCTTGTCGGACTTGAAATCGGGCAGAAGCAAGAGCAGGACCCGCTTTCCTATGATAATCACAAAAAACAGGTAAACCGCACTCATCACTGTGCTGTAGGCCGATACTAAGATATAGGTCGTGTCGTCCACCCCCAACGCGATTTTCAATGAAGCCAAGTTGGCATTGCCGCCTGTGTACAGTCCCGTGAGCATACCACCGATGTTGGCGAAAGTCTCCGGATTTTCCTTCCCGTAGAGCAGAAAGCCTATGCTGATGGACAGCGCACAGCCCAAAATCCCAAAGATGGTCGATTTGATGAAACTCGGAGCCAACCGTGCCCAAGACTTCAGGTCGGAGGAAAGGAGGAGCAGCGGTATGGCGAACGGAATGGCAGCTGAAGCGACAGACGTCTGAAGTGCATGAGTGGCGTCATCGTTGGGAATCAGCCCCGTCAGTCCCAGTCCGCAACCTATCACGTAGGCAATGATGATGCTCCCCACCTTGTTTAAGGTGGGGAAACGATAAGTAAGCCACAGAATCAATAAAGGCAAAAGCAGGCAGAGAGCAACTATCACAGGTCAAGCGGTTTTAATGTTCAACAACCTTACCAAATAATAGGTCAAGGCTCTCTCAATATAGCTTTCTTAGCCAACTCTGCCATCACCTTGGCACCCTTCTCGTTCGGATGAATCATATCCGAAGTGAAAAGACCACTGTCTGTGGAAGTTGCCGTATGGAAATCTATCGTCTCCAGATTGTTTCGTTTGGCCACTTTTACTATGATTGGAATCACCTCTTCCGTGATCACCTTGTCAGTGATGCCCCATTTGTCGCGCCAGGCCTTGGCAGGGAAACCAAGCAGAATGCGGGGTTTGGACGGAAGGGAATTCAGCTGGTCAATCATCGACTGCATGTCTTTCTCATACTGAGGAGCATTCCAGTTGTAGTCTTTGCTGTCGTTCGTTCCCAGTTTCACAATCACGATGTTTGGATTGAACTCCTTGCATTCCGCCCAAGCGGGTTCAATCATATAAGGATGGTCGCCTGTGGAGAGCATCGTCCGGGCACCGAGTCCATAGTTCCTCACATGATAGCCGCTGCCGAGCAACTGCTGGAGCTGAGCAGGATAACCCTTGATTTCAGTCAGGTCGATGCCGGAGCCGTAGGTAATGCTGTTGCCCACGCAAGCCACACGAAGGGCATCCGCCTTGGCCGATGGAAGACGCGTCAGCCATTCACGAAGGCTTTTCAGCATATCATCATAATAAGGGAAACGCTCCGGACGCCAGCCATGTCCACCACGTGGATAAATGTGCATCGAGGCGGTCACGTGATTCGAACGCAGGGCGATATAATAAGGGACACCGTTGGTCAGCACAGGGACTGCGGTGTCGTCGTCAGCCATGAACAGAATGGCGGGAGGGGTGAAATGTTTCGTCACGTGCTGCTCGTTGGAAAAGGCGTTCACCACTTTCATGCTGTCCACCTCATTGCCGAGGAAGTTTTCTGAAGAGCCACGGTGACCCTTCTTCTTGTCCATTGACACAACCGGATAGAAAAGCACCTGAAAGTTCGGACGGGCTTTAAATCCGGAATGGGTAGCGATGGTCGTGGCAAGGTGGCCGCCGGCAGAGAAGCCCATGATTCCCACATCGTATGGGTTGATGTTCCACGTGGAGGCGCTGTCGCGGACAGTCACCATCGCACGTTCCGCATCGCCTATCGGTATGTTGCGGTCGCCATGAGGCATACGATATTTCAACACAATCAAGGCTATGCCCATGTCATTGAAGTAAGGAGCCCAGTCGGTGCCCTCATAGGTCATCGCCAAATGGGCGTAACCGCCGCCAGGACAGCACACGATGGCCCGCCCCGTCGATTTCTCTGCACTTGGCAGATACACATAAAGTTTCGATTCGCCGTCAGCTGAGTTTGGAAGCTCAAACGACCGCTGGGCTTGAAGGCTCAGCGAAAAAAGCATGGACAGGAGGAAAATGGTCTTTCTCATGATAGTCAATAGTTTTTATCGGTGCAAAGATAACAAATATTTGTGAAATTCTGATGGTTTCTGAAAAACTTTGAACCGACCGACACGACAGCCAATCTCCTGGAGCCGAAAAAACTACTGCCCACAAACACAAAAAATAAAGGACCGCCAGAAAATTCCAGTGGTCCTTTGCTAACAATTCTTTATATATATGCCTGATAACTATGTGGTTCAAATTGGTAAAGCTTACTTAATCTCAACCTGACGCCCAATCTTCGGAGCTTCTTCCTTCTTGATTTTTGGAAGGTCAACAGTCAGCACACCATTCTCCACTTTGGCAGAGATATTCTCTTTCTTCACATCCTCCGGCAGAATCAGGGGCTGCTCGAATTTAGAGTGAGAGAACTCGCGACGCAGAGAGTGAGCGTTCTTGTTTTCTTCCTTCTGCTCTTCTTTGTGCTCAAGCTTGATCTTCAAGTCGCCGTCGGCGTTGATCTCAACATTGAAATCCTCTTTGCTGGCACCTGGAGCAGCAATCTCCACAAGGTAGTTGTCAACTGTTTCTATCACATTGATGGCTGGGGCAGTCTGATAAGCTTTCGGAGCGAAAGCGGTGTCGAGAATATCGTTGAATACTGTTGGTAACCATCCGTTTGTTTTCATCATTGGTAACATAGTTTTGTCCTCCTATTTTTTTGTTTGTTAATTTTTAATGTTGGTTTTGATTGCCTGCAAGCCAACCCGTTTTTTCAACGGCTGCTCAGCAGCAGGTTCAACTCTTTTAATGCAATCAGAATGCCATTGGGAAAATGGACTATTATGTATGCCAAATTGTCAAAATACAATGTCAAAATGTCAAATTATAATGTTTTTCATCGCTTTTGAACACCATTT
>JAEEOB010000077.1 GCA_016284045.1 Bacteroidaceae bacterium
TTAGTTGTTGAGACATGTTGTTATATTTGCTTCATTATTTCTTGAAAAACCAAATCTGAAATGATATTTGCGTTACAAGATTTTTTTCTATTCAGACAATTATTTTTAGCATTTGGTGAATTATTCACCGGTATGCTATTCAAACACTTTTTCCATTTGCCCCAATTTCGTTGTCCTGGATGCATCACAGGAATGATCGGTGTCTGTTGGTTGTTTATTGTCAAAGGTTTTACAAAATTTTCAGCAATTTTACCCCAGGTGACAATTGCCTTAATGGTATGTGATGAAGAAATTGTTTTGATTTCATCAACGAAAATGGTCTTGTCGCATGGATACGGAGAAAGTTTTTTACCATCCCACCACACTTTGACAGCATCTGTGAGATAAAGGGTATAACCACAATTCAGCAATTTTTCGAAAATCAACTTATACACATCACATTGTTTTGGAATTCCCAATAAATTGTTTACAGCAAATGGGCATCCAATCCAAGCATGACCACTAGGACAATTGTTATTTTTATCTCTTAACGCTGATATGCCAACAATCACTAGAGTCTCACCATTTGATTTGTTTGGATCGGGATGTATCAATACCGGAATATCAATACCCACCCATTTTACAGAGCCAAAACATCTATTGTTGGGATTCAGCAAAGGGACTTGATAAGTAACTGGGATATTATTATTAAATGCAGTTATACCCAGTTTGTTTAAACAAACATTGTCTAAATCTTTTTGATCAAGCCATTGATAAAACAATTGTCTTGTCGGATAATCCATAGTATAAGCCATATTGTTTCAGTTTATAGTTAGTTTATAATTTCGCTTGCAAATTTACATTTTTATTTTTAATTTTTCCGTTAAAATCTCATCCACTTACATCCACTTTAAGGCAGAGATGAGGACAGAACAGGCTTTTTAGTTGATTTCAAATGTTTTACGGTTTCAGGAAAGAGGGTGACCCGTTGATTAAAAAGCAAAAAATTTGGTGGTTTGGGAAAATATGCGTATTTTTGCTGAACGAATGCAAACAGGTGACAAAATGGACACAAACGACATGGCATTATTGTCCGGCAGCCAGACAGACGGGATGGAGGAGGACGAGATAAAATACCCGCTGAGCAACCAGACATTTGAGAAAATCATCACCGACAGAAAGGTTTATGTGGACAAGACAGAACTGGTCTATCGCATGACCCACAACTACGACTATGTGTTTCTGAGCCGTCCCAGAAGGTTCGGGAAGTCACTGCTTTGCTCAACACTCGCATCCTATTTCCGGGGCGACAGGGAGCTGTTCAAAGGACTGGCTATAGAAAAGCTGGAGAAGGAATGGAAGCGTTATCCCGTGATTCATCTGAGCCTGGCATCCGTGAAAGGCAATACGATTCCCGAGATTGACGAGAGCATCAGCAACCGCCTGAAGGAAATAGAGAGGGAGTTCGGCCTTCAGCGCGAGAGCAACGGGCATGGTGAGCGCCTGCGCGACATTATCCTCCAATGCCATGAGCAATACGGGGAGAAAGTGGTGATTATCCTTGATGAATATGACGCACCGCTGCTGAACGTGCTCCACGAGCCTGAGAAGCTGGATGAAGTTCGTCAGACAATGCGGAAACTTTACTCACCGCTGAAAGAGAGCGACCCGCACCTGAAGTTCCTGTTCATCACCGGCATCTCGAAATTCTCCCAGCTGAGCATCTTCAGCGAAATCAACAACCTGAAGGTAATCAGCATGCTGCCTGAATTCGCTACCATTTGCGGTTTCACCCAGCAGGAGGTGGAAGATAATTTCCAGTATGGCATCCGACGGATGGCCAAGCGTCAGGAACTGACCGTGGACGAGGTGGTCGACAGGCTCCGCCACACCTACGACGGCTACCATTTCTCGGCCAAAGCACCGGGCGTTTACAACCCTTACAGCATTGTCAACGCCATGTCTGACGGTGAGTTCAAAAATTACTGGTATTCTACCGGCACGCCCACATTCCTTGTGAACATGCTCAAGAAATTCGGCACTTCTATTTCGGACATCAACGGCAGCGAAGCCGCAGAGGATGAATTCGATGCACCCACCGAGAACATGCAGTCCGTACTTCCACTATTCTATCAGAGCGGCTATATCACCATCAAGGATTACCAAAAAGAAAGTGGTGTCTACACCCTCGGATTTCCGAACAAAGAAGTCCGCACCGGCCTGATGAACTCTCTCTACCCTAACTACGTGTCGCAGAATCCATTTGGCAAAGCTAGCAATATTTGGAAAATCAGTGAGGGCTTTCTGAACCACGACGTGGAACTGTCCATGGCGACCTTGCAGGCGTTCCTCGCGGGCATCCCCTATCAGGACAGCCGTTTCGACGAGAACCACTGGACACAGATGCTCTATGTGGTTTTCTCGCTGCTCGGCATCCACGTGGAGTCGCAGGTGAGGACAGCAAAGGGACGCATCGACGTGGTGGTGAAAACAAAGGACGACATCTACGTGATGGAAGTCAAGCTCGACCGCCCGGCAAAGGAGGCACTTGAACAAATCGACGACAAAGGATATCTCGTGCCTTACACGCTCGACGGCAGACGGCTGACGAAAATCGGCATGTCGTTCTCAACAGAAGAAAGGACTGTGACGGAATGGAGGATTAATTCATAATTCAGATTAATTTTTTACAGGAATTAAAGGAATTTACGATTTACAATTTACCATTTACCATTTACCATTTATTTGATTATTTGGACATTTTACCATTTTTACAGGAATTAAAGGAATTTAGCTTCGCAGGATTCTGTCACGACTCGGCAATGTTTAAGCAAGCTTACATTGCACTCGCTGTTCCAGAATTTCGCTTCGCAGGATTCTGTCACGACTCGGCAAGGTTTAAGCAAGCTTACATTGCACTCGCTGTTCCAGAATCTGTAGAATTTTTCGTTAAGCAGGAATTATAATTTTTATGATTTTTTATTTTTACTGGGATTGACGAATTGGGGGGGGGGAAGTGTGTTTTGGCTGGATAAAACCGGCAAAAAACAGTCCATTTCAATCCACTTACATCCACTTGCGTCCAAAACAGGGGCTGAATTTTGTTTTTTTTGAAGAATGTTGTATCTTTGTGAGAGAAAACAAAAAGACAGATATGAACAGCATTGTCATGAGAGAAGCCATCGAGAAGAAAGCTGGCCGTAAGATGGAGACGGCATACGACTTCGAATGGCTTGCCTCACAGATAGAACTCCTCACACATGAGATAGTCGGCATCAACACGCTGAAGCGCATGTGGGGATATTTCACAGGTGAACCCGCCAATACCAGACCCAGCACACTCAATGTGCTTGCCAAATACCTGGGATTCCAGGACTACGACACGTATCTTTTGTCGGTTGACCCGAAAGGCAAGAACCAAAGCAGCGACTTCATCCTCTCCCGGCATATCGACACCAAGAATCTCGACATTGGGCTCAGGGTGAATGTCAGATGGCTGCCCGACCGCAAGCTGGTAGTTGAACACCTGGGCGGCGGACAGTTTGTCGTGCTTGAGTCGAAGAATTCCAAACTGTCTGTTGACGACACCTTCGAGTGTCCGCTGATGATAGAGAGCGAGCCGCTCTATATGGGCAACCTCATCCACCACACTCCCGACGGCAAGACATCAGGTCCTATCAGCTATAAGGCTGGAATCGACAGTGGCGTGATTCTCGAAGTGGAAGAGCCGTAAACGGATGGGAGTTAATCCTGCGGATGGGAGTTAATTTTCAAATGGGAGTTATATTTCTTTCAGAAATTGGAGTCAAAATTTCATTTGGGAGTTAATTTTCCGCAAAAATGGAAGTTAACGAGCCTGCGGCTCATAAAGAAAAGATTTACAGTTCACCTCTGTTTAATTTGACATTCATCAAACAATGCGAAAATGGGCGACAACAACCACTCAGTATTCATAGCCGACAACTTTGAGGGTATCAACAGCCAGTTCACCAACTTCACCCTTTACCGGACCACCTCACTCAACCGTCTTGTCAAAGCCCAGCGTTACGGACAGTGGTGGCTTCTGAAATGTCTGCGTGAAGAGGTTGAATATCAGCCTGTTTATCAGGAGATGCTACGGAAAGAGTTTGAGGTGATAATTCAGATGCAGCACCCAAACATCGTCAGAGCCTACGGCATGGAGCTGGTGGAACCCTACGGGATGTGCATCGTGATGGAATGGGTGGAGGGTGAGACACTTGATGAATTCCTCAGCAAACAAGACGACAGACAAACCCGTATAAATATTCTCAGGGAGATTGTGGCGGCACTCGGTTATCTTCACCAGAAAGATGTGATACATCAAGATTTAAAGCCAGCCAACATCCTCATAACAAGTACCGGATCGTCGGTGAGGCTGATTGACTTCGGTCTGGCGGATACCAGCTCGTTTGCCGTGCTGAAAAAGTCAGGAGGGACACGTGGATACGCCTCACCAGAGCAGATTAACGGTGATTCTCCCGACATGCGGAACGACATCTACAGCTTCGGAGTGATGCTGAAGGAGATGCATATGGGGAAGAAGTTCGACAAGATAGCCGAACGATGTATGGAACCCATCGACAAGAGATACCAGTATGTGGCTGAACTGAGCAAAGCGCTGGAACTTGCAGCTGGTGAAAAGAAGAAATACCAGAAAAACAAATGGCTTATCATCTTGACAATGGTTTCGCTGACATTTGCCTGTGTGGCAGGATACAGCTTATATCAGTTGAACGGCATCAAGAACGAAAACAAGTCAGACGTTCCTCCCAGCGAGAATCCGGAATATATGCCTACCGATCTGGTTCACGGCGAGGAGCCGACGCTGAAAATCGTCAATCCGGACCTCTATGACAAATGCGCAGGATGGAGTCATTCAGCCAATTCCAATCTGAACATGTACGATGATGGCAATATCAGCATTGCCTCATTCTATTGTCAGACTTTCGACTTCTGGCAGGTGGTTCACGGCCTGGAGCCCGGCGAATACGAACTGAGTGTCCATGGTTTTCATCAGCCTAAAACGCCCGAATGGACTAAACATTTTTATAATGTGGCAAAGGACAAGGAGAACGGCACCTTGTTCTCCTCGGCTTGGCTTTATGCCGGCACCGACTCCATCCGTCTTTTGAACTGGGCGTCGGAATGTTGCACAGAACCTATTCCGGATGATCCACTTTACAAGGAAGAGGTGGTGCCTGACCTTATCCCGATTGCATTGCCTGCTTCCAGTTATTATTTCACTCATGGGCATTACCTCAACAAGCTGAAATTTAAGCTTGTGGACTCTGACTCCGTGAAAATCGGTATCCGCTGTCCCATCATGATGGAGGAAGCTCTTTCATGGGTGGTGTTCGACACGTTCAGACTCAGGAAGCTGTAGGTTTTTAGACAGTTTCTATAGATTTTATAGGATATTATAGGAAGCTATAGGAGATTATAGGAAATTTTAGGAGATTATAGGAGATTATAGGAGATTCTACAACTCCTTACGGTACTCTGTTGGGGGAACTCCTACGATTTTCTTGAACAGACGGGAGAAATAATAGCAGTCGGTGAACCCCACCTTGTGGCAGATCTGGTTCACCCGCATAGGTGTGTCGTGCAGCAGCTGACACGCCGCTTTTATTTTCATGATATTAAAATGCTCGAGGGGAGAATGCCCCGTGGCGGAGCGGAACAAGGCTGACAGATGGCTCGACGAATAACCGGCGTAGGCACAGAGATTGTCGAGCGTGAGATGCTTTTCTATATTTTCTGACATATAATGGACGACGGCATCCACGACATTCTGCGGATTCACCTGATTCACCGCAGATGACAGCCTGTATTGCACCACAAAACGCAATGACCCCAGATAATAATGCAGGAGCGAGGATGAATAAGCCAGATTTTCGCGAGTGAAACCAAGCTGCAGCACATTGAATATCTCCTCAAAGAGATTCTGACGGCTGCTGATGCGAGAGTGGATCTCCGGACGCACCGTGACGGGCTGTCCCGCTCCCTCCCCGTAGTAAGAAGCCAGCCGTCCGTCGAAATGAATCCAGTAGATGGTCCACGGATGCTCCTTTGAGGCAGTATAGCCATGAGGGCAACGGGCAGGAAGAATGAAATACTGGTTGGCTCCGACCTGATGCTCATGCCGCACCCCGTCCCTGGCTGTCCACCAGAACTGTCCACTTCCCTCCACACAGTAGATAATCACATACTGGCTGATGGGAGTGGTCCTGGAAATCTCATGATGACTGGCATGAGGATAATACCCGATGTCGGTGATGTGAAGCTCCGACATCAGCGGGTCGCCTTCCATCATTCTCAGCATCAACGGAGGAACCACCAGCATACGTGAACCGGAAAAACCGTCTTTCATTAGCTTAATTCTAATGATTATTAATTCAACTTTCGCAAGTATTTGAAAATGCTGATAATTATTAAGTTTTGTTTATTTTTGAGTGATTCTAATATCGATTTATCATTGGCAAAACTATCGTCCACGAGCCTCAGGCTCGTTAACTCCCATTTTAAATTCCGAACCACCTGCATAAATCTTACATCTTACATAATTAAATCTTCAAATTAACTCGGCTCCCTTTTTAAATTCCGAACCACCTGCATAAAT
>JAEEOB010000009.1 GCA_016284045.1 Bacteroidaceae bacterium
ACGAACAAACTCGTCAGACAATATATTCCGAAACACACTGATATTAGCAAGATTAGCAATAAGAAAATCATGGACATACAAAAGAAAATAAATCGAAGACCAAGAGAAAAATTAAAATTCAACTCACAAAAAAACGATTTTTTCAAACATTATAATTAAATTTGCATTTAGTATTGCACTTGCTGGTTGACTCTTTACGACGAATATTTCCACTTTCTGTAACTAAATCTTTGGAAAAATGCTTGCATATCTCCAGAAATTTAACGAACTTTGTATATAAGTTGCACATAACGAGATTGTATAACTTAAAGATTGAGTACTCTAAGTTACTAATAATCTTCGATATATGCAACTTTTTTAACATTTAATTTTATGTTTTATAAAAGGTGGATAATTCCGCCAACGGGTAGCAAGTGTATGTTGTAAAGAACAGCGAAAAAGCTAACTACGTCATCACCATCTTCCCCCAGACCTTAGACAGTAAAGGGAATAACAAGTCTGAGTATGTTCTGACCAATATCAAGGATGGAAACGAAGAAGGCCGTATCTTGATTAAAGGAGATGGTGGTCACTGGGGAGATCTTAGCAACCTGCTTGGTGATGGGTATGAAGAAGCAGCAAGGAAACTGGGTAAATACATCAAGAAATGTATTCATGAAGGCTTTGATTGACATTCATTCCACTATTTATCATCAACATACTGGTGGGGATGGATATAACTTAAAGGCTATTCCCAATTATTTTGAACATAGCGATCACTAAAAACTAATAACTAACAACTATTATCATCGGCTGGGGACGTGGAGATCTCGTCCGCGTCAAGCTTCGAGGGCGCGATGCCGAAGACGCTTGTAAAAATTGTCCGAATGGCATCTGATAACAAAAACTAAAAATCCATCCGCATGGTTTCTATAAACTATAAACTAAAAACTATAAACTAAAAACTATATGACCAACAAAGAAATAACCATACGCCCGGCTTATCAGGCAGGACGCTTTTATGAGCGAAACCCGGAGCGGCTCAGTAAGGAAGTGGACAGCTATCTGGATGCCCACGCCCAGAATCCCTCCTACGACAACGTGGCTGCATTGATTGTGCCACACGCAGGATATTATTACTCCGGCAATGTGGCGGCAGCGGCTTACATGGCACTGAATCCAAAGATGCAATATAAGCGCGTGTTTTTGTTAGGACCAAGCCATCAGGCATGGCTCGACGGGTCATCAGCCGACAGTGCCTACGACTTTTATGCCACACCTTTGGGCAATGTGAAAGTGGACAAAGAAACCGCACAAATGCTCAACCAACAGAAAGAGGTGTTCCACTACAAGGAAAAAGCCCACCAAGGTGAGCACTGCCTGGAGGTGCAGCTGCCATTCCTGCAACGGAGACTGGGCGATGTGCCGCCCATCGTGCCGATAATCATCTCCACTGACGACTTCGACAAACTGAAACAGACAGCAGAACTCCTCCGCCCCTATTTCAACGACGACAACCTCTTTGTCATCAGCAGCGACTTCTCCCATTATCCGGCATACGACGATGCCTGTAAGGTGGACGCAAAAACTGCAGAAGCCATACAAAGCGGGGATGTATGGGAACTGATCCGAACCGTGGAGCAAAACCACCGCGACAACATCCCGAACCTCTCAACCAGCGCATGCGGACTGTTCCCCATCATCGTGCTCATGCTGCTCGCCGGCAACCAATACGAACCCAAACACATCCTTTACCAGAATTCAGGAGATATCGACAGCAACCATGCCGGCGGAGTAGTGGGCTACCATGCCTTCGCATTCCTGCGCAACAAAGCTAAAGAAACCAACGGATTCACCCTGACTGATGAAGAGAAGCATAAACTAAAGGAGATCGCATTCGGGAGCATCAAGACCGCAATCCAACATGAGAAGTTCAATCCCGGTGACCTCACACCCTACCCTGCCCTCAATGCCAAATGCGGAGCGTTCGTCTCGCTCCATCAGCACGGACACCTAAGAGGCTGCATCGGACATTTCGGAGAGGACACACCGCTAAACGAAATCGTGGCGGAAATGGCAAGGGCAGCTGCATTCGAAGACCCCCGTTTCCCAAAACTACGAAGCGACGAGCTAGACGACACAGACATTGAAATTTCAGTGCTCACCCCCATGCGACGCATTCAAAGCATCGACGAGTTTCAGCTTCACCGCCACGGCATCTACATCCGCAAGGGCTGGCGCTCTGGGACCTTTCTTCCGCAGGTAGCCGACGAGGTGGACTGGACAAAAGAGGAATTCATCAGCCACTGCGCACGCGACAAAGCCGGAACCGGATGGGACGGATGGCGCGATGCAGAACTTTATGTGTATGAAGCCATCGTGTTCTGATTAACTATAGAAACAATAACCATGAAAAAAAGCAGCTACTACCAAAAGGTGGAAGGAGATGTCGTGGAATGTCTGCTCTGCCCCCATCATTGCCGTATTGCAGACGGGAAGTCCGGTATCTGCAAAAGCAGGCGGAATTACAGCGGAGCCCTCTATAGCCTCGTCTATGGATGTCCGGTCGCTGTCGCCATCGACCCCATCGAGAAGAAACCTCTCTACCACTTCCATCCGGGAACCAAATGCCTGTCGTTGGCTTGTACCGGCTGCAACCTGCGATGCCTGCATTGCCAAAACCACGACATATCACAGATATCACCCGAACAAGAGGAATGCTACAGAATCTCACCGCAGCAGCTTGTGGATATATGTGTCAGCCAGGGAATTCCAGGCATTGCCTACACCTACACCGAGCCGCTCACATATATAGAATACGTGTCGGATTGTGCGAAACTGGCTCATGAGCACAGACTATGGAACATCCTGGTAACTGCTGGCTACGTGGAAGAAGATCCGCTCAACGACCTTATACCCTACATCGACGCAGCCAACATCGACCTGAAATATTTCAGTGACGAATGCTACCAGAAGGTGAGCGGAGCACATCTTGACGTGGTGCTCCGCACGATTATGACCATGCATAAGGCTGGTGTGTGGATTGAGCTGACCAACCTCATCATCCCCGGTGTCAACGACGACATGGAGATGATACGCCAGATGTGCCAATGGATTGTAACCAACGGAATGGCAGAAGTGCCACTCCATCTCTCCCGTTTCTTCCCACATTATAAGATGATTCAGACTCCCCCAACACCCATCAGCACACTCCAACAAGCCAAAGACATCGCTATCAGCGAGGGCATCTTCCACGTCCATCTCGGAAACGTATGATTTTTTAATTAGAAGTAAAAGAGGAAGTAAAAGAGGAAGTAAAAATGGAAGTAAAAATGGAAGTAAAAATGGAAGTAAAAATGGAAGTAAAAGAGGAAGTAAAAGAGGAAGTAAAAGAGGAAGTAAAAGAGGGAGTTAATTTTTAGAAAATGGGAGTTGTTAACTGAAAATTCGGATTTGACAATTCAAATAAGAAAGCGGGAGTCAAAAAGGACATCTGCCCTCTTCAACTCCCGCTTGAGACACTCAGGGGTTGTTCTAAAAAAAGAATTACTTACTTCTTCTTCCTCACAGGCCGTATGTTCATTCCGAAATTCCGGGTGTCGGTGTCACAACTGAGATCCCTATCAACGTAAATCATGTATGCATCATTGTGGTCCGACTCTCTACAAGTGGATGTCCAGAACCGACCTCTTCCTGCTCTTATAGTAGGGTCATCACCAGGAGAACCCGCCTCAGTGAGAAAGACTTTTTTCCCGACTTTAGTAAACAGAACACCTCCATGGACACCATTGAGATAACAATAATCCTCATAGTCTTCAAATCTACAATTATTTTCAAGGAAAACAGCCAGTTCACGGTTGGGCATCACCCAGTCCCCACCCCATTTCACGTGAGCCACATCGTAGTCCGTGCCGGCTATGTCGGCACCCAGATACGTGAATTGAAGGTCATTTTCGCTTTCTGAGAACTTGTATTCAGTCCAGAAGTAATCGCTCTTTGTCTCAGTCTCACCCCAAGAATAAAAACCACCGGTCTCCCAGGGAGCGTCAGCATCCACATTACAGCAGGCTATCTCATAGCCATTTCCCAAATCGATGGCATGAGGATGATGGTTGTCGGGACAAAACATCGCTCTCACAGCAGCATCAGGCGCCTCGAAAACAGGCCGTGCACACAAGCCGTAGTAGCGTTTCATTGTGTGGAGAACCACATTTGATTCAGAAACCTGAAGGGCTTCGGCATCACTACCAGTCCTGCTTGGAGCATATTTGGTGGTCCAGTAATAACCAACTGCGCTGCCTTCTATGCTCTCGCCACTGCGGTAGCCCGTGGCAGGCAAAAAGACTGACGAACCGTTAGACGCAGTGAATTTCCTGCCGCTTACACCATTCAGTTCTGTCCATTCGCTGGAACAATAATTGGCAAGCTTCGACAGCTGAGTATTGTCAGGCATATACCAGTTGCCGCCCCATGTCGCATACGACACATCAAACCGGTTACCGGTCACGCCGATTCTGGGTACAGGGAAAACGCCCTCACTGCTGTTGTAAAGCGAATAATTGTCAACATCGTAAGAACTCTTTTCCGTTGTCTCAGCCCAGGCATAATAGCCGCCAATCTCCCACGGAGCATCTGCGCCCACGTTGCAGCAGGAGAAGCTCACACCGAACCCCAAATCAATGACATGAGGATGATGGTTGTCAGGACACAGGCCGGCTTTTACCGCAGCATCCGGCTCTTCATAAGCCACAGGTCGGACAGACTGGCCATAACAACGGTCAAAATCATTGTTCCATGTTATCACATTGTCAAATTCAAACCAGAATTCGTAAGCATAGCCGGGAACAGTGTCACATACCGTTGATGTCCAATAGGAGCCGCTCTCTCCTTCCGTGAAATAGTAACCATCCTGTTTCTCTCCGGCTCCAGGAAGGAAAATGACGGCACCGTTCTTCGAGGTGACTTTCCTGCCTTTAATTCCATTGAGCGTAAACACCTCGTTGATGCAGTTACGGCCAAGATATTCTGCCTGAGAAAGGTTGGGCATACACCAACGGTCTCCCCATTTTACGTATGCCACGTCATGGATTGTTCTTGAGATGTCCTTACCGAGATCATAACACGACTCTTCACTTCCGTCACAATGCTGATAGGCGCTCCAGCCATACCAGGTATCCTCTTCCGTCTCTCCCCAGGCATAATGACCGCCAAATTCCCATGGAGCCGTAGCCCCCACATTGCAGCACGACCATTTCCTTCCATCGCCCATGTTGATGAAATGAGGATGATGGGAGTTCGGACAGAAGCCAGCAGCGACAGCCGGGTCGTCCATGTCGGTTTCTTGACCCGCCATAATGTTGACGACTGCCACAACGTCTGAGATGTTTACATTGCCGTCGCAATTCACGTCGGCAGTATCCATAAAGGACTTGTTACCGGAAATAGTGTTGATGACTGCCACCACATCCGATATATTCACGGTCTCATCGCCATTGACATCGGCCCAGTTCTTTGCCGAGAGCGAGATACAAAAGCAAAAGGATAAAAAGGATAAAAGTGGGCGTATTATTTTCATAAGGTTTGAAATTAAAAAGGTTGTAAACAGAGAAACAAAAAACAAGAAACACAAAAAAAGTGCGCATGAATTCATGCGCACAAAACATTATCCTACAACCATGTGGAAATAGTTTGCCATAAAGTGGGCGATTTTCAGAGAGTAGTCCGTATCGCCAAGTGAATTATATGACGCATTCGGATAATTGACCTGACCTACCACATGTTCCTTCTTGTCGTAATAAACCTTTCTGACGATTCTGTACTGAAGCATAAACTCATCAAACTCGTAGAGCACCTCAGCACGTACCGGCTTGCCTTTTATACCGTCGTCCTTCGCATCCTCCTTGCAGAACTTGGGAGCAAGATAATCGTAGCGAATCCAAATACGATGGGCTGAACCATAAGCCTCTTTGCAATCGCTGGCGTTCACCACCACTCTTTCATCCCCAGTAACGGTCTCATAGGTCTTAACCTGAGCACTTACAGATATGCATGCAAGCAGCATGCAAATCATTGAAAACATAAATTTCTTCATAAAAAATGATTTTGGGTTTGTATTAAAAGTAACTTTATTCTGCAAATTTAATAAAACCAACGATAACACACAAATTTTTAGTGAACTATTTATCCGTTGTCCCCGAATAGGTCAAATTTAAATGCAGTAATGGCTGAAAGAACAAACAAAGTGGAAGCATTGAAAAAGAAAAAAACACAGCAACAAACGAACATACAATTCGCAAGCATGTAGTAAATTTGCATCGAAAAACAAAACAAATGCAATTTTTTATAACCAAGAACATCAAAATTATGAAAAAAAGCATACATGGCACCAAAAGAAAACTTCGTCAGCACACCTGAATTCTGCGACTACCTCAATCCTTTTATGTTGACCTTTCATTTTCAGTTTCTATGGGATTTTTCTGAGAAGCTGAAAAAAGCAGAATGCATAAAAGCGGTGGATGCTTTCAGAAATTGGATTTATAAGATACCGGAATACATCCTTCGAAGCGATGAATATCTGAAAACCCATCAAATCCTCCACGACAGGAAGCTCCACCCTGCCTGCTATACAAGGTATCTGAATGAAGTTGTGAGAGTGCTGACATACAAGATGATTCCCGACAGATTCAAATCAGAATCAGACAAGCCGTTTTACAAGGAAAACATGCAATTAGACCTTATTTTTCCCTCTGACTTCTCTTTGGCTTCTGAATACGTGCCAGACTCAAGAGAGGATATGCTGTTCGAAAAGCCCGAAGAAGAGCGGAACACACCTGTTCCTCATATAAGCAAAGAGCAGTTTAAACTCAACAAAGAAGATAATCCGATTTTGGAAAAATCCAGCGAGGAATTTGACATATCTGTGGGGGTACAATAAACAATCAGGAATAATAAAAAAAATGAGGAATATTCGTTTATTTCTCATTTTTTGTTTGTATATTTGCCGTTGATACTGGAATCCAAATAAGAATCTGCCAAAAACAGTGTTTTTTTGCGGTTTCCATCAGGCAAAAGCCCACATCAACGTCAAAACAACAACTGAATAACCCCAAAACAAAGAAAACTCTATGAAAAAACTGAATCCGACAATCAAACTGGAAAAACAGATAGGAGAACAAATCTACACCGCCTTGCAAGGGGCGGTGGTGGAAGAAGTGCTTCGGAAGACCCGAACCACCAGTGGCGACACTTACTGGCGAAGCAGCATGGAAGGGCATAGTCTGAAAGTTCAGAAGCAGTTGTTACCAGACTTCTATAATCTATGCCAGGAAGTAAAAGAACAACTGAATTTCCAAGAAGACGTGGATTTCTACATCACCGGCGACTCATCGGTGAATGCATTCTCGCTGTCAGCTGAAGATGAGGGTCAGCCACATATCGTGAACGTGAACTCAGCCTTGTTCGACCTGATGAACGAGGATGAGATGCGATTCGTACTTGGACACGAACTGGGGCATCTCATCAACAGAGACTCCAAACTGTCAAGACTAATCGGGTTTGTGTTCCCGCCAAGAGCGGCTATCCCAATATCGCTTCAATACAAGATACGTTTGCATGAACAGCTGGCGGAGCTCGTGGCCGACCGCTACGGATACATGGCAACAGGCAATCTGGGCGTGTGTGTGACCGCCTTCTTCAAGCTGGCATCAGGACTTGATTTGGCAAAGATGAACGTGAGTATAGACGCGCTGCTTGTGGATAACACCCAACGGCTGGAATATTTCCTGAAAGACAAAGGTGTGAGCCGTAACTCTCACCCAGTCAATCCAATCCGAGTGGAAGCACTCCATTTATTCTCCACAGCAAAGACACAAAAAGAATTGAATGAAGGAATGGATGAGCTCATCAGCATCCTCCTGAAAGTAGGCGACAGCGAGCTTGACGAATATACAGCACAGTTTATCGCAGCGGCAGGACTTATTGTAGCAAATATCGATGGAAAAATCACCGAACAGGAAGCAGAACAGATTATCGACTCACTTGCTGGTCTTACCATGTTCCCAAGAAATTTCCTAGAGGAAATTGCAAATGGAGACGTTGGTGCTGTGTTCAACAGCGCAATTGAAAACATCCTGAAAATTGACCCGGGCACACGCGACGGTATGCTCCGCTATATGATTCTCGTAGTGATGTCAGACAAAATCATCGACAAAAAAGAAGTGGAATTCCTCTATTCTTTCGGGCAAAACATCGGTCTGAGCGAAATAGAAGTGTCAAATGCTATTGCAGAGTCCATTCAGAAAAACTACATTCCAAGTCTCAATTCCATCTGTTAAGTGAAGTATTAAATAATCAATAATATGAAAAAGCTATTTATGACCATCTTGCTGACGGCTTTCACGCTGGCTGCCGCAGCACAAGGAGTAGCAACAGCTCCTGAAGCACCGAAACTGACGTTCGCACTTCAGCTGAAAGTAACCCTCGGCGAAGCCTTTGGCATCAACAACACCCAACACGGGCGACGTACCGTAATTCCCATCACCGGCGGCACATTCGAAGGACCGGGACTAAAGGGAACCATCATCAACGGCGGAGCTGACTATCAGTTGGCGAATGCCGACGGCCGCTCTGAAATTGAGGCTATCTACTGCATCAAAACCGATGATGGCGTGTATATCCATGTTCGCAACCGCGGGATCATCACCTCAGGACAAGATGCTGAAGGGAAGCCAAACTTCTACTTCCGCTGCGCACCTCAGTTTGAGGCTCCGGCAGACAGCAAATACGGATGGCTGAACAATGCGCTTTTCGTCTGCGCCCCATCATTCGCACCTGGATTCCAAGGTATCACACTCAATGTCTGGAAAGTGGAATAGGATAATAAACAAGCAAAAAAGAGTCTGGAAAAACCGTGGATTCAGGTTTTTCCAGACTCTTTGCTTTTCATCTCATTTTTCACTATTCAACGAATGTTGAGAATTAGTGAAATCATTGCCTAAAAACAGCGAAATTCGTGTCTAAATATTACGTATCTAGAACTCAGTATGCTCTGTTCGGTTAATGATTTCGTTCTGCAAATCTTCACCGAGATCGTTGAAATAATCACTGTAGCCGGCAACACGGACAATGAGGTCGCGGTAGTTTTCGGGATGTTTCTGTGCGTCGCGTAGCGTGTCGGCATTCACCACGTTGAACTGGATATGGTGTCCGTCCATACGGAAATAAGACCGGATAAGATGTACCACATTCATGCACCCCTCCTCAGTTTTAAGAAGCGATGGAGTGAACTTCTGGTTGAGCAACGTGCCGCCAGTCTTGATATGGTCGATTTTCGCAGCCGATCGAATTACCGCAGTCGGGCCATTGGTGTCGGCTCCCTGCACAGGAGAGATTCCCTCCGACAACACTTTCCATGCATTCCGTCCGTCAGGAGTAGCAGCCGTGACACTACCGAAATACACATGACACGTGGTAGGCAGCATGTTCACCCTGTAGTCGGCCCCACGTGGCGACTTATGACCATTGATAGTGTCATAATACATGTCGAACACCTGCACCTCCTGTGCATCGGCATAGTCGTCATCGTTGCCATATTTCGGCGTGTTATAGACGAGGTTATACTGCAGCTTCTCATACCCCTTGAAATCGGCGTCGAGCGCATCGATTAGCGTCTGCATGGAAATGCTCTTCGTGTCATACACCTGATATTTCACGGCTGTAAGCATGTCGGTAATACTGCCCAGTCCCACACCCTGAATATAGGTGCTGTTATAGCGGGCTCCGCCACACATATAGTCTTTTCCACGGGCTATGCAGTCGTCAATCAGGATGGAGAGGAACGGCACAGGCATGTTTCTCATGAAAATACGCTCAATAATGTTGTTACCAGTGAGTTTCACTCCCATGAAATACTGAACTTGGGTGCGGTATGCCTCGAAAAACTCCTCGTAAGTCTTGAAATCAACCGGATTTCCAGTCTGCGGTCCGAGCTGCTTGTTGGTGCGGTGGTCAAAACCGTTATGAAGGGTCAGCTCAAGGATTTTCGGCAGGTTGAAATAGCCAGTAAGGATATATGCCTCGGTGCCGAATGCGCCTGTCTCCACACATCCGGAGCAACCGCCGTTTCGGGCGTCCTTCACATCCTTTCCCGCACGCAGCATCTCCTGAACGAGCGCATCAGTGTTGAACACCGATGGCTGTCCGAACCCGGTCTTTATGATATCCACCGCCTTACGTATAAAGAGGTCTGGGTTTTTCTTGCTCACCTGAATCATGGAGCTTGGCTGAAGGAGCCGCATCTCACGTATTACATCAAGAATGATATACGACATCTCGTTCACACCGTCGCTGCCGTCTTCCTTCACACCACCCACGTTGATGAGGCAGAAGTCGGTGTATGTGTTGCTCTCCTCTGCCGTCACTCCCACCTTTGGAGGCGACGGATGATTGTTGAACTTCACCCAGAACGACTCAAGCACCTCATATACTTGTTCTTTGGTGGTGGTGCCCTCTTCCATTTCTTTCTTATATATCGGAAAAAGTGCCTGGTCTAAGCGTCCCGGATTGAAGGAGTCCCACGGGTTGAGTTCTGTCACCACACCAAGATGGATGAACCAATAATGCTGAAGAGCCTCATGGATGGTCTCCGGTGCATGAGCAGGCACTTTACGGCAGATACGCGCCATCTCCGTAAGCTCTGCTTTACGTTGAGGGTCATTTTCGGCTGCCGCCAACTCATCTAGCTTCTCTGCATGACGCTCAGCATAGTGCATGATGGCATCACATACGATGTCCATAGCTCGCAGTTCATCAAGCTGGTCAATCGCTGTCGGTTTTTTCACCAAGTCGAGCTTGGCCATGCTCTCAGCGATGCGTTGCTTCAGGTCGAGCATACCGGTATGGAACATCTTTATGCCCAAAGCGGTATGACCGGGAGCACGTTGCTCCTGGAACTCTGTGAAGATGCCTGCAGCATAGCAGTCTTTCCATTCCTGCGGGAGCGATGCGAAGATGCGGTCACGGTTGCTACGTCCTTTCCAGAAAGGAATGATGATGTCGCGATAGGCGGCACGAGTCTCCTCATCTGACTTGAACGACACTTTCTTTCGGTCATTGAGTATCTGGAGGTCCTGAAGGGTATGGATGCAGATTTCAGGATAAGTCGGAGTAGCTTTAGGAGCTGGCCCACGCTCACCTACTATCAGCTCGCCCTCGTTGATGCAGATGGATTTGTTTTCCAGAATATACTTGAACGACAATGCCCTCTGAACCGGAACTGGCTCAGCGGCGGCAACACCCGATTTATAGAACTCGGTTATCAGCAGTGCCCGTTCCGCGGAAATACGGTTGACAGCGTTCAGGCTTTGCTCACGTAGTTTTTTTATTCTTTCTGATAATACCATATTAGTTGTTAGTTTTGAGTACTTAGTTTTTAGTTCTTAGTGATTTACTTCAGACTGCAACTTAATAGTCCAATAATCAAATTAAAAATATATCTCGTCTTCTTAATTTGTCATGTTGAGAAAAGCTGGAATCCGGCAGCAGCAAACTTGTTGTTGAGTGGCTGCAGGTCTTCCTGTGTGAGGTTGTGTGCATCGCCCATCTGCCAGTTCCGTCCGAGACGACGGTATTTGTCGAAACCTGTGCGGTGGAAAGGCAGCAACGACACTTCACGGACTCGCGGATATTGCAGCAAAACGGAGATAATCTGGTCAATGCTGTCCTCATCATCGTTAACTCCCGGAATAACAGGAATACGGATTATCACCCTACTTGCGTTTTCTGCCACTTTCGCCAGATTCCTCATCACCATGTCGAATCCAGTCCCTACATATTCGGCAAAGGTTTCGCTGTTCATCGTCTTCACGTCGAAGAGGAATATATCGGTGAGAGCGATAATCTTATCCATCAGCGGAGTATCAACTGCACCGGCGGTATCGACACATGTCTGAATGTTACGCTGTTTGCACCCGCGCAGACATTCCAGAAGAAACTCAGGCTGCATGATCGGCTCTCCGCCAGAGAAAGTCACTCCCCCGCCCGACTCGTCGAAGAACACCTCGTCGCGTGCTATCTGCTCCACGAGTTGCCCGCTTTCAATGGTATAACCCACCTGCTGAATATCATCAAAGATGTTGTCACCAAGCTTACGCTTCACGGTCATTGTCTCATGCTTCGGCGACTGGCTCTCAGGGTTATGACACCAACGGCACCTCAGGCTGCATCCTTTAAAGAACACAGTCGTGCGTATGCCCGGTCCGTCATTCACCGCATAGCGTTTGATATCGAAGATGAATCCTTGCAACTATTCTGTTTTTAACAGTCCACGAATTAGTCGAATTAATCCAACAGAAACACTCAAATCCTTTAATCGTAAACCCTTAATCGTAAATCCTTAAATCACAAATCTTTAAATCGTAAATCCTTAAATCGTAAATCCTTAAATCCTTAAATCACAAATCTTTAAATCGTAAATCTTTAAATCGTAAATCTTTAAATCGTAAATCCTTAAATCACAAATCTTTAAATCGTAAATCCTTAAATCCTTAAATCACAAATCTTTAAATCGTAAATCCTTAAATCCTTAAATCACAAATCTTTAAATCGTAAATCTTTAAATCGTAAATCTTTAAATCGTAAATTCTGAAATCATAAATAAAAGTCACTTCTTCTCTGTAGCACCGGTAACTCCATCCACTTTTTCTTTAGCATCTTTGGCATTCTCTTGTTCGCATTTCCCGCCACTGCAACCATCAGCATCAGGACGGTTCTTGAATTGTTCAATTTTCTTGCTCTTCTCGTTGCTCACCACCGTGGCTGCATAGCCGATGTCGGCAAGTTGCTTTACCAAAGTCGCCTCGCTCACTTGGTCGTTGTCGTAATAGACTGTGATTTCATGAGTGGTAAGATCGGTGCCAACACTTTTCACGCCTTCCACCTTCTCCAGCCCGTTTATCACTTTATTGGCGCACTTTCCACAGTGCATACGCTCTGACTTGACCACAAGCTTGTGGATGTCCTTCGCAAAAGAAGTGACTGTCAGCGTCATCATTGTCAAAATCAAGAATAGTCTTTTCATTACTTTGATTTGTTGATTGTTTATCTGACTGCAAAATTACGAAAAATTATTGATAAAACCTTATAATTAGGAAAAAAGAAACCAGTTCTTTTTCTTGCCCGGCGCACTATAGCGCGTCTCTACTGGGTGATGGGTTCGGGCACGGGGTGATTATGGACTTATTTAGCTCCCCAGGAAGTCTCTACTCCTCAGCGGCGAGGTGGACGGATTCGGTGTCATCGAAATTGTAGAAAGGTTTTTGAGGCTGTGGCTCTAGGTGTAGTAACGATGTCTCGGGTTGAGTTTTGTGGAGGTAGATTTGGAGGAGTGTTTGTTGCAGAGAGTTGAGGGTTTGTTGCCGGATGGCTGGCTTTAGCTGACATTCCCATATAGTGATGCAGTTCCATCCGAGGGCGGTGAGTTGGTGGATGGTTTTTGCGTCGCGGGTTTTGTTGCGGTTGATTTTACGGGTCCAGAAATCGGTGTTGGTTTTGGGGATGCGGTAGGCGGAACAGCCATCGTGTCCGTGCCAGAAGCAGCCGTTGACGAAGACGCAGGTTGCGTACTTACGAAGAACGATGTCGGGATGTCCGGGCAAACGGGGATGATTAAGACGGAAACGGAATCCATGGGCAAAAAGATACCGGCGGACGATGATCTCCGGCTTGGTGTTCTTGGAGTGTATCGCCGCCATGTTTTTGTGACGCTGTTCAGGAGAGAGTTTGTCCATGGGATTTTTGGGGAAGTTAATTTTTCAAGCGTCTTCGGGCATCAAGCCCTTGACGCTTGGCGCGGACGGGACGTCCACGCCCCCCAGCCGAAGACCTTTGAAGGCAACTGGGAGAAATGGGGTTAATAGGATTATATGGGAGTTATGGGAAAAATGCGCGGATGCATGAACTCATGCATCCGCGGGGTATTTGAAGAGAAAATTGAATCAGAGGATTGTTTTCACTGCCTCAAGCATTCCTTTCTCCTGGATGAGGTCGAGGTATTGCTTAACGAGGGCGGTGAGACCGGGAACGGTGTTGTTGAGGTTCTCTTTCCAGATATTCTCGGCAGCGAGAACACCTTCAGCCACACGCTGTGTGTCTCCAGTTGCCCAGAGGTCTGTAAGCAGCTGCATGATTTCAGGTGCGTCGTTTGGCTGGATAGGTGCTCCGTCAGCACGGTTACCACCTTTATAATATGTGATGATGGCAGCCAGTCCGAACACCAGTCCTTTCGGGAGCTCACCCTTACGCTCGAGGTAAGTCTTCACGCCCGGGAGATCGCGCGTCTCGTACTTAGGGAAGGAGTTGAGCATGATGGATGTCACCTGATGGTCAACGAACGGGTTGTTGAAGCGCTCAAGCACGTCGCCGGCGAACTTGCGGAGCTCATCCATCGGGAGGTTGAGCGTCTCCATAAGCTCCTCAAACTGCACCTTGTGGATATATTTGCCGATGACCGGATGATTGCAGGCGTCACGCACGATGTTCACGCCGGAGAGGTAAGCCACAGGTGAGAGCACTGTGTGCGGACCATTGAGGAGCGTCACCTTACGCTCATGGTAAGGCTTCTCGCTCGGTGCTATCAGCACATGCAGGCCTGCCTTCTCTGCCGGGAACTCCTTACGCAGCTGTGCTATCGACATGTTCTCCGGCTTCTCAATGACCCAGAGGTGGAAAATCTCACCCTGCACGACAAGGTTGTCGGCATAGCATATTTTCTTCTGGATCTGCTTGATTTCGTTGCGAGGGAATCCAGGTACGATGCGGTCAACGAGCGTGGCGCAAACATAGCAGTACTTGGTGAACCAGTTCTTGAACTTCTCATAGTCTTTACCGAAGTCGTCCTTCCAGAGTTCGATGTACTTGAAGATACATTCTTTAAGATGATGTCCGTTTAGGAAAATCAGCTCACACGGCATGATGATAAGTCCTTTTGTGCGGTCGCCCTTGAACGTCTGGAAGCGGCGATAGAGCAGCTGGGTGAGCTTGCCCGGATAGCTGGATGCCGGCGCGTCGGAGAGCTTGCATGAGGGGTCGAAAGCGATACCTGCTTCCGTGGTGTTGGAAATGACAAAGCGGATTTCAGGCTGATCGGCGAGAGCGAGGAACGCCTGATTCTGTGAATAAGGATTGATGGCTCGGCTGATGCAGTCGATACGCTGGAGTTTGTTCACAGGCTTGCCGTCTTGCCGTCCCTGGAGATTTACGTGATAGAGGCAGTCCTGGCCGTTGAGCCAATCCACCATACCACGCTCAATCGGCTGCACAACGACAACAGATGAGTTGAAGTCGGTCTTACGGTTCATCTTGTAGATGATCCAGTCAACGAAACAGCGGAGGAAATTGCCCTCTCCAAACTGAATGATTCTCTCTGGTGCCTTGCTTTTAGGAGCAGTGCGGGCGTTTAATGCTTTTAATGCCATAATAATTCGTTTTTAATGTTTAGTTAGTCTGATTTATTTGCAAAATTAATTAATATTTTTGAAAAGATAGGCATAAAACCAAAAATTATGCTTAAATTTGCAATAATTGGAAAACATTACTGATAAAAAGGAATAAAAACAAACAATTAACACTTAAAAAAGCAACGACATGAAGAAATTTATGGACGACAACTTCATCTTGCAGTCAGAGACCGCTCAGAAGCTGTATCACGAGCATGCCAAGAAAATGCCGATTATCGACTATCATTGTCACCTTGTGCCACAAATGGTGGCAGAGAACAAACGTTTTGACTCCATCACCCAGATATGGCTTGGAGGAGACCACTACAAATGGCGCGCCATGCGCAGTAACGGTGTCGATGAGCGGTTCTGCACCGGAAAGGACACAAGCGACTGGGAGAAGTTCGAGAAATGGGCAGAGACCGTGCCTTACACGTTCCGCAACCCGCTCTACCACTGGACCCATCTGGAACTGAAAACCGCATTCGGCATAGAGAAGACCCTGAATCCCGAGACTGCCCGCGAGATTTACGATGAATGTAACGAGCAAATCAAGAATGACCCGAAATTCACTCCCCGTGGCCTGATGAAGCACTACAACGTGGAGATTGTATGCACCACCGACGATCCGGTTGACTCTCTGGAATACCACAAGCAGGTGGCAGCCGACCCGACAATGGAGACCCGTATGCTACCCGCATGGCGTCCCGACAAGGCAATGGCAGTTGAAGTGCCAAGCAATTTCAAGGCTTACGTTGACAAGCTCTCTGAGGTGAGTGGTGTGAGCATCAAGGATTTCAACGACTATATCGACGCGATTCAGAAGCGTCACGACTTCTTCGCGTCGATGGGTTGCAAGCTGAGCGACCACGGCATTGAAGAGTTCTATGCTGAGGACTACACCGAGGCAGAAATCAAAGCTATCTTTAAGAAAGTGTATGGCGGCAAGGCATTGAGCCAAGAGGAGATCATGAAGTTCAAAAGTGCGATGATGTATATCTTCGCCGTCCAGGACGCAGAGGCAGGCTGGGCACAGCAGTTCCACTATGGTGCCATCCGCGACAATAACTCGAAGATGTTCAAACAGCTCGGTCCAGACACTGGTTTCGACTCCATCGGTGAGTTCAACACCGCCAAGAAATGCTCGAAGTTCCTCGACCGTCTGAACGCAGAAGGCAAGCTGGCAAAAACCATCCTCTACAACCTCAACCCTTGTGCAAACGAAGTGCTCGCCACGATGCTTGGTAACTTCCAGGATGGATCGTGTCCAGGCAAAATCCAATGGGGAAGCGGTTGGTGGTTCCTCGATCAGAAGGACGGTATGCAGAAGCAGATGAATGCCCTGTCACTGCTTGGTCTGCTGAGCCGTTTCGTGGGTATGCTCACCGACTCACGCTCGTTCCTATCCTACCCTCGTCATGAGTATTTCCGCAGGATTCTTTGTAATCTCGTGGCAACTGACATCGAGAACGGTGAAGTGCCTTACACGGGTTATGAGGCAGCGCGCGTGAACCAGATGATTGAGGATATCAGTTATAACAACGCGAAGAACTACTTCTGTTTTTGATTGATAGTTGATAGAATATTTGATTTGGAAACGGGCTGATTACGGTTTTATTTAGACACCCCACCGGGAGTCTCTACAAGTTCTACGGTTATTTCATGCGTTTTAAAGTATTTATGAAACGTATTAATAGCGGGCTGATTACAGTTTTTTGATTAGTTACAAGACATACAATAGCGCGTTTTCACATCATAAACGAAACGAAATTTTGAAGAGGAAGATTATTTATACATTAGCATTGTTTGCCTGTGCCTTCGGAATGAGGGCACAGGTGAATGGTGTGTTTGTTGAGAATCTGAAAACATTGAGAGTGGAAGTGAATGGTATATGGGATCATCCACCCGTTGTGCCCCTGGGAGGTAACAACAAAGTGGAAATCAGCTTCGACGACATGCAGCACACATACGTTCGGCGTACATACCACATCACCCACTGCAATGCAGACTGGACTCCCAGCGACCTGCTTGAGAACGAATATCTCGACGGGTTCAACGACCGTCCTATTGAGAATTACGATCCTTCGATGAACACGACAATGCTCTACAACCACTACAGCCTCGTATTTCCTAACGAGGATGTCCGGTTGAAGGTGAGCGGTAATTTCATAGTTGACATCATGGAGGACGGTGACGATGAGCCCGTGGCACGTGCCTGTTTCTCTGTGTTGGACCGTCGGGTGGATGCCTCACTCTCCGTCACTCCCAACACCGACATCGACCAGTATGCGAGTCATCAGCAGGTGAGCATCGGCATCAATTATTTCAACTACGATGTCCACCGTCCAGAAGAAGAGCTCCGTCCCGTAGTACTTCAGAACCGCCGGTGGGACACCCGCGTGGATGTGGGCCGTCCGAGCAACATGCGATCAACTGAGTTATTATATGATCATGACCGAGATTTAATCTTCCCCGCTGGCAACGAATACCGTCGTTTTGAAATTTTGGATGAATATGTTCCCACCATGCGTGTGGAGAGCATGAGTTACCACGAACCATATTATCATGCCACAATCATGACGGATGAACAACGCCGCAACTACATTTACGATCAAGACCAGGACGGCCGTTTCTTGGTCCGTAATGGCGACAACGTGGATAACGCCACAGAAAGCGACTACTTCATCACCCATTTCCAGCTCGACATGCCGGAAATCGAAGGTGGAAAGGTGTATCTGAACGGTGACCTGACCTACAACAGCTACACAGAAGACTATGAGATGTTCTACGATGATGAGCGGGGAGCATATATGATTTCCGTACCGTTGAAACAGGGGTCGTATAATTATCAGTATATATTCGTTCCCAATGGCTACTCCCGCGGCAGTGTGGCAGAGACCGAGGGGTGTTTTCATCAGACAGAAAATGAATACTGCGTGTATGTATATCACCGCCCTTTTGGAGGCAGATACGACCATCTGGTGGGATATGCAACGGTGAAATATAAGATATAGTTGAGAATTTAAAGGGGAGTTAATTGTTCTAATGGGAGTTAATTTCTTTCAGAAATGGGAGTTAATTTTCTTTTAGAAAATGGGAGTTGTATCCCTGCGAGGTGTCAGGGGTTCCCTATGATTGCATAGGATAACCTAGGATTTCCTAGGAACTCATAAAAAAGGGAAAAAACTAAAAATAAAGAAAGAAGAAAGGCTAAATTAGGAATGAAACGGAAAATAACATTCATACTACTGATGCTGTGTGCATTGGCATCATTCAGTCAGAGTGCGGAGGAGCATGTGAAAAATTTTCTGAGCAGCTACAGCCTTCCTGGCAACAGCCGTGTTCGGAAAGCCTCTGTAAAGTCGATGGAGGTGAATGAACGCAAATCGGCTATCAAACTGGTACTAACAGGCGGTGCTGACAACATGTATTTCACAGATGATATCGTTGCCAAGATGTACAACGATATCCAGGGGTGTCTGCCTGAAGAATTTCAAAAATATAAGCTGAGCATTGAGGCTGACGGAAGGCCCATAGAATATCTTGTGCCGAATGCCATCCGCCGTGGCAAAGCTGACAAAAGTAAAGCCTGGAGAAAAGAACATGATGAAGATGATGACCGATGGGTGACCAATCTGTCTCGTCCCTACAAGATATCTAAAGGCCTCGACGGTCATCATTTGAGTCTATGTCAGAGCCACGGCCGCTACTATGACGCGAAAAAAGGCGGATGGGTGTGGATGCGTCCGCGTCTGTTCTGCACCACCGAGGATTTGTTCTCTCAAACATTCGTCATACCCTATATTATTCCAATGCTGGAGAATGCCGGCGCCACCGTGTTCACCACCCGTGACCACTTCTGGCAGAACGCCGAGGAGATTGTGGATCTCGACCAGGATGAGGATATGAAATATTTCGAGGTGGCGATGAACGAGGATGAATGGGAGAACAGCCCCCTTCCTGGTTTCCGCCACGCCCAGGAAATCTATTCTGGTAATGACAGTCCGTTCGGCAAAGGCAACTGCCGTCAGATCAAATCAGTGAAGCCATCGAAGCGTGCGAGCGAGATGGCATTGGTGCAGTGGATTCCCGACATCCCTAAATCAGGGAAATATCCGGTGTATGTATCGTATCAGTCGTTTAAGAACAGCGCGGAGGACGTGGTCTATGAGATTCACCATGCCGGAGGTGTGAGTGAGGTGAAGGTGAACCAGCGCATGGGCGGCGGCATGTGGGTGCTGCTTGGTGAGTTTGAATTCCTTCAGGGAATGAACGACAACGGCAAGATAGTGTTGAGCAACATCTGCCGGCGGAAGGGGCAGACAGTGAGTGCCGATGCCGTCCGTTTCGGCAGCGGTATGGGCAACATCGTCCGTGGCGGGAGCGTGAGCGGTCTTCCCCGTTGGGCTGAAGGCGCGAAATACTCAGCGCAGTGGAGCGGGATGCCCGACAGCTGCTTTGCCTCGATTGAAGGCGACGAATACCGCAGCGACATCTACAGCCGTCCAAAAAGCACGAACGAGGTGGGCGGCGGCAGCGTATATATCCCCAACCGCGACGGCAGGAAAGTACCAATTGAGGTTTGCATGGCATTCCACACCGATGCCGGATTCTCTAAGAGCGACGGTTTGATCGGTCCGTTGTCGATTTGCACGACCGACTATAACGATGGCGTACTAGCCAGCGGCATGGACCGCTACACAAGCCGAGATCTCGCCAGCCTGCTCTACGAGGGTGTGGACCGCGACATGCAGAAATATCATTTTTCGGTTCGGGGGCTGTGGAACCGAGACTATGGCGAGAGCCGTGCACCCGACGTGCCTGGTATCATCTTCGAAATGTTGTCGCACCAGAATTTCGCCGACATGAGGCTGGGCTACGACCCACAGTTCAAGTTTGATTTTTGCCGCTCGATTTATAAAAGTGTACTGCGCTATGTCTGCTCGATGCACAACAAGCCATACGTGGTGGAGCCATTGCCCGTGACCAACTTTGCAGTCCAGCTGAACGAGGACCGCAACGAGGCTACACTATCCTGGACACCAGTCAACGACCCACTTGAGCCGAGCGCAACTGCAACCAGCTACGTGGTTTATACTCGCAAAGGCCGTTACGGCTTCGACAACGGTCAGGTGGTAAGAGGATCATCACTGACCGTTCCACTGACACCCGATATAGTATATTCATTTAAAGTATGCGCACTTAACGATGGAGGACAGAGTTTCCCGTCGGAGATATTAAGTGCGGGCATCTCTTCACGCAACAATGGCACGGCATTGATTGTGAATGGCTTTACCCGACTGGAAGGACCGGCATGGTTTAACACAGAGACCGAGCAAGGTTTTCTGCTTGACAAAGACCCCGGCGTACAATATGGTGCCTTCGCCGGTTTTTGCGGCAGGCAGAAAGTGTTCACAAAATCAACAATGGGATCTGAAGAGGTTGACGGCTTAGGCTACAGTGGAAGTGAGTTGGAAGGCAAAGTGATTATGGGAAACACTTTCGATTACCCATGCATCCATGGTGAAGGCATGCTGACTAACGGTCATTCGTTCACGTCGGTTAGTGAGCAGGTATTCAATCAGACAGGTAATTTAAGCAACTACCGCATCATCGACATGATTTACGGTGTTCAGAAAGAATTCAATGATCAGAGCGTGAGCCGTCTGGCAAATTTTGCCTCCAATGGCGGGAAGGTTATTTTGAGTGGTGCGAACATGATGAAAAGCGGAACAATCTCAGGTCGTTTTGGTATCAGCAGCTCAGGCAGTCTGACCGACCGTTGTCAGCTGAGCGGCAAATACGGACTGTTCGACATCTACCGCGAGATGAACAGCGAAATGTACTGTGTGCCAGAACCCGACATCCTCATTGCTCCTGAGGGCAGTGAGATAATGGTGGAGTTTGCTGGTCATGGTGTGGCAGGCGTTAAGAACGGCAATGTCACGCTGTTCGGCTTCCCGCTTGAGACCATCAGCGACCAACGGATGATAAACACGCTGATACGGGACGCAATTCTCTAGGATTTTCAAGGATTATATAGGATTGCCTAGGAATTCCTAGGATTATAAAGGTCATAATCAGTTTTTATAGAAAAACAGCTGATGGAACAACGGACATTACAACTGACGGACTGGCTGCCAACCACAAAGAAAGAAGCACATCTCAGGGGATGGGATGCGGTTGATGTGGTATTGATGAGCGGTGATGCCTACGTTGATCATCCGTCATTCGGCTGTGCGGTTATCGGACGGCTGCTGGAGACGTTCGGGCTGAAAGTGGCGATAGTGCCTCAGCCCGACTGGCACGGTGATTTCCGCGACTTCCGTAAGTTTGGCCGTCCGCGCCTGTTTTTTGGAATCTCTCCGGGCTGCATGGACTCGATGGTGAACAAATACACGGCTGCAAGACGGCTGCGCAGCGAGGATGCCTATTCACCCGACGGCCGTCACGACCTCCGTCCTGAGTATCCGACGATTGTATATACCCAAATTCTGAAAAAACTCTATCCCGACGTACCGGTAGTGCTTGGAGGCATCGAAGCATCGCTGCGACGCCTGACCCATTACGACTACTGGAGCGACAGACTTCACAAGTGCATCCTCTGCGACAGCGGCGCTGACCTGCTGATTTACGGCATGGGCGAGAAGCCGATGGAGTCGCTTTGCGAGCTGCTTGCAGAAGAGTTTGAGGACCGAGACACCGATGTGCGCTCATTCCGTAACCTGCTGCTACGTCATCCTCAGAAACAGACTGTGATGCTGCTAAAAGAGAAGGAGATTCCGAGAGGCATCCGTCCTGACGACATCGTGCTGCACAGTCATCAGGAGTGCCTGCACGACAAACGCAGTCAGGCGGAGAATTTCCGGCATATCGAAGAGGAGTCGAACAAATATGCCGCCCGGCGTATCATACAGCAGTATGGCGACGATGAATATGCGGTGGTGTTCCCGCCCTATCAGCCAATGAGCCAGGATGAGCTGGACCGATCGTTCGACCTGCCTTACACCCGTCTGCCCCACCCCAAATACAAAGGCAAACGGATTCCCGCATACGAGATGATTAAACACTCTGTCTGCCTGCATCGTGGCTGCTTCGGCGGCTGTGCGTTCTGCACCATCTCCGCGCATCAGGGTAAGTTCATCACGTCGAGGAGCAAGGACAGCATCCTGAAAGAAGTGAAAGCCATCACGTCGATGCCCGACTTCAAAGGCTACCTGAGCGATCTGGGCGGTCCGAGCGCAAATATGTATGCCATGCACGGGAAGAGCCTTGAACTCTGTCATAAGTGTGCCCGTCCGTCGTGCATACATCCGAAAGTATGCAAGAACTTGAACACCGACCACAGCCAGCTGCTCGACATCTACCACAGCGTGGATGCCCTGCCGAACATCAAGAAAAGCTTCGTGGGCAGCGGTGTACGCTACGACCTGATTCTTCACGACACGGGGAACGGCAAAATGAATGGCGTGAATCGTGAATATGCCAAAGAGCTGATTGTGAACCACGTGAGCGGACGGTTGAAAGTGGCACCTGAGCACACGAGCGACCATGTGCTTCAGCTGATGCGCAAGCCGTCGTTCAAGTTGTTTTACGAATTCAAGGAGCTTTTCGACCAAATCAACAGGAAGCACAACCTACACGAGCAGATCATTCCCTATTTCATCAGCAGCCACCCCGGCTGCACCACAGCCGACATGGCTGAGCTCGCCGTGATTACCAAAGCTCTCGACTTCCGTCTGGAGCAGGTGCAGGACTTCACCCCTACCCCCATGACCATCAGCAGTGAGATGTGGTACACGGGGCTCGACCCCTACACGTTGAAGCCTGTCTTCTCCGCCAAAAGCCCAGCCGAAAAACAAAAACAAAGGATGTTCTTCTTCTGGTACAAGCGCGAGGAACGGCAAAAGATTATGCGTGAGCTGAGACAGATAGGGCGGGAAGATTTAATCCGGAAGTTATTTTAACTATCAGAATAATCGGAATAATCTGAGTATTCAGAATGTTTAAAATATTCAAAATATTCAGACTATGCAACTGAAAACAAATGCACCGATGGAATCAAACAAAGAGCTGGAACTGGCATGGAAATTCATTAAGGACACAAACGTGAGTATGTTTCTCACGGGTAAGGCAGGCACGGGCAAGACCACGTTTCTGAAAAAACTTCGTGCGGAGATGCCCAAACGTATGGTGGTGGTGGCTCCTACTGGCGTAGCTGCCATCAACGCCGGCGGTGTGACCATCCATTCGTTTTTCCAGCTGCCAATCGGCATCCACGTTCCAGACAGCAAGATGAAGCGGGAAAAGCGCTACTTCACAATGAGCAAGACGAAGAAGAGCATCCTCCGCACACTCGACCTACTCATCATCGACGAAATCAGCATGGTGAGGAGCGACCTCTTAGATGCCATCGACGAGATGCTCCGTCAGCACCGCGACCACAGCAAGCCATTCGGCGGCGTGCAGCTGCTGATGATTGGTGACCTCCATCAGCTGGCTCCCGTGGCGAACGACCAGGAATGGGATATACTGAAGGACTATTACGACACCCAATATTTTTTCGGCAGCAAAGCCCTTCAGCAGGTTCGATACGTCACGATTGAGCTGAAAAAGATATACCGCCAGGAAGACGATCATTTCATCCGTCTGCTGTCGAACATCCGCGACGGCCACCTCGACCATACCACCATCAATGCGCTGAACCAGCGGTACATTCCCAATTTCCAGCCACCCGCCCAGGATGAGTATATCAGGCTTACCACCCACAACTACCGTGCCGACCAGTACAACCAGCAGCAATTGTCGATGCTTCCCGGCATGAGCCGGATTTTTGAATGTGTGGTTGAAGGCACATTCCCCGAGAACTCTTTCCCTGCCGCCAAATCCCTGGAGCTCAAACTGGGCACACAGGTGATGTTCATCCGCAACGACAGCGGCGGCGAACGCTATTTCAATGGAAAAATCGGCAAAGTGGTGGGGTTCGGCGACAACAGAATCCTCGTGCAGGGAAACAATGACCCGCAGCCCATCAGCGTGGAGATGGCTGAATGGGAAAACACGGAATACGAAATCGATGAAAAGAGCAAGAATATCCAGGAGAAAGTAATTGGGCATTTCCGTCAGTTTCCGCTTCGGCTGGCTTGGTCTATCACCGTCCACAAAAGCCAGGGACTGACATTCGACCATGCCATTCTCGACATAAACTACAGCTTTGCTCCAGGACAGGTGTATGTGGCACTGAGCCGTTGCAGGAGCTTAGAAGGACTGGTGCTGTCCAATCCGCTTTATGTGAAGTCGCTTGCCACCGATAAGGCGGTTGTTGAATTTATCGACAAAGAATTATCCTCTGCCGAGAATACCTACAGCCAGTTTGAAGAGTTGAAAACCGCCTATTTCCATTCCTTGCTCGACGAGCAGTTCGGATTCAGCAAACTGGTTAGCTGCGTGAACGATACAACCCGCGTGTTCAACGAATTTCTGTTCCGCAAATATGCTGACTTAGCTAAAGCTTGGATGGAAATAAGCCGTGACATCGAAACGAAACTAACAGGTGTGGCTAAGAAATTCCGACAGCAGTATGTCCGTCTCTTGAGCCAGAACGGAGAGAAACTGGAGGATGCCCATCTTCAGGAGCGCATCCGCAAGGCTGCCGATTATTTCAACACATACCTGTGCAGCCACCTCACAGGGCTTGTTAACCGAAGCCGAAATCTGGAAATCGGCAACAAACAGACTTTGAAACGCTATGAGAACTCATTCGAACGGCTTGTGCTCGAACTCCGCCTGAAATGCTACACACTTGCCCAACTCGCCCATCATGACTTCAGCGTGAACGCTTTCCTCCACGATAAAGCCCTCGCCGTGTTGCCTGAAGAGGAATTTGTCAAAAAAAGCAGAAGCAGGAGCCGCAGCAACACCGCCAGTCAGAAACCGGAAAAGAAAAAACGTGAGCCGAAAGGCACCACCCAACGTGTCTCACTGGAAATGTTCCGTTCAGGTATGAACTACAACGAGATAGCCGCTGAACGGATGCTGGTGCCATCCACTATCTTCGGACATCTGAGAAGTTTTGTGGAAACAGGCGATCTGAAATGGGAAGACATCATCATCCAGGAGCATATCACATTCGTAAAAAAACTGTTTGAACGTGAAGGGACACCAGACAACATTTCCGACTACAACCGGCTGCTTCCCAAAGATATCTGTCCAAACGAATATTATCATATAGCCAAGATGCTGCTGGGAGAGGATTAGTTTAATAATAAATAAACTATGATTTTTTAATTAAACGTCACACCCCTTTGATAGCCTCCTTCACTTGTTGCATGTTGCTGCGAGAGACAGGTAGCGATTCGTGACAATGCCTGATAATTAGCTGCATAACCCCACCCTTTGACTCAATTTTCTCCACTTGATGCAGGTTGACGAGAAATGCCCTGTGACAACGTACAATCATCGGATAGTCACTCAGCTGATCCTCTATCTGCTTGGATGTGGCACGCAGCATATCATTACGCACCTTGCCTTCATCGGCAATCCGATACACCTTCACATAGTTTCCAACCGCCTCAACATATAAAAGATTGGAAACATGAAGGTCTATCTTCTCTTTGGTCGTGCCTGAAAGCACTATGTCGGCAGATAACTTAGGAAACGACCGTTTTTTATCTGTTTCTTCCGTTGAAGAAACCGGTTCATCCTCCATATTCGAGTCTTCAGCCTTATGTGTTTCCTTTTTTTGTTGCACATTGTGCTGCTGTAACATCTGCAACCGCTCATTCAACTGCCTGGTTTCCTCCAGTTCTGCCGCAAGAAACCGGCTACGGAACTTAAACCGCCAGTAAAGACCGATGGCGAACGAGCAGAAAGCAAATATAAGCAAGGTTTCAACGAAGTTAATCCACGATAGGTGGTTGCTCTCCACCTTATCACTCAAGAACCAATGCCTGTACAGACAAATCATCAAAGTAATAAGCAATGTGTTGATGATTTGGAACCACAGATTCCGGCGTATGATATATCCCACCCCTTGTTCGTAGGATCTTGGCATCCTGATGAGATATTTCAAGATGCCCTCTGTCACAAAACAGACACCGACTCCCAGCAGCCCCATTATCAGCAGATGTGCGTATGCCTGCCACTGCCATGCCTCAAGCCCGAAGGGTTTGAACACCATCAATGCCAGAATGGTGAAGCTGGTGCTGATGACACGTATCGTGAATGTTTCTTTTCTTCCTTTTTCCATACAGTCGGCAAAAATACAATAAATCTACTGAAAAACCAAACCATTCGTCACAAATCCGCCATTTATCCCATTTTTCACCGTCACTCGTCACATAAAAGGGCTGAATATCCCTTTTTTTTGGAGCTGTTTAAAAGTCACCGTAACTTTGCACTCGTAATTCGCAACCAGACTGTTTTTTCTGAAGAAAAGATGACGATAAGACGAGACTATAGTTTTTTAGAACAACAAGATTTCAGATTTACATTTTTAAAACAAACAAATCATATTATGACAAGAAGAACAATGATTGGTATTATTTGCATCGTGACAGGCTTGATGATGTTAGCTAACATGTGGAACATCATCCGTATTGACTGGCTTTGGCAACAGCCATGGACGGCATACATCGCACCATTGTTGCTGTTATTTATTGGTGTCCGGCTCATCATCAGCAGTTTCAGACGCAACCGTGACCAGTGGCTGCAACGGCCGGTTCCTGACGGTGAAGAAGGTAAACGCATCTGCTGCAAGACAAGTTTCGGAGGCGATGAATACATCTATAAAGGCGAAGCGTTCCACGGTGCACGTCTGGAAGCCTATTGCGGGGGTATCCGGCTGAACCTAAGCAATGCCGTCATCAGTGAAGACGAGGAAATCGATATCCAAACCTTTATGGGTGGTGTGGAACTGATTGTTCCTGCCTCGGTAAACGTTGTTGTAAAGAGCCGCAGTTTTATAGGCGGTGTGGGCAATGAGACAACTTGCACCATCCGCGACAATGCTCCCTGCCTCCATGTCATTGCCAGCAACGTTTTAGGCGGAGTCAGTATAAAGAATTAGAAAAAATGAAGAATTCTTATAAGTTAACAGTGAATAGTTAATAGTGAACAGTGTATTTTCTTTTGATGATGAGATGATAAAGATTTAGAAAAGAAGTATTTTAATCCATTCGTTTAAATTCGCATAGATTCGTTGTAGAAATATTAGAATATAAGTTGTAGAGAAAATTCAAGTTATTAATAACAAAATATAATTCTAACAAAATGAGAAGAATGAGAATGGCAGCATTGATGGCTGCGCTGATGATGACAGTGATGAGTTCCGCCAGCACATTGGACGTGAGCGGAAAAGTGATAGACGAAAACGGTGACCCGATGCCCTACGTGAATGTAGTGTTGCTGTCACTCCCCGACTCTGCTTTTGTTCAAGGCTCAGTGACCGATGACCAGGGCATGTTCAGGGTTGTGACCGACAAGAACGACGGTCTTTTGAAACTGTCGTGTATAGGATATGAGACTCAATACGTAAAAATCCATGAGGCAGACGGACTGACATTCCAGATGTCTGTAGATTCCAGGATGCTCAACGAAGTGGTGGTAAAAGGGACTTTGCCACGGACTCATGTGAAGGGAGACGCCATGCGCACCACCGTCGAAGGCACAATCTTAGAGAAAGCCGGAACCGTGAGCGACATGCTGTCAAAAGTGCCGTCACTCGAGGCTGAGCGCGATGGAGCAGTGAAAGTGCTGGGTCGTGGAGATGCAGAGGTATATATCAACGGGCGCCGGGTGCTTGATGCCAAAGAACTCTCACGCCTGCGGTCCGACCAGATACAATATGTGGAGGTAGTACAGAATCCAGGTGCCCGGTATGCCGCATCCACAAAGGCAGTGGTTCGAATCCAGCTGAAAAAAGCCCAGGGTGAAGGCTTCAGTTTTCAGGACAATGCCGGTGGCGTCTATCAGTATGGCACCACCATCACGAACAACCTTGACGTGAACTACCGCACCGGCGGGCTGGACATCACCGGCTCGTTCTGGGCAGGCCGTTATGGTCATTCAAAATCACTGCAGGAAAACGACCTGATGTATTTCGTGGGGCCTGACCAATATGCAGGTCATTCAACCCAGGAATCCAAAGGTGTATGGAAAGGATGGTCGCCTCAGTTGCAAGTGAACTATATGCTGAATGAAAACCACAGCTTCGGTGCTTTCTACAAATACGACCGTCATCCAAGTTATGATTTCAGGAGCCTGTTTAAAACCGACAATTACGAAAACGGTGTTTTCACAGAGCGCTCGGAGAGTGACATCCGACAGGACAACCGTTTCCGCAAACATATCTTCAACGCCTACTACAACGGAAAAATAAGCCAGATGAGCATCGACTTCAATATCGACGGACTGTTCGATCGGACTGAAGAGCCGGGAAGCACCACTGAGACAACTGTTCCGACAGACGGCAGCTCCGTTGTGCGCAGCATTGAGAGCAACACCAAAAGCAGCAACAGCTTCTGGGCTTCCAAGCTTGTCCTGGGATATCCGCTTTGGAATGGAACACTCTCTTTGGGCGGTGAATACTCCCACAACCACCGCACCGACGCCTACACATTCACAGCCAGCGAGTCCGTTCCCGTGAAATCCACCGACACAGAAATCAATGAATCGTCGGCAGCGGCTTTCGCAGAATATGGAAGGGCATTCGGAAAGGTATTCGCACAGGTTGGATTGCGCTATGAGCACCTCTCAAACGACTACTACAACTTCGGCGTGCGTCAGGATGAGACATGCCGCAGCTACGGCGACTGGTTTCCCACAGCAGTCATCTCTGCCCCTATCGGGAAAGTGCAACTCTCCTTATCTTACAGGCGTGACATACAGCGTCCTAACTACAGCAACCTCACCAGTTCCACAATCTACATCAACCGATACACCTACCAAAGTGGCAATCCCTATCTGAAACCCACCTACACGCATAGTCTTGTACTCAACGGCGCATACAAATGGATGAACCTGAGTGTTAATTATGCGCGTACAAAAAACACAGAGACGTTGTCCACCGAACCTTATCCGGGTTCCGATGATCCGCTTATCAGCCTCATACGCCCCATCAACACCAAAGAGCAGTACAACCGTCTGACGATTGTTCCGTCGCTGCGTCCGGTCATCGGATGCTGGCATCCCATCTGGAGCCTTTACGCCATCTTCCAGAACTACAAGACCCCATGTGCCGACGGATCCACCATCACGCTCAGCCGTCCGTACTTATCACTCGCATGGCAGAACGACATCGAGCTGCCACACAGCTACAGGCTGAATATCTCGGCGCAATGGTCATCGAAAGGCGATTACGATAATTTCCGTGTAACCAAAACCCGTCTCAACACATCTGTCGGCGTGCAGCGTGATTTCAATCTCCACAGGCTCGGAACACTCACAGCCGATATACGCTGCGGCGACCTGTTCAACAGCAGCAAGACCAGCGCAACCGTCTATGGCATACGCGAAATCACCTCGTTCAATCCCGCCCGCCGTACGTTCACAATCGACCTCACCTGGAAATTCAACGAGGCACGAAGCAAATACCGCGGTTCAGGTGCCGGAGAAAAGCAGAAAGCAAGAATGTGATTTTTTCACAAACATTTTAAAAAGATATTATTCGTGCTGCAAACTTAGAGTACAGATTCGTATTGATTCGTTCTAGAAAAAAATCAATTAATTTTATTCGTTAAGATTCGCATTGATTCGTTGTGGAAAAAGAAATCATTAAAAATAAAAGAGGATGAGCGAATTACTCATCCTCTTATATGTTAAGAAGAAAGGATTGTGTCAATCCTGTTTCTCGTTGAGTGCCCTGATTTTCTCCTGCACCTCCTTGAGTTCTGCCTTAAGCTTCTCAATCTTACGGTTGATTTCCTCCACGAGTGCGTTGCCGTTCTTCGACTTAGAAGAGATGGAAAGGAACCCGAGGTTATTCTCGTAAGTCTTGATTTCGTTGGTGAGGATATCGCGTTGACGGATGAGCTTATCCTTCACACGTCCGTCGGTGTCTTTCACCTCGCTCTTGAAGCGGTTGATTCTGCGTCTTGACGCAGTCTCGTTAAGTGCGCCATACAGACGGTCCATCTGTGCTCGGAAGGCTTTGTAGATAGTTTCCTTCTGCTTGAACGGCACAAAGCCAATCTGGTTCCACTCATCCTGAGCCTCACGGAGTTTTGGACGGAAGTCACCCTCCTCTGTCTCAGGGTCGATTGCTGCAAGCTGGTCAATAATCGCCTGCTTTTTCTTGAGGTTCTCTTCCTGCTCGCCAAAGACGGCTGAGTTGGCTTCTTTCTTCGCTGCAAAGAAAGCGTCGCAAGCGGCATTGAACCGTTTCCAGATTTCGTCGCTGTATTTCTTCGGCACGGTGCCTATCTCCTTCCACTTTTTCTGGAGGGAGATGATGGCATCTGTGGTTTTCTTCCAGTCGGTGCTGTCTTTAAGTGCCTCAGCCTGTTCGCAGAGCTCGAGTTTAAGCTGGTAGTTTGCGTTCAGACTCTCGTGTACACTCTTAATGAACTCAGACTTGTGATTGAAGAAATTGTCGCAAGCAGCACGGAATCGCTCGAAGATTTTCACATTCATCTTCTGAGGAGCGAAACCGATGGTTTTCCATTCCTGCTGTAGGGCAATGATTTCGTCAGTTTTCTGATTCCACTGAGCGAAAGTCTTGAGCTCATCAATATTAATAGCCTCAATCTGCTCGCAGATAGCGGTTTTTCTGGCGAGATTTTCGCCTTCCTGCTCTTTTCTCGACTCAAAAAACTCCTGATGACGTTTGTTCACCACGGTGGAAGCAGCTTTAAAGCGGTTCCACAACGCTTCGCGGAGGTCTTTCTCCACTGGTCCGATCTCACGGAATTCCTGATGGAGCCCCTGAAGTTGTTTTGCAGCTGCGATGACATCCTCCATGTCAGCTAAAGCCTCAGCACGCTCACAGAGCGCTGTCTTGAGTTCAAGGTTTTTCTTGAAATCGTAAGCACGTAACTCATTGGTCACTTTCAGCGTGTCGTAGTAAATTTCCACGTAGTGCTGATAAGTCTTCCATAAGTCTGTTGCCTTGTCTTGAGGCACGAGCTTGATTTCATTCCACTCCTGCTGCAAAGCCTTGAAGTCGTTATACACGCGGTTCACATCTTCAGGTTTCTCGAGGATACCCTTAATTTTATCGATGATGGCGAGTTTCTTGGCATAATTGGCCTCACGCTCCTCTTTCTCTGCCTCAGCGTTTTTAGCTCGTTTGGCGTTGATGGCAGCAAGAAGTTCCTTCAGCACGGCCTCATCGTTATCCACTGTCGGTTTGAAATCATCAGGATTTCCACCCTCTTCGACAAACTTGGCATACTCCGCTTCGGTGTTCTGCTTGTGTATTTTATAGAAGGAAGCTTTCAGATAGTCACGCTCCTGACGGCTTACTTCCTCATCACCCTCAGCGAGCTCTCTCAGTCTTGCAATGACAGCCTCCTTCGTCTCATAAACCACCGTGAGTTTCTCATCTGCAGCTTCGGTCTCTTCTGCAACAGGAGCAGCATCTTCTGTGGATGGACTATCCTCTGCAGCAGGAATTTCTTCGTCTGCTACAGGTGCAGCCTCCTCTGTGGCAGGTGCTTCTTCGGCAACAGAAGTTTCCTCTGCGGCTGGTGCTTCCTCTTCAGCAGGAGCAGCTGACTCTGCAGGAGTTTCCTCTGTGGCAGGAGTCTCTTCAGGTGCGGGTGCGTCTTCATCCGCAACAGGTGCTGCCTCTTCTGTGGCAGGTGCTTCTTCGGCAGCAGAAGTTTCCTCTGCAGCTGGTACTTCCTCCTCAGCAGGAGCAGCATCTTCAGCAGGTGTCTCTTCCGGTGTTTCTTCCACTTTTTCTTCAATCTCTTGTGCAACAGTTTCAGTTGCAGCATCTTCAGTGGCGTTGTTTTCCGCCTCCGTAGGGTTCTCTTCTGATGGGAGTTCTACGACTTCTCCATCAACTTTCTCGATGTCAGTCATTGCAAACTGGATTTAGTTAAAAGAATGAATGGATTTGAAAAAATCCACACGTAAGTATAATTCACACAGTCCCTTTTTCATAAAGGGGCACAAAATTGTGCAAACTTAATGATTTTTTTTGAATTATCCCTAATTTTTTTCGTAAAAAAATCAGTCTTGGGTGAAAAATCGCGAATTTCTCGTTTTTCACACACAAATTTCACAAATAAATAAAGAAATATGTAATAGTAAAAAACAAGTTGCTTCAATTTAAAGAAGACGAGAAGACAAAACAAGAAGATAGAAAAACAGGCCATGCCAGAGGTTTTGGCACTGCCTGCTAAAAGATGGGGAACGACATTAATATTATCTGCCGTTTGAAGTCACATGAGATAGATGTCACTTCACGCTTTTCACATATACTTTCACAGATGCAGTTTTGCCGTTGGAACAACGGGCATGCACGGTTGTGGTTCCTGCACTCACGCCTTTCACGTAGCCGCGGTTGACTGTGCAGATGTGTGAGTTGTCGGTAGTCCAGCTGACGGAGTTGTGCATCGTCATAAGCGGATAGGTGAAGTAGTCCACTTTCACTTTCTCACCCACAACGACATTCACCTCCTTGGAGTTGATAGTGATATCCTGGGCG